>DRPG01000477.1 GCA_011376105.1 Deltaproteobacteria bacterium
CCCGACAGCCCCGGCGCAGGGCCTCGACGGCCTCGAAGCAGGCCTCGCCCTCGATCCCACGGATCACTCGCCCGAGGGTGCCGGCGAGCAGGCGTACGTCCTCGTGCAGGGGGATGTCCTGGTCACGACGGATGAGGGGGGGTGGCTCCATGGGATCCTCGGGCAGGTGGTCAGGATAGGGCATGGCGGTGATCTGCGCCCGCGATGAGGTCTCCTGTGGGGCAGCGGTGGGCCACGGGGACACGATCGAGCCGGCTGACGCGCGCCATGTCCATCCGCGACGAGATCCCCGCGCTGGCCCAGGACGAGTGCTTGTGGGATAGCGACGACCCCGGCTGGGGGCTCGAGCCCGCCGAGGCCAGCGCTACCCCGCTGCGATCTTTACCTCGCTGAACCAGCCGGCGGGCATCGGATGCAGCAGCTCCCATACGATCTGGATCGGCCGCTCCCCGGAGGCGGACACACACCGAACCGGCCCCAACAGCAGGTAGGGCATCGTCAGCCCCCGCCCGTCCCGCTTCGCCCGGCGCACGAACAGCAGGATCCGCCACCCCTCGGGGGGGTGCCGGTACCGCCGCCCGGTGGGTGATTCGAGCCGGGTGTTGCCCTGGCTCTCCCAGTGGAACCGACGCTGAGACAGCGGATAGTCGTTGTACAGCGTGGTCGGGGTGAAGTCCCGCTCGTCCTTGTCCAGCGTCACATACAGCACGTCGCAGCGGCGCCGCTCGCAGCGGTACACCCCGCCCTGAGTCCGTAGCAGCTTGCCCTTGCGCAGCTCACCCAGCCCAGCGCTGATCTCGTCCCGGCTGTAGGTGGCGTGGAGCTGGAACGGCAGCCCCTCCAGCGCCAGGGTCGGCCTGCGGCGCCGATCGTCGAGCACCCCGAGCAGCTGCCGGAGCTCGTCCAGCACGATCTGATCCGCCCACAGCTCGGCGAGGAAGTCCCCCAGCTCATCCAGCGGGCGTGCCCCCTGCCCCAGCGCTGCGAACCACATCCGCTGGAGGGGATCGTCGGGCGCGGGCGCGGGTGGCTGGTCGCGATCGAGCCAGGACCGCCAGCGGCCCAGCCGCGCCGGATCGTCGGTGTGCAGCAGCCTCGGCAGGGCCCGGGTGATCCCGTTGTCCGGGACAGCTCCGATGAAGCCCTGTCTGCACCGGAGCTGGGAGAAGCACCTCCGATCGAGGTACAGCTCGCGCAGATCCACGTCCGCCCGCTCCAGGAAGGTCGCGAGCGGCCAGTCCTCCTCCAGATCTTCAGCGAGCGAGGCCCAGCTGGACAGGGTCCGCTTGATGTTCTCCAAGACCGCGCGCTGAGCCTCCTCCTCGAGGTGGATCGCGCAGCCCGACGGCAGCCTGGGGAAGCCCTCCTGCACCGCCCGGCGCACCTCGGAGCGGGTCCCCCCGCCCAGCAACGCCCGGAACCGTCGATCGAAGCGAAACCTCCGGTTGGCCCGCCCGATGAAGTCGAGCACGGTCAGGCAGCCCTTGCCCTCGTGCAGCCGCAGGCCACGACCGAGCTGCTGCAGGAACACGGTGGCGCTCTCGGTGGGCCGGAGGAACAGCACCGTGTCAACCGAGGGGATGTCGATCCCCTCGTTGAACACGTCCACGGTGAACACACAACACAGCTCACCGGACGTGAGCTTGCGGACGGCCTCCCCGCGCTCTGCCCTCGGCGTGTCTCCGGTGACGCTGGCGGACCGCAGGCCCCGCTGGTTGAAGTACGCAGCCATGAACGCTGCGTGCCTCACCGACACACAGAACCCCAGCGCCCGCATGGTGGTTGGATCCCGGACCCGCTCGACCAAGACGCGCAGCACCGCCGCGGCCCGGTGCTCGTCGGCGGTGTAGAGCCGCTCAAGCTCGGCGACGCTGTATCGACCCGCCCGGAAGTCGATCTGCGACAGATCGGTCTGATCGGCGACCCCGAAGTACTGGAACGGGACCAGCAGGCCCTGATCCAGCGCATCCCAAAGCCGCGACTCCGCCGCGATCCGATCGTCGAACCAGTGGAGGATCGAGCGCCCATCGGTTCGCTCGGGGGTGGCCGTGAGCCCGAGCAGGATCCTGGGCTGCAGGTGCTCGAGCAGGGTGGTGTAGGTGTTGGCCCCGGCGTGGTGGAACTCGTCGACGACGACCACGTCGTAGGCATCCGGCGCAAGCTGCTGCAGCCTGCGCCCGTGCAGGGCCTGGACGCTCGCGAACACGTGCCGCCCCTCCAGCGGCCTGTCGGTGCCGGTGAGCAGCTCCCCGAAGCCGCCATCCCGCAGCGCCGCCCGGTAGGTCGCCCGGCTCTTCTCGAGGATCTCCCGCCGGTGGGCCACGAACAGCAGGCTCGGGCGGCCGGCGAGGCGTGCGTAGTCCAGCGCGGCGATCACCGTCTTGCCGGTCCCGGTCGCTGCGATCACCAGGTTCTTGGTGTGGCCTGCGCCGCGCTCAGCCTCGAGCGCTCCAAGAACCGCGACCTGGTGTGGGTAGGGGTGCAGCCGGATCGCCACCGTCAGCGCGTCCCGCTCGGGGCTACGCCGCGCGGCGAGCGCCGCCGTGAACCGCTCCCGATCGTAGGGCTCGAAGACCCCCTCGTCCCAGTACTGGGCGAACGTCGCCTCGAACTTGCGCAGGATCGTGGGGTTGTCGACGTTGGACAGGCGCACGTTCCACTCGCAGCCATCGCGTAGCGCCGCGTGGGACAGGTTGCTCGAGCCGATGATCCCGGTCGAGAACCCGGTGTCCCGGTGAAACAGCCACGCCTTGGCGTGCAGCCGGGTGCGACGCGCATCGTAGCTGACCCGCACCTCGGCACCCAGCGCCACCAGCGCGTCCAGCGCCTCGGGATCGGTCGCGCCCATGTAGGTGGTGGTCAGCACCCGCAGCGGAGGACGGCCCCCGTGGCGATCGCTGAAGCGACACAGAGCGTCGCGCAGCTCGACCAGCCCCGTCCACTTCACGAACGACACCAGCACGTCCACCCGATCCGCAGACGCCAGCTCCCGCTGGAGTTCCCGCCCCACCCGCAGATCCTGTGGGCCGTTGACGATCAGATCGCTGTGCCGCAGCGGGATCGATGGCCGCTGGATCTCGCCGCTGCCCAGCCTGCGCTGATCCCGGTGGATCACCTGCAGCAGCCGCTCGGAGGTGGCGTGATCGCCGGGATCCACCGCGTCGTGGTCGCCCAGCAGCGCCAGCAGCTGGTTGGTGAGCCCAAGCTGTCTCGCGAGCCTCTCGGGATCGGGGCCCCTGATCGAGGACAGCACCGCCTGGGCAGAGCGGAACAGGTGGCGCGCCAGCACCTCCGAGGCCGCATCGGGGCTCAACGGGGTGCGCCGGACCTCGAGCGCAGGATCGTCGAGGCGACGCTGCAGGGCCGACGTGATCAGCTCGTCATACAGGCCAGAGGGAAGCTCGGGCACGTCGTCAGGCCGCGATCCCATCGGGCCCCTCCCCCGCCGTGGGCGGCAGCGCTCGGGGGCCACCGCCGGGGAGCCCTGGCGCAGCCGCGGAGCCGGGGAGCCCTGGCCTTGGCCAAGGCCAAGGCCAAGGCCAGGGCGGTGGGTAGAGATCGTCGTTGGCCATCGCGGCACGGTAGCACACTGCTCTCCGCCGCATGTCCGCAGGATCGTGCAGCTCCGTCGGATCCCCCGGGGTGCCCCCCCGGCGATCTGCTCACCGAGCCCCGCGCCTTGATCGGGCCCGTGGGCCCGGCCCCACCCCCCCCGCACGATCCTCTGCTGGTGGGCGGATCGTGACATCGACATCCCCGGGGCTGCGCAGGTGGCGATCCCCGGCGGCCAGCGCTGGACGTGCACGTCAGCCCCGGAGACCCGCTGCTATGCTCGCCCCATGATCCATCACTCCCCCACAAAGCTGTGGCCTGGGCTGTGGCCTGGCCTGTGGCTCGGGCTGGCCGGCTGCCACCGGGAGCCCCCCCCGGAGCTTCCGTCTCAGCAGGCCTGCCCTCCAGACACCCTCGAGCCAGGCGAGGTGCAGATCTTCGCCACCGGCTTCGACGCGGACACGGTGGGCGCGGTGGGCACCGAGGGCCTGACCGCTGGGCCTGGCGGGCGGCTGTTCGTCGGCGGCAGCGGCGTGCTCGGGGGGGGCTATGTCGCGGAGCTCTACCCTGACGGCACCTGGTCCTCGATCGTGGATCTGCCCGGCTCGGTCGGCTTGGCCTGGTGGCGGGATCGGCTGATGGTCGCGACCTCGGACACCGGAGACGGGAGCGCCGGCGTGGTGGCCGTCGATCCCGACGCCGGCACCAGCGCCCTGCTCGTCGCTGGCCTCCAGGGCGCAAACTTCCTCGCGGTGACGCCGTGGGACACGCTGCTGGTGTCGTCCCCGGACGAAGACGTGCTGTGGCAGATCTCCGACGAGGCCGCCGGGCAGCCCCCGACGGTGCAGACCTGGGCTGAGGGCGTGCCCTCCCCCAACGGCGTCGTCTTCGATCTCGACGGCGAGACGGTCTACGTCGCCAACACCTACCGACGGCCGAGCGTCGTGTCCTCGATCCCCGTCTTCGATGGGGCCGCAGGCGCGATCGGTGTCCTGGCGACGCTGCCCGACGGCAGCACCCAGGACGGCGTCGCCCTGGACGCCACCGGCGCCCTGTATGTTGCGAACAACGTCCCCGGGACCATCGCCCGGATCTCCCCCGACGGATCCTGGGACACGCTCGCGTCTGGGGTGGCCTGGGGCGCCTCCCTCGCCTTCGGGGAGGGAGGGGGCTTCGATCCCTGCAGCCTCTACGTCAGCTCCCTGTTCTCAGCCGACGTGTTCCGGGTCGGCACGGGCACGCCCGGCGCGCCGCTGCGTCGATGATCCCCCGGACCCCGCCCTGAGCCGGCCGCGAGAGGAGCCCAGGCCCGAACGCCTGATCTGGATCTTGCACATGTTGTTGTGGGTATGAAGCAGATGGGGAAGCGACCGAGGCCGATCCAGGTGGGGAACGTCTCTGCCCGGGCTCACCGGGGCCCCCGCCCAGACAAGCGCTGGTGGGTCACAGCCCTCAGGTGGCGCTGGCGCACTACCGCCAGGTCCAGGACGCCGATCCACGGGCAGCGGTGGAGCAGACCGAGCTGGGGGTCGTCCCGCCGCCCCGGCTTCGGATCGTGGGCGAGGCGGAACCTGGGTGATCGGCTGTCACAGGTGATGTCACAACCAGGGCGATGAGCCAGCGATCTTGGGCATCGTTTCGAGTATGAGCAACCTACAGCTATCACTCCGGATGGCTCCGACGCGTCCAGGCTGTCCCCCCGGACACCTCCAAGGGTCGAGCCGCAGGGTCGAGCCAGCGCGCCATGCCTTCCTCCGCCCCGATCTCCGTGGAGCGGCGGCGCCCGGGGGCTCAGCCCGCGCGGGAGCGAACGCCGGGAGCGTGCAGATGTGCTCGCCTCATGGGGGCGACAGCGCCACCTCCAGGTGGTGGGTCCCCACCGAGCGGGGGTAGCCATCCAGCCCGTGGTAGCCCGCGTTGTCTTCGCTGATCCGGTGGGAGCTCGCCTCGATCGAGGCCTGGCTCGCTCCAGCGGGGATCGCCACCGACAGCCTGCGCACCTCCCTCGGCGCCAGACGGTTGTCGCTCCGCTTGCGCGGGGGGGTGCTCCACTCCCAGATCTGGCCGATCCGGTGCTGGAAGGGGGAGCCCACCGTGCCTCCGGAGGCATCGGTGAAGGTCACGTCGATCTGGATCCAACGCTCTGGATCTCCGGTGGGCAGCAGGTGGCCCGCGTTGGCGTTAGACAGGGTGAGCGACAGCGCTGCGCCCTGGGCCTCGGCGGAGAGCCCGAGCCCGGGCACGTTGGCCTCCGCGGGGGGATAGCGCCCCTCGATCTTCGGGATCCCTGCCCCCCGCCACCAGTGCCGCCGGACCTGTCGGGGGGGACCGGTGAGGCCCACCGGACGCTCGATCGGGGGCATGTGGCAGTCCACACAGGTCTGGCCCTCGTCGTCGTAGGGACCCTCCCGCCACTCCCGGCCGGTGTCGAACACACAGATGAACGACTTGCCCTCGTAGATCGCGCTCGCCTGGTGGCAGGACAGGCACAGCTCGCCCGAGCGAAAGCGGGGATCGACCGCGACGGGGTGTGGAGCCTGGCCCTGTGCGATCCCGGGGCCACCGATCCGATCCCCCAGCAGGTGGCACGCCGTGCAGGTGATCCCCTCCTCCCTCAGCGCAGGATCGAACCGGGGGTTGGCGCTGACGATCGGCCGCTCCACGTCTCCGTCGACGAGCCCCCGGGGCCACCGATCGTGCTGGACGAGCAGGGGCGTGTGGCAGGACAGACATAGCCACCGGTTGTCGGACTTCTCAAGCTCGCCCTGGAGCTGAGGATCGATCCACGCCTGGCTGTGGATCGAGCTGCGCCACTCGTCGTAGATCGCGGGGTGGCAAGCCCGACACGCCTCGGCGGACAGCGCCCCGACGCCCTGCACGCCGTCGAGCCCGGTGGTCCGGATCGGCCGCTCGACCCTGGGACGGGTGTCGAAGAAGGCCTCCACCGCTACAAGATCCGCCTCCAACCCTTCAGAGGGCACCACCCGGGCCCCCGACGGCGCCGGCGGCCCCTCAGCCCCGCTGCCCTGTGCGCTCGGCCCCGGCCCCGGCCCCCTGCAGCCCCCCACGGCGAGCCCCAGGAGCAGGATCAGGCCAGGCACCCGACGGGGCCATCCGCTGCTCCTCATGTCTCCGCACCCCGATCCCCCGCCTCGGCCCCGCGGGCTGTGGCCCCGCGGGCTGTGGCCCCGCGGGCTGTGGCCCCGCGGGCTGTGGCCCCGCGGGCTGTGGCCCCGCGGGCTGTGGCCCCGCGGGCTGTGGCCTCCAGCGCGTGGGTCTAGCTGTCGAGGCGCAGCTCCTGCGTCGAGACCCGTGCACACTCGATCATCGAGGCGCAGCTCCTGCGTCGAGACCCGAGCACACCCGATCAACATCTCCACCCCCAGGGCCAGCAGGGCCAGCGCCGCTCAGGATCGTCGCCGGGCTCGTATCTTGCCACCTGTGACGAGGCACCGGACAGCTCCGATCGGTAACCGTGGGTCTGCGAGGCCCTGTTCGGGGGGCTGAGCCAGGGCAGAGAGCCATCCACCTCGCTGGTTCGGCACAGCACCGGCTCATACAAAACACAGACGAGCACCGGACAGCGCGATCCGGGACACCACCCTCACCTCATCCGGGGGGAGAGCCCGACGGCTAGCCTCAGCCCGATCCGATCGAGCCCGACGGTGGGGCTCAGCGACAGCGGCGGCCCCTGGCGACGGTGCAGCAGCAGCGGCACCGCGGCGCCGATCGCCACCCCGGCGGCGGTCCCGACCACGACGTCGGTGAGCCAGTGCATGTCGGCGGACATCCTCAGGTAGCCCCCGGTGAACGCCAGGCACCCCGTCCCCACGGCGACCCACCGTGCGTGGGGGTAGCCCCGCAGGAAGGCCAGGGTCGTCCCGCCGGAGGCCAGGGTCCACGCCCAGGCGGTGTCCCCCGAGTAGAACGATCGGAACGCCTCCCCCTCTAGGCCGGCGGCCTCGGTGAGGCTCTCCCGACCGAAGTAGAACGCAGGCCGCTGTCGCCTCGAGGCGCCCTTGACGGCGCTGTTGATCCCGGCCGACAGCGCCAGGGCATCCAGTAGGATGATGGTGTCCTGCAGTGCATAGCGCCCCCGCCCCGCCCCCGTCGCGCCCAGGATGGAGCCTCCGATGGCCACCGCGGGGGTCAGCCCGAGGGTGAAGGCATGGCTTAGGTAGCCCGCAGAGCGAGGACGCTGCAGGGCCAGCGCCCGGTTGACCGCGACGTCGAGCCCCGGCGGCTCGCACCAGGCGTCGGCACAGGTGAGCGGATCGGGGGGCTCGGCGAGGACGAGCTTGGGCCCCACGAGGCCGATCAGGATCGAGCTCACCGCCTCCCCCACCAAGAACCCGGTGGAGGTGTGCTGCAGCGCATGGGCAGGCCCCTCGTCCGGGCCCTCCGCGGCGGCGACGGAACAAGCCAGGGACAGGGCGATCATCGTGCTCATCTCAACCTCCGCTCCATCCCTACCGCAGCGGGCGTGACCCCGGCGAGGGCGCCCGCCCGGTCCCGAGGAGACCGGCCCCGAGGAGACCGGGTCGAGGTCCGGGCGGTGCCCTGCAGCCCCTGCGATCGTGCAACGATCTCCTGCGGGGGCTTCCAGGCGGGCCCGAGCCTGTCCTTGGTCGAGCCGCCCACCTTCTGAGGTGCAGCGACACAATCCATTGCGTATGAAAGATGAGCACCCGAGTAAAATTGCTGGTATAACAAACGGGAGAGAGGTTCCATGACGACCAACAACGAGCCCAGCAGCCTGTACCAGGCCGTGAAGCGGCTCCTCCGGGGGGAGGAGCGCAACCTGCCCCGGCCAGTCTCGGCCTTCGTCTCCACGGCCCAGCTGCTCGCCTGGCTCGCGGTGGTGGCCGGGGGCTGGCTGCTGGCCCACCCAGCCGGGCGGGGCCTCTGGCTCCGGGTCTTCTCGGTCTCCCTCGTCCTAGCCCTCGCGTGGCTCTGCACTCAGCTCGACTGGGCCTCGCTCCTCGACGGAGCCCCCTGAGCGGGCTGGCCTACCCTCCAGGGATCCACCTCCGGGGGATGAGCTCGACGCGACGGGGGCCAGACCGGCCAGAGCGTGCAGGGGCAGGGCATCGAGTCACAACAAGATCAGCCCACGCGGGTGTCAGCGGGTGTCAGCGGGTGTCCGCTCGTGCACCCCAGGGGGTAGCTCCAGATCATAGAGGCGCCACGGGACGATCGCCCCACCGCCTTCCGCCTTCTGCCTTCCGCCTTCCAGCTCCTGGAGCCCCGATGGCCCACGTCCACCACCGGATCGACTACCTCGAGATCACCGTCGACGATCTCGCCACCGCCAAGCGCTTCTTCCACGAGGCCTTCGGCTGGAGCTTCAACGACTATGGCCCAGCGTACGCCGGCATCCAGGGCGAAGACGGAGAGGTGGGGGGGCTGACCGAGGGGGAGGTTCGCGCTGGAGGACCCCTGGTGGTGCTGTTCTCCGACGATCTGGGGGCCAGCGAGGCGGCGGTGATCGCCGCCGGGGGCACCATCGTCCGGGAGCCCTTCGACTTCCCGGGGGGGCGCCGCTTCCACTTCTCCGATCCAAGCGGCAACGAGCTGGCGGTGTGGGCCCTGCCCCCGGGACGGCGGGGGTAGCCCGCGCTCCGATCCCAGCGATCCTCTCCGCGCTGCACGGGCGGCCTGGGATCCGCGAGCGTGAGCGCGAGCGCGCCCTACGGGCTACTCGATCAGGCGTGGGATGTAGTCACCCGCGCGCCAGCTCTCAAAGGCGTCCGCAACGTTGAGGTCGTCACCGGTGATCGGATCGGAGATCGGGTGGTTGGTGAAGCGACCCTTGAGGATGGTGTGTTTGTGCCAGTCGGCGTCGGGCACGAAGTAGCCGGTGCCCCGGGGCAGGGCCTGCACCGCGTCGATCAGCGCGTCGCGGTAGGCGAGGGCCTCTGGGTTGTTGGGCGCGCGGGGGAACGGGACCCCCCACAGGTTGCCCAGGTTGGTGGAGTCTCTCTGGGAGATCACCACGAACAGGGGCGCGTCCACGTAGGGATAGAGGCTGTGGAACAGGAAGCACTCGTCGGCGTCCGGGCCATGCTCGTCGAAGCACTCCTGGGGTGGGACGAACCCGTGCAGCGCGTACATCTCGCGGACGGACTCGACCTCCCCACCGGGGGCCAGCGGGCGCCAGCCCCGGGGACGGTAGTCGGTGTGCATCCGACCGTCGAGGAGCCCCAGGACCATCACGGTCCCCAGCTGCGCCTGGACGTCCTCGATGTGGTGTCGCACGCCGTCGGCTCCGGCGTTGGAGCCTGCGAAGATCAGCTCATCGGCGTCGGCCAACGAGAGCGCGTGCTCAGACTGGAGATCCTCGATCACCGCCCGCACGGTGGGATCCCCGAGGAACGACCAGCCCCCGGTCGAGGCAGATCCAGGCGCGGTGCCCCGCCACGCGTCGTTGCTGCAGGGGTAGACGAACACGTGGTTTGCGTCGTAGAGGTACGGGTTCTGAGCCGGATCGTCGGACAGGATCCCGCCCTCGACCCGGGTGCTGGAGATCGTCCGCTCTAGGCCCCCGATCCCGATCCAGGTCGTGGCCATCGTCTGTGGATCATCGATCCATCGCTGATCACAGTCGGCGATGGAGGGGCAGCCTCCGTTGCCGGTCCCCCCGAGGAACACCACCCAGGTGTCGTCGCTCACGCCCGGCCGGTAGTAGTAGGCGGCGTCGCTTCCGTTGTTGCACACCGCCCCCCGGGCGGCGGCGTCCACCACGAAGTGGCGCCGCATCGGGACCGCACCTGCAACCCCAGGCCCGACGAGCCCCCCCACAGACCACAGAGACACCATGAAGAGCAGGCGACGCATCAACCCCTCCTAGACGATGTGTTTGGGCCCTCCGCACAGGGAGACAAGCCCACGAGATCTCCTACACTCTCGACGTCCAACCCGACACTGTCCGCCTGCGAGACACCCAGTCACGGGCCCGGACAGCCGGAGCGCGCCTCAGCCCCCGGAGGGACCGCTCCATGCCCCGGGCGACGAGCTCTAGGAGATGGCGCAGCAGGTGGCCGCGACCCAGGCGCCGTGGTGCTTCGCCAGCTGGATCGCCACATGACCCACGCTCTTGAGCGTGGCTCACCGCAGCGGGCCCCCCGCCCACGGCGCGCCAGAGAGCGACACCGCCCACATCCGGCACGATCGCAGCATCGAGGGCAGAGCACCTCCAGCGCGCCCGCCCCGGGGCTCCGGGGTGAGCCTCACCCCAGCCGCACGATCGCGTGGCTCGCCCACCATACCAGCGCGCCCGCCCCGGGGCTCCGGGGTGAGCCTCACCCCAGCCGCACGATCGCATGGCTCGCCCACCATACCAGCGCGCCCGCCCCGGGGCCCCGGGGTGAGCCTCACCCCAGCCGCACGATCGCGTGGCTCGCCCACCACACCGGCCCCCGGGAGCTGCCCGCCAGGGCCTCCAGCGCGGCCGCGAGCCCACGGAGAGTCGGGTCCGGCCTCAGGAGCCGACCGTCCAGGAGGGTGCCCGCGACGGCCAGGGCTCCGACCACGAGGCCCATCCCCAGGAGCCGTGCTCCGGGCGACAGCGCTGCCGCCAGCCAGGTCACCGATAGGGCGCCGATCAGGGCCACCACCACCAACCCCCCCGCCCCGATCCAGCCCCGGCGTGAGGGTGGGGTCGCACGCTGGGGGCTCCGCTCGCCGGGGACGGGGCTCGGTCCC
>DRPG01000478.1 GCA_011376105.1 Deltaproteobacteria bacterium
GTCCTCGACGTGTCCACCTGGCCCTGAGCGCCCCTGGATGCCCCTGGGTGCCCCTGGGTGCCCCTGGGTGCCCCTGGGTGCCCCTGAGCGCCCCGGGCGGCCGCCGCCTCGGGTAGGCTGTCGATCGTGCAGCGCCGCCCTCCCCTCACCCGACGTCACCCTCCCCTCACCCGACGTCACCTCCTCGGCGGAGGCCTGTTGCTCGCCGGAGGCTGGCTCGTCGCCCAGGGGCTTGGGCAGCGCCCCCCGTCCGGTGCGTCCTCCGGTGCGTTCCTCGGAGCGAGCGCCCTCGGCACCCTGATCGCGACCCTCGAGGCGCTGCTGCCCGGGGGTGCCGACGCCCGCGCGGTGGCCATCGACGTCGACGCGTTCCTTGCTCAGGGGGATCGGGTGTTGGGGGGGCAGCTGCAGCTGGCGCTGGGGGTGCTGGAGCACAGCGCGGCCCTAAGTCCGCTGGCCTCGGTGCGCTTCAGCCGCCTGAGCGTGGCACAGCGGAGGCACGTGATCGAGACCTGGCGCCGCTCGCGCTGGGGGACCCGCCGCCGGATCGCCGACGCCCTGCGTCGCCTGGCGCTGTTCTCCTGGTACAGCCGCCCCGAGGCCTGGGACGCGATCGGCTACGACGGGCCCTGGATCGGCCGGAGGGGCCCGTGATCCGCACCGGTGCAGACGTGCCGGAGGGCTTCGTCGAGCGCACCGACGTGTGCGTGATCGGCTCGGGCGCCGGCGGGGGCGTGGCGGCCGCGGTGCTGGCCGGAGCTGGCCGAGAGGTCTGGATCCTCGAGGAGGGGCCCCATGTCCCCCGGGAGCGGATGACCCAGCGGGAGGAGGAGATGTACCCGCTGCTGTACCGCGACGGCGGCGAGCAGCGCACCGACGACGGCGGGATCAGCGTGCTGCAGGGCCGGGCGCTGGGGGGCTCCACCGTGGTCAACATGGCCGACGTCACCGGGATCCGCGAGGAGGTGTGGGCCCACTGGCGGCAGCGCTTTGGCCTCACCCGCTACGATCTCGACGCCCTGGCGGAGGCCGAGGCGATCTGCCGTGGCGTGATCGGCGCGAACCCCATCGCCCCCTCGAGGCTCAACCGGAACAACGCTCGCCTGATCGAGGGTGGAGCCCGGCTGGGTCTGGCCACCTCCACGATGGAGCACAACCGCACCGGCTGTGTGGGCAGCGGCTACTGCCTGGTGGGCTGCGCCTACGACGCCAAGCGCTCCGTCGCCCTGACCTGGATCCCCCGCGCCCTGGCCACAGGCCACGCCACGATCCAGACCGAGGCCCGGGTGGAGCGTCTAGAGCACGAGCGCGGTCGGGTGATCGCCGCCAACGGCCAGATCGTACGCGTCCGGGACAGCGCAGCGCTGGCGCCGTTCCGGATCGAGGCGGACACCTTTGTGATCGCGGCGGGCTCCGTGCACAGCCCGCTGCTGCTCGCCGCCAGCGGGCTGGGGGGGCGCGCGGTGGGCAGACACCTCTCGCTGCAGCCCCAGGCCCCCGTCGCCGCGGTGTTCCCCGACGAGATCGAGATGTTCCGGGGGATCCCCCAGGCCGCGCTGGTCGACTGTGAGCGCGCCAGCGCCGAGGACGGCCTCGCGGGGTTCCGGCTCGAGGCGGTGAGCGCGACCCCGGGCATGGCGGCGGTGACCACAGCGCTGGACACTGAGCAGCTGCACCGCTTCATGGCGAGCTATCGTAGGGTCGCCGCCTGCCTCTGCCTGGTGCCCGATCGCCCCACCGGTGAGGTCCGCAGGGCTTGGTCGGGCCGTCCCCGGATCCACTACCGCCTCGACGCGTCCACTGAGGCGACCCTGCTGGAGGCGATCGAGACCGCCGCCCGCTGCTGGCTGGCCGCCGGGGCTCAGCTCGTCGCGCTGCCGATCCCCGGCATCCCGCCGGTGCGCAGCGTCGACGAGCTCGGCCAGCTCGCCGGGGCCCGGCTGCGGCCCGCCGAGGCCCCCCTGATCAGCGCCCACCCCCAGGGCACCTGCCGCATGGGGCCCGATCCCGCGACCTCGGTGGTGGGGCTCGATCACCGGATCCATGGCACCGACAACGCCTATGTGTTCGACGCCTCCGTGTTCCCCACCACCGCAGCGAGCCACACCCAGCTGCCGGTGATGGCCCTGTCCTGGCTCGGCGCCCGGGCGCTGATCTCATGAGCCCCACCCAGGGGAGAGCTCAGCCAGGGCGCCGTGATCACAGGACACCGCCCTACGCCCCCCGCCCGCCGGAGGCCCCCCGCCCGCCGGAGGCCCCCCGCCCGCCGGAGGCCCCCCGCCCGCCGGAGGCCCCCGCCGGGGGCGCAGCCTCGTCGGGGGGCGCAGCCCCGGCGGGGAGCCGGATCCGGCTGGGCTCGACGATCCCCGCGGACATCAGGACCTTGAAGGCCTGCTCGACGGTCATCTCGGTGGGCACCACGTCGCGCTCAGGCACCATGAAGTAGAAGCCGGTGGTGGGGTTGGGGGTGGTGGGCAGGAACACGTTGACCATCCGCTCGATCCCCTCGATCTCGACGAACGCGCTGCCGGTCATGAACGCCAGCGCCCAGGCCCCCTCCCGGGGCCACTGCACCAACACCACCCGCTCGAAGCCACGATCAGCGTCGACCAGCTGCTCGAGCAGCTGCTTGACCGTGATGTAGACGCTAGAGAGGATCGGGACCCGGAGCAGGATGGCCTCGTACAGGCTCACCAGGCGCTTTCCCACGAAGTTCTCGGTGGCAAGGCCCACCAGCAGGATCGAGAGGAAGGCGACGAGGAGCCCGATCCCGGGCAGCGGCACCCCGATCAGGGACTCCGGGTGCCATGACTCGGGGATCAGATCCCCCACCCGGTTCATGCTGTCGACCAGCAACCACACCACCCAGGCGGTCACGCCCAGGGGGACGAGCACCAGCAACCCCGCGAGGAACGCCCGGCGCACCGATCGCAGCGGGTGCTGCCCGCTGTCTTCCACCATCGCCCCCCCGTTGGGGGCATGCTCCCACAGGCGACACCCGTCGCAAAGGCCCCACCCTCCGGGGTGCGGCCACACCGGGGTGCGGCTACATCGGCCCGCGCCACACCGGCCCGCGCCACGCCGGCCCGCGCCACGCCGGCCCGCGCCACGCCGGCCCGCGCCACGCCGGCCCGCGCCACGCCGGTCCCGGGCCTAGGCCGGTCCCGGGCCTAGGCCGGGCCCCGGAGTCTGTAGCTCAGGAGCCGGTGTGCTGGCTCAGGGCCCCGGAGTCTGTAGCTCAGGAGCCGGTGTGCTGGCTCAGGAGCCGGTGTGCTGGCTCAGGGACCCGGTGTGCTGGCTCAGGGGCGGGATGGCGCCGGGGCGGGGGCGCCCAAAGAGGAAGCCCTGCATGATCCGACACCCCTCGTTGCGCAGACACACGACCTGCTCCTCGGTCTCGACCCCCTCAGCGACGGTGGCCACGCCGAGGCGTCGCCCGAGATCGAGGATCGAGCCCACGATGCTTGCGCTCTTGGCGTTCGAGTGGATCTCGCGCACAAAGCTCCGATCGACCTTGAGCGTGTCCACCGGGAAGCGGTGGAGGTAGGCCAGCGAGGCATACCCGGTGCCGAAGTCGTCCAGGGCGAGCCGGACCCCCAGCTCCCGGATCATGTCCATGTTGTTCAGGCAGCGCCCATGATCCGACATCACCACCCGCTCAGTGACCTCGAGCTCCAGCGAGGATGGCGGGACGCGGATCTGCGAGAGCAGGGTCGCAACCACGGCGGAGAAACCCGACTCCTGCAGCTGGACCGGAGAGACATTGACCGCCATCCTGGGCACCATCACCCCAGCGGCGCGCCAGGTCGCGAGCTGCGCCAGCGCTTGCTGCAGCACCCACGCGCCGACCGGGACGATCTGGCCGGTCTCCTCCAGGATGGGGATGAAGGTGTTGGGCCCGATGAGCTGATCGTCGTGGTGCCAGCGCAGCAGGGCTTCCACCCCGAACAGCTGGCCCTCTGCGTCGACCTGGGGCTGGTAGTCCAGGGAGAACTCACCTCGGCTCAGGGCACCCCGGAGCTTGTCGTGGAGCCTCCGCCGCTGATCCGGCCCGCGCTCCTGGGGCTCGGACACATGGATGTGGCCCTGACCCGATCGCTTCGCCCGGCACATGGCCTCGTCCGCGGCCCGGAGCAGGCCAGAGATCCCCCCCCTGGAGGGCGCCCGGGAGGCTACCCCCACGCTACAGGACAGCGAGAGCTCTTGACCCAGGGCAGAGATCGGCCGCTGCAGGCTCGTCATCACGCGCTGAGCCACCTTGGTCGCCTCTCCCTGCTCGAGGTGATCCAGCAGGATCGCGAACTCGTCGCCGCCCACCCGGGCGACGACATCGAACCCCTGGACCTCGCCCCGGATCCGTCCGGCCACGATCCTGAGCACCTCGTCCCCGACCTCATGCCCGTGTAGATCGTTGATCGCCCGGAACCCATCTAGATCGAGGTACAAGATCCCGATCCGCGAGGGTTGATCCTGGTGGTTGGCGTCCTCGAGGCACTTGTTGAACAGGACCCGGTTCGCCAGGCCGGTCAGCCCGTCGTGGTGGGCGAGGTACTGCAGCTTGCTCGTGGAGCTGCGCCGCTCGAGGGCCGCACAGACGAGCCGCAGGATCGCCTCCTCGGCGTCCCGGCCCCGGATCAGGTAGTCGTGGGCCCCGGCGTGGACCGCAGCGAGCGCCTGCTGCTGCTCCCATGGGTGGCACA
>DRPG01000479.1 GCA_011376105.1 Deltaproteobacteria bacterium
GGCCCACCACGAACAGCAGCAGCGACAGGGAGTGGTTGACGATCGAGCTGCTGCGGGCGGTGGTGGACTTCAGCAGCTCGGCGAACAGCATCACGATCGCAAACACCAGCAGCAGATCGCCCGACGACAGCAGCCAGTGGACCCGCTCTAGCGCACCGTCGGGCCCTGAGAGGGTGGCCGCCATCGGGATCCGCAGCAGGGGGGTGTCCAGCGAGCAGACCAGCGGGGACAGTGGCTGTCCGGCCATCTCGGGGCAGCGCTCCCCGGTGGAGCCAAACGCCATCAGGTTGTAGATCCCCACCGGCAGGGCCAGCAGCGGGAATGAGTTGAAGAGGCTCATGGGGCTGCTCTTCTTGCTGCGGCTCACGACACCTCCGACACCCCGGCGTAACTCGAGAGCCAGGGAATGACCGCGTCGAGCACGACGCCGGGGGTGCGCACCCAGTCGAAGTGAGTGCGGGGTAGCTCGCTCAGCGCTCGATCCTCGAGGTGTCGATGGACGCAGCGAGGAGGCAGCTTGCTCGCGAGGTGCGCCACGGCGGACGGGGGCGCGAAGGCCTCGTCGCCCTGCAGCGACAGCAGCAGCCCCGGGGTGGTGCAGCCGGCGAGGACGCGCTCGTAGTCGATCCCGGAGCCTGAGAGGCGGTAGCGCCCGCTCCGGGCCTGGCGCGCCCAGTCGCGGATCACGCCCTGAGCCTCGTGGCCTGCGAACCCCAGGCGGTGGCCCGGGAAGCTGCCCAGGCTCCGGGCGATGACCGCCGCGAGCTGGGTGCTGATCAGGATCGGCAGCTGCAGGTGCCCGGGGTAGGCGCGCCAGTGGATCGAGCACGCAGCGACGGTGACGAACGCGGCCACCCGATCGGGGTGGGTGGCACAGAACAGCGCCGAGAGCTGCCCCCCCAGGGAGTGCCCCAGCAGCCACCGCTCCGCGTCGGGGAACCGCGCCTCGATCGCGTCGACGGCGGCGGGCAGATCGTGCTCGATCATCGAGGCATAGCCAAAGTCCAGGTGCCGTCCTGGGCGTACATCGCTGCGGCCGTGCCCCCGCAGCTCTGAGATCACCAGCCGGATCCGCCGCTGGGCCAGGGGCTGGGCCAGGCGCCGGTAGAACCGGGCCTCGACCCCCATCGCGGGCACCAGCAGCGCGATCGGCGCCTCGGGGGGCAGCTCGGGGGGCTCGAACACCTCGAGGGACGAGGCGATCTGCTCGGCTGCGATCCCCACCAGGGAGGAGGGTGGCTGCATGTGCTCTCCGTCAGCCCTGGGTCGGGGCGTCGAGCACCTCGAACTGCACATCCGTCGCGTCGAGGCGCGCGACCAGTGCGCCCCCCATGGCGGTGGCGGGGGTCAACACCCCGGCGCGCTCGGGCAGTGGATCGGTGGCGAGGCACAGGGCGGACTCAGCGAGCATACAGGCCGTCGCGCCGTAGCCCGGATCGCGTCGACCGCGGACCACCACCTCGATCCGCTCCCCCGAGCCAGGCTCGAGCCACCCGTACAGGTGGATCTTGAAGAACCCCGCCTCGATCGAGGCCTCGGACGGCCCCTGACCCTGGGCGGGCAGCACCGTGGCCTGGAGCACACGGCGCACCGGGGGGGTGCCCATCGCCACTGAGATCAGGCCCAGCCCGACCGCCAGGGTACCTGCGCGGATCCGACCCCTCAGGCCCGGGCCGGCGCGCATCGACTCGTGGTAGCTGAAGCCCTCGCCCCACGGCAGCCCGAGCAGGGCGTGGCTCCGGCGCACCACCCGCTCGTTGATCCCCGCCATCATGAACGGTGCGGTCCATGCCCCCGCCGCCTCACTGTAGCGCACCCCCACCTGGAGGCCCCGATCGGGTCCCCGCGGGGCTCCGGGCGCCAGGGCATAGGGATCACCCAGGATCCGCCGCGTCTGGGGATCCTTCGCCTCGGTGAGCACGTTGCCCAGGCTGGTGAGGGTGCCTCCGCTGAACCCACCCCGGATCGCCTCCACCACCATCTCGATCCGGAGACATGGGGCCCCGAGGCGCTCGCGCGCGGCCTGCTGCAACACCCACACCCCCAGATCGCTGGGGACCGAGTCAAAGCCACAGCAGTGCACGATCCGCACCCCACGGGCCTCGGCTTCGGCGTGGTGGGCGTCGATCATCCGCCGCACGAACTGGGGCTCGCCGGTCAGATCGCAGGTGTGGGTGCCCTGCGCCACCGCCGCGGCCACCAGGGGGGCGCCGTGGTGGGCGTAGGGGCCCACGGTGGTGCAGATCACCGTCGTCTGGGCCGCCATCGCCTCGAGGCTCACAGGATCGTGGCTGTCTGCCACGAGGATCGGCGGCTCCGGCTCCTCCAGCTCCCGGGCGAGCTCCCGGGCGAGCTCCCGCAGCTTCTTCGGATCGCGGCCCGCGATGGCCCAGCGCACCCCGGGCCTGGGCCGGCGGTGGGCGAGATAGCGAGCCACGAGGCGACCGGCAAAGCCGGTCGCACCGAAGATCACGACGTCGTAGAGGCGTTCGGGCACAGGCCCTCCTCGGGGGAGAGGGCGGTATCGTCGGGGAGCAGGCCTCGCCACAGCCGATCCTCGACCTCGGCTGTGTCCGACGCCAGGGCCGCGATCCGCATGCCGGACAGCGCCGCGGCCAGGGTGGACTGCCCCAGCAGCACGGAGTCACCGACCAGGTACAGCCCCGGGGCTGCGGCTCCGGGGAACAGATCGAGGTACTGTCGCAGCCCCGCCCTGCGGGGGATCCCCCCCACGAACCCCCGCTCCCGACGGACAAAGCGCGCGAAGGTGCGCGGGCTCGCGGGCCAGACCTCCCGGCGTACCCTCCACAGCTCGGGGGCCAGGCTCGCCAGGGTCCGCCCCATCCGATCCTGGATCCCCCGGATCCGGCTCTCGGTGGGGGGCCCGTGGGCCAGGCCCAGGTGGGTCGAGGCCACCACGGTGCGGAGACCTCCGACGGTCCGGGCCTCGGCCGCCGCGCTCACCGAGCAGAACACGTGGTTTCCGTCTCGGTACGGCGCAGCGGGATCAGCGCAGAGATCGAGGTGGAACGCCTCCTCGGGCAGCCCCCGGCCGTCGATCTGCAGGTACAGCATCGCGGCCCCCCACCCTGTCCGCACCCGCTCCGCCAGCCTCTTGAGCGGCGGGGTGTCGAGCCCGGCCAGGGCCATCAGCCCCTGGGGGAGCACGTTGGCGAACACCAGGGGCGCCTCGATGGCCCCCCGGCGGGCCTCGATCCGCCAGCCCGAGCCATCGGCACGCAGCCGCTGGACCCGATCGGAGAGCCGGACCTCGCCCCCGGCCGCCCGGATCGCGCTGACGAGGGCCTCGGCCAGGGTCCCCATGCCCCCGAGGACGTGGTGGGCCCCCCGCACCAGGGTGTCGATGGCGCCTAGGGCGAACGGCGCCTCCACCTCGTCGATCCCGGCCTGCACGCTCACCCAGCACAGCGGCTCCAGCAGGCGCCGGACCCCCGCGTGCCGATCGAGGCCGTGGCGACGCAGCACCGCCACCAGGGGACGGCCCACCTGGCGGAGCAGGGGGAGGTAGGTCGGGGACTGGCTGAGGTGGTGTCGCAGCCCACGGAGGGTCAGGGGGGGCAGCACGCCCGGATCCTGCAGCAGGGGACGCAGCGCGTCGGCGGTGGCCTGCAGCTCGGCGGCGAAGGCGCTGGCTGCGCGCGGATCGACGTCGGGCAGGGACCGCAGCGTCGTCGCTAGGCCGTCGCGCCCTCCGGGCAGCTGGATCCGTTGCCGGGGGACCCGGATCTCGAGCACCGGATCGAGGCGCTGGACCGGCACCGACAGCCCGTGACGTGCCAGGACCCGGTGGAGCACCTCCCCGGGGCCGACCCCCAGGGCCAGGGTTGCCCCAGCATCAAACCTGGCCCCACCGCGAACGAACGTGCTCCCGCACCCCCCCGGGTAAGCGAGGGCCTCGCACACGACCACGCGTAGGCCTGCCTCAGCAAGATGGAGAGCCGCCCCCAGGCCCCCAAACCCTGCACCCACGACCACTGCGTCAACTCGTCCCATGTTCTGGGCCCTATCGCCCCCAGCCCCGACCTTCAGCGACGATCTGAGGAGCCGGACGGGTCCCTGACACTCTGTGGTGCTACCCCCGCTATACTTCGACCGCCGGGTCTCCCCCGAGCGTCACAACAACCAGCAAGATCAGGACCTGTCGGGTAGGGTTGCGTCACCATGATTTCTCTCCCGATCCTCCTCGCTGGCTGCACCCCCGAAGAAGTGCGGCTGCCTCACCAGATCCCCCTCGACCCAACCGCCGACACGTCGACGCCCGACATCGTCCGCCCGATCGTCGAAGACATCGGCGTGTCCTCCGGGTTCCAGGACACCTTCGGGGGCCAGCTGAAGCGGGGTCGGGTGCTGATCGCCGCAGACTTCGACAACGACGATAGGATCGACCTCTTCATCGGCAACACCAACGATCCCTCCGAGATCCTGCACAACGTCACCGAGCCCGGGGGCCCGCTGAGGTTCGAGCTCGATCAGGTCGTCGAGGGGCGAGAGCTGATCTGGTCGGGCTCCGCTGGAGATCTGAACAACGATGGCGCCACCGATCTGTTCATCGGCGCCGCGGGGAGCCTCAGGCCCTCCCCGGATCAGCTCCTCCTCAACATCGATCCCACCGCCCTGTCCTTCTTTGACATCGCGCCGATGGCCGGCCCCAACGGTCGCCCCAGCGGCCCCACCGAGCAGCTCAAGCTGCCGATGGCGACCAGCGGGGTGAACTGGGTCGACATCGACAACGATGGCTGGCTCGATCTGTCGCTGGCGGTGAACACCCAGCTGTGGCCCGATCCCCTACGGCACAACTTCCGCGAGCAGTCCCTGTCCTCTCTGTGGCACAGCAACCGGGACGGGACCTTCACCGAGATCAGCGAGGCCTCGGGCATCGAGCCCTGCTTCTCCTGCCAGCACACCGCCTGGCTCGACGTCGATCACGACGGGGATCTCGACTTCTACCAGAACCAGTACCGCCCCAGCACCCGCGTCTGGCGCAACCTGTTCGTCGAGAGCGGGGAGCTCCGCTTCGAGGACGCCACCACGGAGTGGTCCCTCGAGGGCACGGATCTACACGATCCAAAGCGCTCCTTCGCCAGCGCGGTGGCCGATCTCAACAACGACGGGTGGGAGGATGTGATCGCGTTCGTTCGTCCCCCCGAGCCCGCCAACAGCGTCCACGGCCTCGATGGCCACGCCGTGTTCATCAACGTCGAGGGCACGGGCTTCGTCGAGGTCTCAGCCCACACCGGGATCAACGAGGGGTTCCTCAACTGGTTCCGGGATCACCAGGAAGACGGCGTGATGGGCTGTCAGGTGGGCGATCTCAACGTCGACGGCATCCCCGATGTCTTCATCGGAGAGGGGCGGCCCCAGGACGGCACCAAGAACCAGCTGTTCGTCAGCGACGGCCTGATCGAGGTCGATCTGCCGGGGGTCGGGGTGATCGAGGTGCCCCACTTCACCTCCTGGACCGATCTGATCGATGTCCCGGCCGAGGCCCCGGGAGACTACGCCCTGGACTGGCCCCCCTACCCCTACCGGACCCATGGCTCGGCGATCATCGATCTCGATCGCGACGGCGTGCCCGAGCTGGCCATCGCCAACGGAGGCGCCGCGAGCTACCCCGCGATCTCCCGGGAGCCCAACCGGCTGTTCACCTTCACCTATGAAGAGCCCCGGCACTTCTTGATCGTCCAGCCCCGGGGGGACGGCTATGCGGTGAACCGCTCCGGCTTTGGCACCCGCGTCCGGGCCATCGTCGCCACGCCCTCCGGCACGGAGCGCGAGGTGTGGGGCTCGCTGCACAGCACCTCCGGATACTCCGCCAACCATGGGCTCGAGATCTTCCTTGGCCTAGCCGACGCCGAGGCGCTGCTGAGCCTGGAGATCCACTGGCCCGACGGGCAGATCGACGCGATCGACGCAGAGCTTGACCAGATCGTCCGGGTCGAGCGCTGATCGAGGCCGTAGGCCGAAGATCCGGGCTGTGACAGCTCGGGGGGGTTGTGTCGGGGTGTTCCCGTTCCCCTCCCCCGACGAGGCGCACCGCTACACCTCACCCTCTAGGAGGAACGCGATGCACAGGACGACGTGGCTCGGGCACTTGACGATCTTGACGATCCTGCCGCTCCTGACGAGCTGCAGCTCAGACTACGATCTGCTGGATGGGCCGGGCTATGGCCAGCTCAACCCATTGAGCCTGGACAACCCGACCCAGCTCGATCGAATCATCCAGGCCAGCAGCCCCGAGGTCGACGTGCTGTGGATCGTCGACAACTCCTGCTCGATGTACGACGAGCAACAAGCGATCGTCAACAACCTCCGCGCCTTCATCGACTTCTTCCTCGACTCCGGCCTGGACTACCACCTGGGCGTGGTCAGCACCGACATGGACGCCGTGACGCACCAGGGCCGGCTCCGCGAGGTGGCCGGGCACCGCTGGATCGAGCCCAACACGCCGTCCCCGGTGGGCACCTTTGGCCAGATGGTGCAGCTGGGCACGCTGGGGTCAACCACCGAGCGGGGCCGAGAGGCCTCGTTCTCAGCGCTGGAGACCCACGCCAACGGCTACAACCAGGGCTGGTACCGGCGCCGGGCCACCCTGCACCAGATCGTCGTCAGCGACGAGGACGACTCCAGCTCTGAGCTCGCGGTGCCGCTGCAGGAGTTCGGCACCTACCTCCTGGGCCTGAAGCCCGAGCAGGACATGGTCACCTGGTCCTCCATCGTCACCCCCCCCAACTGCTCCCCCAGCTGCGGAGATGGCAGCCCAGGCCTCGACTACCTGACGCTGTCCCGCGAGGTCGGCGGCATCAGCTGGGACATCCGAACCCAGGACTGGTCGGGGCTGCTGCAGGAGCTAGGCATGGTGGCCTCCGGCACGTCCCGGGAGTTCTTCCTCTCCCGGCTGCCCGACGAGGACACGATCGAGGTCTGGTCGGTGGATCCCGACGGCGACGAGGACACCTGGCGCGAGGGCGCTGAGTGGCTCTACGATCGCAAGCGCAACAGCGTCTCCTTCGTGGATCGGATCCCCGGTCCGCTGGAGGAGGTCTTCATCGAGTACACTCCGCTGGCGAGCTGGGTGCAGTGACCTCAATAAGCCCACCGATCCAACAAAGCCCGCTGTCCAGCGAGGCACGTGACAGGGATGAGGGCCACGATAGGGCGTGGCCCCACCTTCGGGCGGCGATCCGCAGCTCCGGGGATCCAGGGACGCCGTCACGCTGGAGGGGGTGGATCGGCTGTTCGCCGGCGACGGCGAGGGGGCCCCACTGGGGCGGGGCCCGTCCCAGGCGCGGCTCCAGACCACAGGAGGAGCTCATCTGCCCAGCTTCCCCGAGCTGGATCGCATCGTCCGGGCGCAGGTGATCGAGGCCGACGTGATCCGTCGAGGCGCCCGCCTGCCCCCTCGGCCCGCGCCGGAGGCTGCGCCCGGAGGCTGCGCCCGGAGGCTGCGCCCAAAGTCCACGTCAGGAGCTGCGCCCAAAGTCCACGCCCGGGGTCTGCGCCCGGAGGCTGCGCCCAAAGTCCACGTCAGGAGCTGCGCCCAAAGTCCACGCCCGGGGTCTGCGCCCGGAGGCTCCATCAGGCGGCCCGGGCGCGGCCCAGCACATCGTTGACCACCGCCTCGAACTCGGCCTGGGGGCAGGCCCGCAGCCAGCCGATCGAGCGGACGCCGTTGAGCGCCTCGCGCGACGAGACGTTGCGCAGCGAGTCCACCCCCCACCAGGCCCGGATCAGGCGCCGACGGTGGGCCTCGCTCGCCTCGTTGATCGCGTCGGCCTCCTCCTTGCTGGTGCCGTCCCTCGAGGACGAGGCCTCGGGGAACATCGCCCGCCAGCGGGGCCAGAAGCTCCGCCGCAGCTCATCCTGGGTCTGCAGAGAGGTCGCGAGCGCGGTGCGCCCCCGCTTGCTGCAGAAGAACTCAGCCGCCTTGGCGCGCTGGACCCCCGTCATGTCGCGGGGATGACACGTGTCCCGGATCTGGGTCTCGCACCACCACGCGGCGACCTCGGCGTCGACGCCGGCGTCGCTGAGGGCGGCACGCCAGCCCTCGTAGGAGATGCCGGGCTCAGGCGGCGGAGGGACCTGCACCGCCTGGCCCTGACTGCCCTGGCTCTTGGCCTCGGGGCCCAGCGGCAGCTCCTGCTGCTGGCGAGGATCCCGCTGCGCCTGGCGGGCCCGCTCCGCGTCGTCTCCGGTGGGCACGAGGAAGGTGTGCCGCAGCACGTACTTCAGCGCACCGGTCATCGCCTTGTACGCGCCCTTGTCTTCGCCGTCGATCCCACAGCCCGGCGCCTGCAGCTCGATGCTCTCACCGGAGACGTGCATCAGCCGGTAGCTGACGACTAGATCCGTGCGCCACTGAGTCTTGCCCTTGCGATCCGGGCTGTGCTCGATCGTGGTGGACTCCACATGGATCGGCAGCAGGGCGAGTCCGGCCTCCGCCATCGCCGGCTGCAACGCCGCGAGCAGGTCCTCGTCAGAGGCGTAGCGGTACCGGTGGATCTCGTTGTGGCCCGTCTGCCTCACATAGCGCACCGCGGCCATCACAGAGCACACCGCCGCCGCCAGCCCAGAGGGTTTTCCTTCGCTCTCCATCATCTCTTCACCTGTTCCTTGGGTTCGTTCGTGGTCGTGGCGCTGGATCAGCTCCGGGCCACGCCGATCAGGCCGCGATCGAGCGCTTGGCGCGCTGGGGGAGACGGACCGACAGGCCCGCAGCTGGATCCCCTGGCACCTGGGCCTCCGACACATCCGGAGACTTCCTCAGCTCCGACAGCAGCCAGCGCGCATCGAGCTGAGACCCGAGAAGCTGGCTGTCGGCGATCCGCACCCGGTTGGCCTCCCGGGCCTGGTAGACCTCGACCCGGGCGTGTCGCTCGTCGAGGGCCCTGCGACAGATCCCCCGGCAGTAGAAGCGGTTGAACTCGCCCTCAGCGAGCAGCTGCGCCCCATCCCGCAGCCGCGGAGGATCCGGGGCCACGAGGTGCTCGAGGCGATGGCGCCGCCTCAGCTGCTCCGCGAGCTGAGCCGGGCCCCCCTCGAGGAGGGCAAACTGCAGGAGCACCGGCCAGTCGAGCTGCCCGGACGGCGTCAACAGTGGGCTCAGGTACAGCTCCCTGGCGTCAAGATCGCGCTGGAGCTCGTCGAGCATGTACAGCCGGGTCCGAGCGTCCGGTCCCTCTGGGTTCAAGGTCATCGAGGTACCTCCTGCATCCACAAGAGAGGTATCCCTCGAATATACCAAAAAATGTCCTTACCCTACACGAAAAAGGCCTGTAGTATGAACATATGTTCAGTTCGTCTGAACCCTGGGCCTGCCCTGCAGATCGATTCAGGTTCGCTCGTGGGAGCCCCAGGGATCTGTGGGTCCGTCAAGCCCGAGAGGCTGAGGTGAGGGGTCGTGGGCTATGGACGGGGCTCGGCGGAGCGCCCAGGGAGCGGAGAGCCCCCACAGCCCTCTCTCTTGGTTTGGCTCGGGCCCCGGGCCCCCACCCCTGCACTGAGGTTCTTCGCCAGCCCCGCCCAGCCGGGCCCGCACCCGCACTACCCCAGCCGCCTCACCCAGCCAAGCCCGAGACACCGGGCGCTCGCTGAGACGGGCCCGCGGCCCCACCGGGCCGAACACGGCTTCTAGGAGATCGCACCTACAGCCCCGCGCCGATCACCACCAGGAGCGAGGCAGCCCCCGCGGCTCCCCTGAGCTCCAGATCGATCCTCGGCCCGGGGATTGGATCGAACGCAGACCAGGTCTTCCAGGTAGCCCCGATCGCGAGGGCACGCCCGCCGGGATCGGGCCCGAGCCCTCCCCCACGGGGCTCGGCGAGGGACCACGCGAGGCGTCCCCGTAGGTGGCCCCGGATCGGGCCTAACTCGAGCTGTGCGGCCCCCTCCACGGGGATCCACAGCTCAGGGGGAGCGATCCCGTCGGGCTGGATCTGCCCCAGGCCCACGCTCCAGGCACTCCGGAGCCTCTCTCCACCGAGGGATGCACCGCCGGAGACGCTCCACCGCCCCAGGGCGATCCGGTGGGCCTGGAGCTCGACGTCGCCGCCCAGCAGCGGAGCGACTGAGCTGTCCCGGGCTGCAGCCACCATCCTCAGGCGGAGCGTGCCCACGCTCCCCCCGTCCGACAGCTGGGGCCCGAGCCCGACGATCAGATCCCGGTAGGCCGGAGGATCGGGTGGAAGCTCGGGGAACACCAGCAGCAGCTCGACCGTCTGGGGCCCGGCTCCGGGGCTGGGGGCCCAGCGCCAGGCGCCGAGGACAGACTCCACCGCGACGGCGAACGGCGGGGCGCACCCGTTGATCTCCGAGGCGACGGCGACGCCGTCTTCACCCACCGTCACCGCCACAACGCAGCGGACCTCTCCCTCGGCCTCGACGCCGGGAGACGTGGGATACCGTGGGGGGAGCTGGTGGATCAGGACCGGCTCGCCCCTGGCGCCCATCGCCAGCCACAGGATCGGGGACACTCGGACCTCCCGGGTCACCTCCTAGCCCGCGACCTCGGCTCAGGAGCAGCTATGATCGTTGCAGCTGACGTAGGGGACCAGCCCCTGGAAGTCGTAGACCAAGAGCAGGGGGCCGACAGCTACGTCATACGGCTGGTTTGCAGTGGGTCCCTGACCCCAGTCGGTGTCACGGAGCGAGCAATATGACCCTCCAGAGCTATCTTCACCCACGAACAGCGCTCCGCCTGCGCTCGCGGCGTTGCCGTAGAGACTCGAGTCGTAGATGTAGCAGTAGCCCCCCACCGTCGCGATGGCGCCCCCCCGGATCCCCGTGTTGGCCTCGAAGGAGACGCCGTCGGCCTCGGCATAGGCTGCATAGCCGTCGAGCATGATCCCGCCACCGTCGACCGCCCCCGAGGTGCCGTTGCCCGAGATCCGGCCCCCCTCGAGGACGAGCGAGGCGCCGTACCTCATGGGGTTCCGACCGTCGATGAACGCCCCCGAGCCGGCGTTGTCGGCGATCGTGGGATCGTACAGCTTGGCGTAGGTGGAGGTCATCGCGGCCTCCACCCGCAGGCCCGGGCCCGCGTTGCCCTCGAGGATCGGCTCGAAC
>DRPG01000480.1 GCA_011376105.1 Deltaproteobacteria bacterium
GGACGACGCCGGAGCGGACGACGCCGGAGCGGACGACGCCGGAGCGGACGACGCCGGAGCGGACGACGCCGGAGCGGACGACGCCGGAGCGAACGACGCGGGCAGGCGCTGATCCAGGCCCGGGCGGACAGCCACCCCGGGCGGACAGCCACCCCGGGCGGAGCCACCCTAGACCTCCGGGGGTCCTCGTGGGGAGGGGAGACAGCGGTTAGTCTGCCCCATGCCCATCGAGAGAGGACGTCCGAGCCTCCGCGCCGATCTGTTTGGTGGCAGCGGGGGGGTCAAGGTGTGGGATCTGCTGGCGGGGGTCTCTATGGAGCCCTTCACCGCGGTGCTCTCGTGCGAGCTTGCGCCGGCGGGGGTGGTGGGGCGCCACCGGCAGGAGGCGTTCCCCGAGATCGTGCTAGGGCTGGAGGGTGACGGTGTGGCCAACGTCGACGGCACCGAGCAGCCCCTGGGCCCCGGCGATGTGGTCTGGCTGCCGCTGGGCTCGTTCCTTGCCCTGCGCAACCGCTCGGATCAGTCTCCGCTGCGCTACCTCATCATCAAGGCCCGCGACACGGGGGGGGTGACGCCCAGGTGATCTGGAGGGCATCCTGAGCGAGGTTACCCTCCGAGGGATCATGCGTCCCCTTCCCGGCTGGATCGTCTCCTGGTGGCTGCTGCACGGATGCGGCCACGGCGAGATCTGCGACAACAGCACAGACGACGACGGCGACGGCTTCGTCGACTGCAGCGACCAGGACTGCTTCGCCTCCTGCGGAGAGCGCTGTGGCAACCTGGTCGACGACGACGGCGACGGTCTGGTCGACTGCCTCGACGACGACTGCGCGGCCGCCTGCACCCCCGCCGGCGGAGGTCCGGAGGACTGCACCAACGGGATCGACGACGATCTCGACTGGATCGTCGACTGCGCCGACGACGACTGCCGCGCCGTGTGCGACGCCGACGGCGACGGATGGATCGCGGCCTCCATGGGCGGGCTCGACTGCGACGACACCCGCTACGACGTCCACCCCGAGGGGGGCGAGGTCCCCTACGACGGGCTCGACAACGACTGCGACGAGACCACCCCCGACGACGACACCGACGGCGACGGGTGGCTGCTGGCCGACGACTGCGACGACAGCGACGCGGCCAGCTACCCCGGCGCACCGGAGACCTGCGGCGACGGGGTGATCAACGACTGCGACGCGTCCAGCCCGCCCCCCCGCTCGAGCTGCTTCGCCGATCGATCGATCACCACAGCAGACGCGACCCTGCTGGGCACCGCCGCCGACGACTGGACCGGATATGCGGTGGCCGGCGCGGGCGACGTCAACGCCGACGGGCACGCGGATCTGCTCGTCGGCGCCTACGGCGAGGGCAGCGATCACACCGGCGCGGCGTACCTGGTGATGGGTCCCGTCGCTGGAGACTTCGATCTGTCCCGGGCCCAGATCAAGTGGACCGGCGAGAGCGAGGACGACTGGGCGGGCTTTGCCGTGGCCGCCGGGGGTGATCTCACCGGCAACGGCCTGCTCGATGTGCTGATCGGCGCCCGCTACGACGACGGCACCGGCCACAACGCGGGCGCGGCCTATGTGGTCCGGATCGACCAGGCGGGCACCGTCGAGCTGTCCGACGCCGTCGCGAAGATCTACGCTGAGGCTGAGTACGACAGCGCGGGCTACAGCGTCGCGGTCCCCGGCGACGTCGACGGCGACGGTGCGGCGGATCTATTGATCGGGGCGATCTCCAACAGCACCACCGGCCTGGAGGCGGGTGCGGCCTACGTGGTGTTTGGCCCCGTGCTCGGCCCGGTGCAGCTCGAGCACGCCACCTACACGCTGCGGGGCGAGGCAAGCCGCGACAACGCGGGCTGTGCGGTGTCCGGCGGAGGCGATCTCGACGGCGACGGGCTCATGGATCTCGTCGTCGGCGCCTGCCTGTCGGATCGGAGCCACCCCAACGGGGGCGCTGCGTTCCAGTTCTCCACCCACACCCTGGGGGATCGCTCGCTGGGTGAAGCCGACGGCGCCCTGGTCGGGGAAGCTTCTGGCGATCAGCTCGGCACCGCGGTGGCCAGCGCGGGTGACGTCGACGGCGACGGGCTGGCGGATCTGCTGATCAGCGCACCGCTGCACGATCGCCCAGGCGAAGACGCCGGCGCGGTCTACCTCGTCTCCGGCCCCGCCACCACGGCGATGAACACCCCCACGGCCAAGCTGTACGGCGAGGCAGCCGGAGATCGGGCGGGCACCAGCGTCGCGGGCCTCGGCGACGTCGACGGCGATGGCCTGTCCGACGTCGCCATCGGAGCCCCCGGCCGCGACTCAGCGGGGGAAGACGCGGGCTCGGTCTACCTCCTGTTTGGGCCGCTGGCGGGCAGCATCGATCTGGCGGATGCAGCGCTCGAGCTCACCGGAGCGGCCGCCTTCGACTTCACCGGCCAGTCGGTGGCCGGCGCCGGCGACGTCGACGCCGATGGCTTCCCCGATCTGTTGATCGGGACCCCGTTCCACGACGGCGCGGCCCCCTCGGGGGGCGCCGCCCGTCTGTTCACCTTCGGGCTGTGATCATGCCAGCACCCACCGCCTCGCTCCCCTGCTCCCCGGCTGCCGTGATCGGCGCCGTCGGGCTGCTGTGGCTCGCAGGCTGCGCCGAGCCCCAGCCCCCGGATCCGGGCCGGGTGGTCCTGCGCAGGCTCAACCGGGCCGAGTACGACAACACGGTGCGGGATCTGTTCGGCACCAGCCTCCGCCCCGCCCGCCGCTTCCCGGCCGACGACTTCGGGCTGGGGTTCGACAACCAGGCCCACGCCCTGTCCCTGTCCCCGCTGCACCTCGAGCTGTACGATCAGGCCGCGGACGAGCTGCTCGACGAGCTGTTCGCCGTCGGCGACGTCCCCGCCGGATCCTGGAGCTTCGAGGCCGAGGGAGACGAGGTCCACGCCGACAACGGCGCCACCTTCGACGCGGTGGCCTGGATCCTGTGGGAGCCCGGCGCGCTGACCGCCACCCTGTGGGCACCCAGGGCCGGCGACTACCGGATCACCATCGAGGCCTTCGGCGCACAGGATGGCTCGGGGGCGATCCCGATGGCGCTCGAGGTCGACGGGGTGGCGCTGGCTCACTTCGACGTCGAGGCCGAGGACGCCCCCGAGCCACACGAGGCCCTGATCCCCCTGGAGCCCGGGCGCCACACGCTGTCCGCGCGGCTCCTCGACGAGCCACAGCAGCCGGTGGGGCCCGATCGAGCCCTGATCGTCGATCGGATCGGGGTCACCGGTCCGCTGGGGATCCCGAGGGTCCCCCCTCCAGGGGCGGATCGCGTGCTGATCTGCACCCCCCTCCCCCAGGAAGAGGCCCAGTGCGTCCGCCGGATCGTCGAGGCGTTCGGGCCCCGGGCCTGGCGACGCCCGCTGGCCACCTCCGAGCGAGACGCCCTGCTGCGGCTGTACGGCGACGCCCGGGCCGCCGGGGCGGGCTGGACCGAGGGGGTCCGCACCGTCCTCAAGGCCCTGCTGCTGTCGCCCCACTTCACCTTCCTGGTGGAGCCCGAGCCGATCGGAGGACGCGGCGGGCCGCTGTCGGGCCATGCGCTGGCTAGCCGGCTGTCGTACTTCATCTGGTCCTCGACCCCCGACGATCGCCTGCTGCAGCTGGCGGCCTCGGGCGCCCTGCTCGATCCGGACGTGCTCGAGGCCGAGGCCCTGCGCATGCTCGGGGATCCTCGCTCGAAGGCCCTGGTGGAGAACCTCGGGGGACAGTGGCTGTCGATCCGCAGGCTGAGCGAGGCCAGCCCCGATCCCGAGCTCTTCCCCGGGTTCGACGAGGGGCTGCGCGCCTCGATGCACGACGAGCTGGTGGCGTTCTCCGAGGACGTGCTGCTCGGCTCGGGCTCGATCCTCGATCTGATCACCAGCTCCGAGACCTGGGTCGACGCCCGGCTGGCCGAGCACTACGGCGTCCCCGTGCCCGAGGGCCCCGGGCTCCACCCGGTGCAGATCGATGGCCGGGTGGGCTGGCTGGGGCGGGCGGGCCTGCTCACCGCTACGAGCTACCCCAACCGCACCTCCGCGGCACGGCGGGGCAAGTGGGTGCTGGACAACCTCCTGTGTGACGCGCCCCCACCCCCCCCCGCGGGGGTGGCGGATCTGGAGGAGGCCGAGCCCGGCCCGAACAGCCCCACCCTGCGCCAGCAGCTCGAGCGCCACCGCTCCGATCCCGCCTGTGCGAGCTGTCACCTCACGATGGACGCGATCGGCTTCGGGCTGGAGGGCTTCGACGGGATCGGGCAGGCCCGCACCACCGACTCAGCAGGGCGCCCCCTGGATCTGACCGGGGAGCTGCCCGGCCTGGGCCGCTTCGACGGCGCTGAGCAGCTCGCGGCTCTGATCGCCACCGATCCCCGCTTCCCCCGCTGCGTCGCAGAGAAGACCCTGACCTACGCCCTGGGGCGCGCCCCCACCGAAGGAGACGAGGCCCTGATCGACGCGCTCCAGCTCGGCCTGACCGCCTCGGATCACCGCTTCTCGGCGCTGGTGGCTCAGATCGTGCGCTCGAGGCCGTTTCGCTTCCAGGGGGCCGAGCGATGAACCGACGCACCTTCCTCCGCTCAGCCGGCGTCACCCTGGCCCTGCCGCTGCTCCCCTCCTCCCTGCCCCGCAGCAGCTGGGGCTCGGATCCCGGCAGCCCCACCCGGCTGCTGATCTACTACGTGCCCAACGGCATGCAGATGCGCTGGTTCACCCCCCTCCAGGAGGGCCCCGGCTACGATCTGCCCGAGATCCTTCAGCCGCTACAGCCCGTCGCACAGCACGTCAGCGTGCTCACCGGGATGGGCAACCTCAACGCCGAGGACGTGGTGGCCGGCGATCATGCCCGAGGCACGGGCTCCTTCCTCACCTGCGTCCCGATCCGGCACACCGCGGGCAACGACATCTACAACGGGATCTCGATGGATCAGGTGGCGGCCAACGCCATCGGCGGCGAGACCCTGTTCCCGTCGCTACAGGTCGGCATCCAGCCCGGAGGCAACACCGGAGACTGCACCGCAGGCTACTCCTGCGCCTACACCCGCAACATCGCCTGGGCCGGGCCCCAGACCCCGCTGCCCAACCTCACCGATCCCCAGGTGCTCTTCGATCGGCTGTTCGGCGTTGATCAGGGGCTGGATCCGGCGAGCCGGGCCCTGCGCAGTCAGCTCCGGGCCTCGATCCTCGACGAGGTCGCCGGCCAGGCCACCACCCTGCGGGCGCGGGTGGGCCGCGACGATCAGCTCAAGCTCGATGAGTACCTCGACGCCGTGCGCGAGGTGGAGGTGCGGGTCTCGGCCCTGGGCGGGGGCTCCTGCAGCCCGGGCGAGCGCCCTGGCTCGGGCCTGTCCTACCCCGAGCACGTCTCGGTGATGCACGAGCTGATCGTGCTGGCCCTGCGCTGCGATCTGACCCGGATCGTCACCTTCATGCTGGGTCCCGCGGCGTCGAACCAAACCTATGACTTCATCGGAGTGCCCGGCGCCCACCACCAGATCTCCCACCACCAGGGCGACCCAAAGAACCTGGCCGATCTGGTGACGATCGGGCGCTGGGAGGTCGGGCAGTTCGCCGATCTGATCGGCCAGCTGGACGAGGTGGCGGACGGAGGGGGCAGCCTGCTCGACAGCACCCTGGCCTGCCTGTCGTCGGAGATCGACGACGGCGACGCCCACACCCACCGGGATCTGCCGGTGCTGCTGGCGGGCTCGGGCAACGGGGCCCACGCGCCGGGGATCCACCGGCGGCTCCAGCCAGGCCCCGGTCAGGGGCCGGTGCGCCCCATCGCCGATCTGTACCTGTGGATGCTGCAGACGCTCGGGCTCGAGATCGATGGCTTCGGCACCGACGGCACCCAGCCCCTCGAGGATCTCGACCTCGTCCCGGGCTAGCCCCGTCGGGCAACCCTGGGCGTACCGCTCCAGCGCGACCCGGGCACAGCCCCACCACGCGGGGCCACAACCCCACCACGCGGGGCCACAACCCCACCACGCGGGGCCACAACCCCACCACGCGGGGCCACAACCCCACCACGCGGGGCCACAGCCCCACCACGCGGGGCCAC
>DRPG01000481.1 GCA_011376105.1 Deltaproteobacteria bacterium
CGCCGCGAGCCCGCGCACGATCCCGCTGACCGTGTACGTCATCGCCTGCTCCACCGCAGCTTCCCGCTCGGTGCGGAGCGCCACCTCAGCCTTGGTCGAGATCTCGCCGGCGCGCCGGCGGTGGGCCTCCTGGATCTTCGCGAACGCGCTCAGAACTTGCTCGTGGGAGAGAACCTTGTTGTTGGTTTGCATCGAAACTCCCGGAGGATGATTGTTCTCGTGGGGACGGCGGCAAGGTATGTAGCCCGTCGTCCAGTTTTTGGACTGATCCAGAACATACGTTTTGAGCTTACAAATCGACGTCCAGCCCCACCCGTCTCCCGAAGGGACAGCTCCTCCTGTCAGCCGGACCAAAGATCGAGACCAAGCCAGCCGCGAGCGCTGTGGGGCTCAGGCGAGCGCTGCGGGGGCTCAGGCGAGCGCTGCGGGGGCTCAGGCGAGCGCTGTGGGGCTCAGGCGAGCGCTGCGGGGGCCTAAGGCGAGCGCTGCGTGGGCCTAAGGCGAGCGCTGCGGGGGCTCAGGCGAGCGCTGCGGGGGCTCAGGCGAGCGCTGCGTGGGCTCAGGCGAGGCCCTGCGTGGGGCCCGCGGCGCTCCCCGGCGGAGCAGCGGCGCGGGGCGCTCCCCGGCGGAGCAGCGGCGCGGGGCGCTCCCCGGCGGAGCAGCGGCGCTGCAGCCCCGGGGGCGGCCCGGACGCCGGACAGCTCAGGTGTAGCGGAGGAACCCGGAGTGCGTGCTGAGGATGGCGAGTCGTCCGGCGCCGTGTCGGCCGATGGCGATCTTGAAGTCCCGGCGCGCTGGAGCCCGTCGGTTGAGCTGCACCACCGCCTCGACGGGGGGCTCCGGCGCGAACGAGATGTCTGCGAGGCGCACCCGCACCGAGCCTGCGTCGGTGAACGAGCGCGACATCACGTTGAAGACCTCCCGGCAGTCGGGCTGCAGCTCAGCGGCGATCTGCCCCGAGGCGATCAGCTGCCCCACCGCGGACGGCGGCCGCATGCTGAGGGCGGCGCCCATCGCCGCCCCGAGCTGGAGCTCGCACAGCCCGCCGTACAGCAGGTTGTCGTCGTCGTCGATCCACGACATGCTGATCGCGGGCCGCACGCTGGGCGGTAGCCTTGGGCAGGGACGGATCATCGTCTGCTGCCCCACCAGGTGGTCGAGGAGTTCCTTGAGGAGATCGGGCCCGAAGGGCTTGTGGCCGATGTGGGTGCGCTTCGCCGGGCCCCGCAGGTTCCCGTCGGCCCGAAAGCCTGCGTTCTCGAGCACGTAGCGCACGTCCGAGGCCGTGAATGGCTTTGTCAGCAGGAAGATCGCGCCCTTGGACATCGCCGCGGCCCGCATCGCGGGGGTCCCCTCGGAGGTCACAAACCCCAGAGGGACCTGGTTTCCGTCGGAGCGGAGCGTCTCGAGCAGCTCGAGCCCTCCCATCTCGGGCATGTTCCAGTCCGACAAGATCAGGCTCGGCCGGAACCGCTGGAGCTGCTGCAGCGCGTCCACACCGTTCTCGGCCTCGACCACCTCCGCGGGCTTGAACCCTGCCTGGCGGACTGAGCGACGCACCAGCTGCCGCATCACACGACTGTCGTCCACGAGCATGAGTCTCTTCATGGTGCTTCCTGTCGATCTGGGGGTGGGTGCCAGGAGGGTGGGCGCTAGGAGATGGGGGTCGGGGTGGGCTCTTCGGTGGACTGGATCCCCTCCAGGACAGCCAGCGCGATCTCCTCCACCGAGCCCTCGGACAGACCCAGGGCGTCGAGCACCCTCGTGTCCAGGTCGTACAACATCCCGTCGAAGCCAGTAGGGATCCCGAGCCAGTGCACGGCCCAGCTCGCGAGGTGTGCACAGGCCACCTCAGCCTCGAGGCAGCGTGCGTCGGCGGGATCGTGGTGGTAGCGGATGCAGGTGGGGATCGGCTCGGACAGGTTCCAGGCGGTGGCGATCTGGGCCCCGATCTCTTCGTGGTTGAAGCCGGTGGCCTCGCGCTCCAGCTGATCGGGCCGCCCCCCGATAGAGACCATCCGATCGCCGAGGCAGGCCTCCAGCGCGAGCTTCCCGATGTCCAGCAGCATGCCCACGATGTACATGATGCCCTCGTCCAGGCCCGCGGCCCGGGCGATCTCCTCTGAGGCGTGGGCACAGGAGACGGACATGCGCCAGAACGCGTGATCTTCGATGCCGTAGCCATCCAGGCGCTCGATCTTCAGCGCCCCAAAGGCCTGCTCAACAACGATCCGCCGGACCCGCTTGGCCCCGAGGCGAGCCACCGCCTCGTCGATGTCGATCGAGCTGCGGCTCCTGGAGACGCTGGTCATGGAGGCCGCCCGCAGCAGAGCGGTGCTGGTCGCTGGATCCTGCCGCACCAGCTTCACGAAGCGGGCTCGGCTGTAGCGCCTGTCACAGAGCAGGCGCAGCAGATCGATGGCGACCGGGGACGGACTGACGATGTTCGCCCGCGATATCAACTGGACAAGTTCATCATTCATGCTGGCCGTATCGGCGCCTCCCAACACCGGCTTGAGATCATCGGACCAGCGCGGTGCTCTTCAGCGCACCCGGGACATCAGTGAGGGAGACGACCCTGGCCGCCGCCCCATACTCAGCGGCGACCCTGGGCATCCCAAACACGGTGGAGGTGGCCTTGTCCTGGGCGAGGGTCTGAGCGCCGGCCCGCCGCATCGCCAGCAGGCCCGCCGCCCCGTCGAGGCCGATCCCGGTCAGCACGGCCCCGGCCGACGCCCCCCCCACGCTGTAGGCGATGGAGTACAGCAGCGCATCTCCGCTGGGGAGATGGCCCGAGACGGGCTGTGGAGGCCCGAGGCACGTCCGCAGCGTGTTGCCATCGGCGTTCACCCGGGTCTGATGCCCCCCTGGAGCGATGTAGCACCACCCGGGCCGGAGCACCTGCCTGTGCTCAGCCACCACCACCCGGATCGGGGTCACCCGATCGAGCTGCTCGGCGAACTGTCCGATGAACGCGTCCCGCATGTGCTGCACGATCACGATGGGTGGCAGCGTGGCGGGGAGCTCAGAGAGGATGTAGCGCACGACCGGCGGTCCACCGGTGGAGATCGCGATCCCGATCACCCGGGGCGCCTGGCCGCTCGGGGGCAGCCGTGGGATGTGGGCCCGGGCGGCGGAGCGCAGGGTCTGCCGGAGCCGCTCCCAGAAGGCATCCTGCCGGTTGAGGGAGGCGGGCTTCTCGACGACCCCCACGATCCCAGCCCGGGCCGCACGTCGACGGAGATCCGCGTCGACCGAGCCGCTGAGCAGCACCGACGGGATCGGGCTGGTGGTCATCAGCTGGCGGATCAGAGCGATCCCACTGTGGCCCCCGATCTCCTCCTCCACCAGGATCAGATCGGGGCCGCTGGTGACCATCGCGTCGCGGAGCTGGCCCAGGGACGGGACCACCGAGACCACCTCCAGCCGCTCGTCGGCGTCGATCTGTTGTCGAGCCAGGCGTCGGGCCAGCGCGCTGCTATCCGCGATGAGCACCCGCAGGGGGCGCCAGGGGGTGTTCATGGGGACCTCAAGAACGCGGACGGTGAGAGACGGGACAGGCCGGTCACCTCCTTGGGGAGAGACTCAGCGAGTCCGATACACAGCAGCCCCCCAGGCCGGAGCTGATCCACCACCCGCTGGATGATCTGCCTGCGCAGGTCCCCGTCAAAGTAGATCAGCACGTTCCGACAGAAGATCACGTCGAACTGGTTTCGGAACGGCAGCGGGTTGGTCATCAGGTTGAGCCGCCTGAAGAGGATGGCGCGCTTCGCAGCCTCGGGCACCGTCACCAGGCCGTCGGGCAGGGGGCGGAAGTGCCTCTGCCACTTCGCGCTCAGCCGGGTCGTCGCCTCCGCCTCGTAGATCCCCTTGCGGGCGTGCTCGAGGACAGGCCTCGAGATGTCGGTCGCGAGCAGCGAGATACCCCGGCCCGAGCGCTCGGTGTCCTGGCAGGCCATCCACAGAGTGTAGGGCTCCTCACCGGTGGAGCTCGCAGCGCACCAGATCCGCAGGGCCCGGGACGCGGGCTGCTCATCGATCCACTGGATCAACACGTCGAAGTGTGCGCTCTCCCGCCCCCAGTGGGTGTGGTTCGTCGTCAGCACGTCCGCGAGCAGGGCCAGGCTGGGGGGGGCGAGATCGCCCGCCATCATCGAGGAGACCAGCTGGGGCCCCTCCGGGATCCCTCCGAGGCGGCGGCTGACCATCGCCTTTCGATCTGGCCCGAGCTCGATCCCGAGCTCAGCGCGGACCTTGCGGCGGATCACCTCGTACTGGTGACTGCTCAGGACCATCAGAAGTCTCCAAAGTCGGGATCATTGAGGGAAAATCCGCCTCCACCGCCGTTCATGGAGAGCGACTCCAGGGGCTCGTCTCCAAAGTTCGAGGTGGTGGCCGAGGCGGTGTGCAGGCCGCGCTGGGTCATGAACAGCTGCAGCGCGCTCATCACCTCCGGCGTCATGCTCGAGGCGGAGGCGGGCACCTCGGCGAGCCGGAAGCGGGAGAGGAGCTGGGTCAGCGTGGCGCTGTTGGAGGACAGCTCCTGGCTGGCCGCGGCCATCTCTTCGGCCTTGGCGGTGTTCTGCTGGGTGACCGAGTCCACCTGGTTCAGCGCGTCGTTGATCTCGCTGATGCCGGAGGCCTGCTCCTGGCTGGCCGCGGCGATCTCGCCGACGAGATCGCTGACCTCTCCGACGGAGGCGACGATGGCGGAGAGGGAGGCGGCGGTGGCCTTCGCGATGTCGAGGCCCTGGTTGACCTTGCGGGAGGAGCCCTCGATCATCGAGGTGGTCTCCTTCGCGGCCTGCGCGCTCCGCCCCGCGAGCCTGCGGACCTCCTCCGCCACCACCGCGAACCCCCGGCCGTGCACCCCGGCCCGGCCCGCCTCCACCGCCGCGTTCAGCGCGAGCAGGTTCGTCTGGAACGCGATGTCGTCGATCACCTTGATGATCTTCGAGATACTCCGGGCCGACTCGTCGATCCCCTTCATCGCGGACACCATGTGGCCCATCTGCTGATCCCCGAGGGCCGCCGACTCCCTCGCCCGGGTGGAGAGCTCCATCGCGGACGTCGCGTTCTTGGCGTTCTCCCCTGTCTGGACCGAGATCTCCTCCATCGAGGCTGAGATCTCCTCCAGGGACGCGGCCGAGCGGGACGCGTTGTTCGCCAGGGACTGGCTCGCCTCCTGCACCTGCGCGCTGCCCTGATCCAGCTGATGCGACGAGCCCTGCACCTGCC
>DRPG01000482.1 GCA_011376105.1 Deltaproteobacteria bacterium
ATACGCACCCCCCCCGCCTGGCTCGACAGCTGCTCAGTATCTGGCACGATCCTTGCTTGGTCTCCAGGCATGAAGACATCGTGTTGTCCCGCCGGTGACTCGATCCGGCGACCCGCACCCACCAGGTCGAGGGCAAGACAGGTCTGCCCTCCGGGGCGGTGGCCCGAGGAAAGCGACCCGCCTGCCGCCCGCGGCAACGACGCGCTCATCGATGTGGTACGCTCAGCCACGGGGGTCGACCACGTCTCTCCACGGTGGGTAGACCAACACTCCGACGAGGTCCGGTTGATCGACGTCCACCAGCCCGAAGCGCTCGAGGGCCCCCCGGGCGCTCACCCCCAGGCCGAGCTGGCTCCCCCCGGTGAGGTGCCGGCCGCCTCCGGAGGCCGGGACCAGGACGAGCCCTTGATCCTGATCCGCCGCTCGAACGATCGTCCCGATCGTCCGGCCTCAAGGCTCGAGCATCGAGCAGCGTGGTCTCCGTCGTGTCGCATCGATGGTAAGCGGCATGCTCGCCCGGAGGGGGCAGGCTCCTCCGAGCGCAACGGCCTGAGATCACCGAACAACAGGGAGCAACCATGGACAACTTCACCCCCATCTCGGCCCTGCTGGGCGGCGCGCTGATCGGCACAGCGGCGTCGATCATGCTCTACTTCAACGGTCGGATCGCCGGGATCAGCGGCATCTACGGGGGCCTGCTCCGGCCCACCCCCGGCGACACCGCCTGGCGGGCCACCTTCGTCGGCGGGCTGCTGCTCGGCGGCCTCGCCCTGGCCCTGTTCGCCCCCGACACCATCGCCCCGCCCTCGACCCGCTCACTGCTCGCGACGGCGCTAGCCGGGCTGCTGGTGGGCGTCGGAGTCCGCATGGGCAACGGCTGCACCAGCGGCCACGGCGTCTGCGGCCTGTCCCGCTTCTCGAGGCGCTCCCTGGTCGCGACCGGCTCCTTCATGGCGACCGGGTTCGCGACCGCCTCGCTGCTGCACCTGTGGCTCGGGGGGGTCCTGTGAGGGCGCTGCTCACAAGCGGGCTGGCGGGGTTCGTGTTCGCCCTGGGGCTCGGGGTCTCGGGCATGACCCAGGCCGACAAGGTCATCGGGTTCCTCAACCTCGCCGACAACTGGGACCCAAGCCTGGCCCTGGTGATGGCCGGCGCGATCGGTGTGCACCTGGTGCTGTACCGCTGGATCGTCCGCCGTCCCTCGCCGCTGTTCGGGGAGCACTTTGGGATCCCCACCCGGACAGACATCGATCCCAAGCTGGTCAGCGGCGCGGCCCTGTTCGGCGTCGGCTGGGCGATCGGTGGCTACTGCCCAGGCCCCGGCCTGGTGTCTGCAGCCTCCGGTGCACCCCACGCCCTGACCTTCGCCGGCGCGTTGACCGCCGGGATGGTGCTGTACCACGTGGCGGAGGCCCGGCTCCAGCGGAGCACGATCGCCCACACCCCTGCGCCGACCCCACAGCTCACCCCCGAGCGGAGCCCACTCGGGTAGCCCGGGAGCGGGCCACAGAGCCCCAAGCCACCACATCGAGCCCCGGCACGGGACGCCGGGGGGGGCTGACGCCGGGGGGCTGACGCCGGGGGGGGGCTGACGCCGGGCCTGATCAGATCAGCCCATGGCGCTTGAGGCGACGGTACAGGGTGGCTCGGCTGATCCCGAGGCGCTCCGCCATCCGACCCCGGTGCCCGCCCTCCCGATGGAAGGCCTCGAGCAGCTCGCGGTAGCGCTCCTCCTCGAGAGTGGTCCGGGGCAGGCCCCCGCCGGAGGACCCGGCGGAGGAGAGCTCGGCAAGCTCCTCGGTGCCGGGGCTCCGGAGCTCCGGCGCCAGCTCCTCCAGCCGCAGGACCGGCCCCTCCCCCAGCACCGACGCCGCCTCGATGTTGTTGCGTAGCTCCCGGACGTTGCCCGGCCACGGATAGGCCCGCATCGCGGCCCACGCCGCCTGATCGATCGCATGGATCCGGCGGGGCCCACGCTGGTTGAACTCGTCGATGAAGTGCCAGGTGAGCGCCTCCAGATCCCCGGTGCGCTCGACCAGGCGCGGGAGGTACAGCACCACCACCCGGATCCGGTACATCAGATCCTCGCGGAACCGCCCCTGAGCCACCAGCTTCCGCAGCGCAGCGTTCGTCGCGCTGACGATCCGGACGTCGACCTCGAGCTCCTCAGTGCCCCCCACGGGGGTGAAGCGGCGAACCTGGAGCACCCGCAGCAGCCGCGCCTGGAGCTCCAGCGGCAGCTCGGCGACCTCGTCGAGGAACAGGGTGCCCCCGTCGGCGGTGGCCAGCAGGCCCCGGCGATCGGCGAACGCTCCGGTGAACGCACCACGGACGTGGCCAAACAGCTCGCTCGCCAGCAGCTCCGGGGTAAAGGTCGCGCAGTTGACCGCCCGAAAGGGGTGGCTCGCCCTGGGGCTCTGCTCATGGATCGCGGCCGCAACCAGCTCCTTGCCGGTGCCGGACTCCCCCCGCACCAGCACCGTCGCGTCGCTGCGGGCTGCGCGACGGACCAGCTCGAACAAGGCCTGCATCTCGGGTGCAACGGTGATCATCCCGCACAGGGAGGCAGGGAAGGTCTCGGGATGGATCACGCGATCAGCGCTCATCTAGAACGATCCTGAACCAACATGACCGATGAGGTATCCAGGACCTCCGGAGGGAGCACGATCCACTGGCACAACACTTGCTCTTGATCCGAGAGAGACCCACAGCCGGAGCCCCCATGTCCACCTCCACCCGCCTCAAACACCTCTTCCCCCTAGCGGCGCAGATCCGTCGCTACGACAGCGCCACCCTCCGGGGGGATCTGGCCGCGGGCCTAACCACCGCGATCATGCTCGTGCCCCAGGCGATGGCGTACGCGATGCTCGCTGGGCTCGATCCGATCATCGGCCTGTATGCCTCGACCCTGCCGCTGGCGACCTATGCCCTGCTCGGGACCTCCCGCCAGCTGGCGGTCGGGCCCGTCGCGATGGTCTCGCTGCTGGTGGCCAGCGGCGTGAGCGCGCTGGCCGGCGACGATCCGGGGACGTATGCCGCGCTGGCTGCGGTCCTGGCCCTGCTCGTGGGGGGGATGCAGCTGGGCATGGGGGTGCTGAGGCTCGGCTTCCTGGTGCGCTTCCTGAGCCACCCGGTGATCGCGGGGTTCACCTCAGCCGCGGCGCTGATCATCGGGCTGTCCCAGCTGGGCCACCTGCTGGGGGTGAAGATCGCACGCAGCCACCACGTCCACGAGATCCTGTGGGCCGCCCTGCGCCACCTAGGCGAGGCCAACCTCGTCACCGTGGGGATCTCCGCCGCGAGCATCGCCGCGCTGGTGGTGCTCAAGCGCCTGGCGCCACGGTTCCCTCGGTTCCTGCTGGTGGTCGTGGGGGGCACCCTCGCGGTGTGGGGGCTCGGGCTCGATCAACTCGGGGTCGCGATCGTTGGCGACGTCCCCCCGGGCCTGCCCGGCCTGTCCCTGCCCCGGATCGAGCCCACGCAGCTGGGGGCCCTGATCCCGGTGGCGCTGACCATCTCCCTGGTCGGCTTCATGGAGAGCATCTCGGTGGCGAAGAACTTCGCCCGCGTCCACCGCTACGAGATCGACGCCGATCAGGAGCTCAAGGCGCTGGGGATCGCCAACCTGGTGGGCAGCCTGTCGGGGGCCTACCCGGTCACCGGAGGGTTCTCCCGCACCGCGGTCAACGATCAGGCTGGGGCCCGCACCGGCGTCGCGAGCCTGATCACCGCCGGTGTGGTGGCGCTGACCCTGCTGTTCTTCACGCCCCTGTTCTACTACCTGCCCCGGGGCGTGCTCGCGGCGATCATCATGACCGCGGTGTTCGGCCTGGTGGACGTCTCGGGGGCTCGCCACCTGTGGCGCGTCAGCAGGCCCGATCTCGGCCTGATGGGCTTGACCTTCCTCGCGACCCTGTCGCTGGGGATCGAGCAGGGGATCGGAGTGGGCGTGATCGCGAGCCTGCTGTGGTTCGTGTGGCGCACCAGCCGTCCCCACGTCGCGGTCCTCGGCCGGCTGCCGGGGAGCACGGTGTACCGCAACGTCGCACGTCACCCCGAGGCCGCCCAGACCCCAGGGGTGCTGGCGCTGCGGATCGACGCGCCCCTGTTCTTTGCGAACACTGCGTTCCTCAAGGCCACCCTCGACGCGCTGGAGTCGGAGGAGGATCATCCCCTGCAGCACGTGGTGCTCGACGCCAAGGCCATCGGCAGCGTGGACGCCCAGGCGCTGGACGCCCTCGAGGAGATCTTCGATGGCTACCAGCACCGGGGCGTGTCCGTCTGGCTCGCTGGGGTCCGGGGGCCGGTCCGGGACGCACTGCACGAGGCCGGCCTGGTGGAGCTGATCGGCGAGGATCACCTCGTCGAGCGGGTCCACCAGGCGATCGATGCCACCGGGCTGGCTCCGATCGTCCGCCTGGTGGGGGGCTGAGCCCCAGCCACCGCCCACCCACCCGGACAAGGAGGCCGCGTCGCAGCGCCCGGGGGTTGCCCCGGGTCAGCGCCACCACCGGGGCCCGAGCGCCGTGATAGGGGACGGAGATGAGGGATCAGGTGCTCGAGACGCTGTTCGGCAGCGAAGGCTGGAGCGGCGAGGATCGCGGGGGCTGGGGCACCGGTGACGGAGCCCTGCGACGAAGCCCCGACACCGACGCCGCAGACGGCCACGGCAAGGGCGACGGCGCGGGCTACGGCAAGGGCGACGGCGGCGACAGCTTCGGCGAGGGCTCAGGCCAGGCCAACGGCCACGGGAGCAGCCACTGTGTCGGAGGCAACGCCTGGCGCACCGCCCTGGCCCTGGCCCTGGTCCAGGATCTAGAGCAGATCCCCGCCTCCCTCTGGGCGCTGCGGAGGGAGCCAGGTGGCCACGCCGTGCTGCTCGACTTCGCCAGGCAGCACAGCCTCCGGACGCTGGTGGCCGCCTGGACCCGCTCCCCCTGATCCCGCCGGCTCTACAGACCACAGAGCCGTGCTCCGAGCACAGGATCCGAGCCTAGCTTCAAGATCGCTCGACTTGAAGCAGGCTGGATCCTGCCGTAAGATCGATCACCGCCCGAAGGGGACGCATGGCCGACGTGCAGACGAACGGGGGAGGACGGCGCCATCGCCCCTCCACCGAGCCCCACCCCCCCGAGGTGGATCGCCTCCCACTGCTGTCCTCAGACGCCATCCGCTCCGCCCAGCTCGAGCCCTGTGAGGACGATCAGACGACGGAGATCGCCCCACCGACGCCGGGCTCGGCTCAGGCGGACCTCGAGCGCTCCCGCACCCTGGCCGGGAGCGCTCCCCCGCCGGCCATCGCTGAGTTCCTGCTGGCCGACGCCCTCGCCCGGTCCCCCCCGACCCCCGGGGAGGAGCTGGTGCCCCCCGCGAGCCCCACGACCGCGACGGGTGCGCCCCCGGGCGCTGCCCCCCCCCGGGCAGGGCCTGACCAGGCAGAGACCACGCTGAGCGCTGGGCTGGGCTCAAGCGCTCCACCCCCGGGGCCGGGGCTCGAGCCAGCGACCGCGGCCAACACCCCGCTCCCCTCGACCTTGGCAGCCGCAGCCGCAGCCGCAGCCGCGCCGCTGGATCCAGCGCTGCTCCCCGAGCCCATCAGCCTCTCCCAGCCCCCGAGGCTGGCCCCGACCCGGGCCCGGAGCCAGCTCCGGCTCTGGCAGGGTCTGTTGCTGTCGCTCAGCCTGTTGTTGGCCCTGGTCTCGTCCGGGCTGTTCGCGGTGATCCTGTTCTCCCTGTTCTTGATCTTCTCCGGCGGGTAGCCCTCGATCCCAGGCGATCGATCCGATCGTGGACGCGAGCACACTCGGAGGGTGAGATGAGGTTTCTCCCCCCCCAAGCCCCAGCGGAGGCTCCCCTGCTCTCCCAGCTCCTCGCCCGCCGGCCCGGCGTGGTGCTCTCGCTCGTCGCGGCGCTGATCCTGCTGATGTCCACCGGCCTGTCCGGGCTGTCGTCCCGCTTCGATCTGGTCGAGCTGTATGCGGCGTCCACCGGGCGGGAGGCGGCCCCGGCCACGGTGATGATCGCCCTGCCCGACGGCTCCACCTCCGCTGAGGTCGACGAGGCCTCCGAGGCGCTCCGGGCGCTCCCGGTGGTGACCGACACGAGCGTGCTGCGGGTCCCCGACGGGCTCCCCCCCTCGGTCGCTGAACAGCTGGGGCTGGCGATGTGGGGCCGCGCTGGCGCGCGCTATGCGATCGTGCGCGCCCAGCTGGCGGACGGAGACCGGAGCGCACAGCTCGACGCGCTGGCGCCGGTGGCCTCCGATCACGACGCTGTGCTGCTCGGGCTCCCCGTCCTCGATCAGGCTCATCGGCACCTGGCCCGGTCGCAGACAGCGCAGCTGCTGCTCGTGGTCTCAGTGGTGTTTGCCCTGGTCCTGAGCTTGCTGTGGCGGCGTCCCGCGGCGGCCCTGGTGCCGCTGCTGTCGGTCGGGATCGGGGTCCTGGGGCTGCTGGGGCTGCTGGGGCACTTCGATCAGCCCCTGGGCGGGCCGATGCTGGCCCTGGTGCCGCTGACGGTGGTGCTGGGACTGACCGACGCGATCCATGTGGTCTGGCGACTGCACGAGGCGCTGGAGCACGGGCCAGCGGCGGTGGCGGACGCCCTGTCGGGGGTGGCGAGGGCCTGCGCCTGGACCTCGGTGACCACTGGAGCGGGCTTCCTGGCGTTGATCGCGACCAGCTCGCCGATCCTGCGGCGCTTCGGGCTGTGGGCCGCTGTCGGGATGTTCCTGGTCTGGATCACGGGGGTGTGGGTGCCCGCAGCGCTGCTCGTCCGCTTCCCCAGCCTCGCCCCGCGTCCCCGCCGGCTGGTCCTGCCCCCGCTGGTGCTCGGCCCCTGGCTCCGCGTCGTCGGAGGGCTGGCGCTGACCGGCGGCCTGTTGTCCCTGGCGTCCCGGCTTGAGATCGATCTGATCCCGGGCAACGATCTGCCCGCCGATCACCGCGTCCTCGAGGCCCACCTGCTCCACGACGCGGCCCTGGGTGGGCTGCACCCCCTGCAGGTGGACGTCTTCCCCGACGGCGAGCTGGGGACCGCCGATCCCGACGCGTTCCTTGCCCTGGTGGAGCTGCAGCGCACGGCGGTGAACCACCCAGCGGTGGGCAGCGTGGTCTCCTTTGCCGACGCGATGCTGATCGCGGGCCAGGCGAGCCACCGGACGGTGGAGCAGCTCGCGGGGCGCCCCGGCGATCGACGACGGCCCCGGATCATGCGCTTCCAGCGGATCCGGGAGCGCGCGCTGCGCGAGGCGGAGCAGATCGCCCCGCTGCCGCTCGATGACGGGCGGCGGTGGACCATGCACCTCCGGCTGCACCACGTCCCCGCCAGCGGGTGGCAGGATCTGTTCGATCACCTGCAGCGGGCCACCCAAGGGCGCGTCCGGATCGAGCTGTCGGGCTACCCAACCCTGATCGCGATGGCCCGGGATCAGATCGTCTCCGACGCGCTATGGGTCTTTGGCCTGGGCGGGGGCGTGGCCCCGCTGTGCCTCGCGCTGCTCACCCGGGATCTGCGCACCGCTGCGGCGGCGATCCCGATGCTCGGGCTGACGGGGCTGGCGGTGCTCGCGGGGCTGGCCGTGATCGAGGTACCCCTGTCCCACGCGAACCTGTTCGCTCTGTCCGTCGCGGTGGGCACCGCCCTCGATCCCTGGATCCACCTCCACGCAGCAAAGCGATCCGATCCCCAGAGCACCCCGCCCATCGCCGTGGGTCAGGGGTTGGTGATCCTGGGGTTGCTGCTGCTGGGGACGTCGAGGATCACCACCCTGGCCCAGGCGGGCCCCGTGCTCGCGGGGGCCATGGCGGTAAACCTCTTCGTCACCGGGGCGCTGTGGAGCAGCTCCGCTACTCGAAGAGATCCAGCAGCACGTCCTCGAAGATGAGGGGCTCAGAGGTCTGGGGATCGAGCAGCTCGTTCTCGATCCGGTTGCCGTTGATCAGCGCTGGGTAGGGGCCGTTGCCGTTGAGCACCGACTGAGGCAGATCCATCGCCCCGCCGCCGTGCTCGGCCAGCCAATCCAGCGGGGCCTGGGCCATCAGGATCTCGTCCTCGCAGTAGCTCTGATCCAGCCGGAGCAGCGAGGGGACCCCGGTGGTCGCCAGCAGGCTGCTGCGGCTGGTGGGGGCCGCAAAGAACGCGCCCAGGGTGACGTCCCAGCTCGGGGCGCTGACCAGGCTGCCGTCGGTGCCCTGCAGGGAGGCGATCATCACGTCGAGATCGTCGGCCACGTCGTCGCGCCAGCCGGGGGCGGGCGACAGATCGTACAGCTCGGTCTCGGCGGCGGTGGCCAGCACCGCGTCGCGCAGCTCGGTGAGCGCCTGCTCCAGCCCGGCCTGGGCCCCCGCAAAGTCTGCGACGGACGAGTGATCGAGCAGGTGGCCCTCGAGCTCGCCCGCGGCGGCGGCCACCGACAGCCCATAGAACGGCGTGTCGACACAGACGAACGAGCCGCTGGAGCTGTCGAACTGGTAATCGCCGGCCACGTAGCTGGTCGACAGGCTCGAGGGCACGCCGGCCGGATCCATCACGTCGTAGCTGGCCGCGAGGCGGGCGCTCGCCGCCGCTGCATGCAGCGAGCCCGCGATGAGCTCGGCCTCACCAGCCCCCATCGGCAGCACGCCCTGGATGAAGAAGACGTTGTCGAGGACCACCTCGTGCCGTGCGGCCTTGGTGGCCGCCAGGGCGAAGGAGTCTCCGACCGTGTCCAGCTCCGCCGCGACGTCGAGGACGAGATCGTTGATCACCAGATGATCCTCGACCGTGCAGAGATCCTCGACGATCGTGTAGGCCTCGGTGCGCCAGTCACAGTTCTCGACGTCACAGATCGTAGACTGGATGTCGCCAAAGG
>DRPG01000483.1 GCA_011376105.1 Deltaproteobacteria bacterium
ACGCACCACCGCCTCGAGCACCGCGTCCACCGTCCGCGCCGCCAGCGGGACCCGGCTGGGCACGATCCCCTGATCGGATCCCCGGACCCGCGCGGCCCGCACCCCGCTCCCTCCGATGTCGATCCCTACAACCCCCACCGCTCCTCCAGGGCAGCGTCGAGCCTACCGGGCCAGCGGTGCAGCGTCGACGCGGGTTAGAGTCCGCTGCTCGAGGAAGTGGATGGCGCTGACCCTCATCGACAAGCTCTGTGCGTCCCCCCATGCCGCCGCGATCAGCGCCGCGGCCTTCGATCCGCAGTCGAGCGCCAGCATCACCGCGGACGCCTGGGGCACGGTCGCCATCACCAAGCCCGGCGACAGCTACCCCGGGATCTTGTTTGACATGGGCTCTCCGGTCCAGGGCGCGGTGGCGGTCTGTCGGGGTGGGGCCCTGGTGGCCGTCGGAGACGACAGCGGCACCGTCGCGGTCTACAAGACCTGGGATGGATCCTGCGTCTTCGAGGACACGAAGGAGGGCCCGGGCGGGCAGGCCCGGGCGATGCGGGCCCTGTCCTTCAACCCCCAGGCGACGATCCTCGCCAGCCTGTCCATCGACGGGATCGTACGGATCTTCGACATCCAGCGCTGGGAGCGCCTCGCGAACTACCAGGGCTTCTCCGGCGAGAGCATCGAGTTCAACGACGGAGGCGATCGGCTGCTGGTCATCGACACCCTCGGCCAGCCCAAGCTGCTCGATCTGATGAGCCAGGAGCAGGTGGATCTCGAGATGGTGCCGGGCGGCGTGCGGGTGGCCCGGTTCACCCCCGACGGACGCCACGTGGTCGCGATGGGGCAGGCCGGGATCACCCTGATCGGCCTGCCCGACGGTCGGATCCGCAACTCCTTCAGCGCCCGGGGCTCCTCGGGCATGCTCACGGTGGTGGTCTCGCCCCAGGGCAACGCCGTGGCGGCGCTGACCGTCCGATCGGTCCACACCTTCGCCCTGCCGGGGCTCACCCCCGAGAGATCGGAGAAGCACGGCGCGGCCGAGCCCACCAACGCCGCCTACTGGGACTGGCGGGGGGTGGCCGTCGGCGGAAAGGACGGGGTGATGCACCGCCCCGGCACGCGCCCCTCGCTCGAGGCGGTGGTGTGCTGCACCGGCTTCGGCGAGCACCGGGTGGCGGTGCACGGCGAGCGGGTCGCGGTGTGGGCAAAGAACCAGCAGAAGCGCCCCTTCCACGCCCGCAAGCGCTTCGTCGAGGTAAAGATCGATCGCGACGGCAGGCTGATCATCGCCCTGCCCGACGACGGCGACGGGGTCCAGGTGTTCGAGGCCCGCACCGGCCGCCACCTGTTCGATGCAGGCTCCGACACCGCGGACACCCCCAAGATGGAGGTCGGTGGCTCGATCGTCGCCTGCATGCTCACCTCCGGGGGGCTGCGGTGGTACGATCTGCGCGAGAACAACGTCTTCGAGCTACCCTGGGTGAGCACCTTCGCCCTGTCCGGCTCCGGAACCTGGCTGGCGGTGGTCACCCCCAAGGGCCAGGTGCGGATCCTCGATCCCTCCACCGGTAAGGACGCGATCCCCAGGCCCGAGCCCCTGGCGGACGTGCCGGTGCGCCTGCTGTCGTTCATGAACCGCAGGCCCGACATGCTGGTGCTCGACGCTGAGGGCGTGCTCGGGATCTATGATCTGACCCGATCGGTCAAGGAGAAGATCCCAGCCACCGGGCGGGATGTGCTCGATCTCAACGTCGACGTGGATCGGCTGTGGGGCATCACCGGCGGACAGTACGCCGCGGTGCGCTTCCAGGTGCCTGAGACCGACACCGCGACGGTGATCTATGTAGATCTGAACACCTGTGAGGTGGTCAGCGAGATCCCCGACCTGCTCCCCTATGCCTGGGTCGATCCCGAGAGCGGCGACATCCTGCAGCCGGCCCGGGGGGCCGCGATCCTGGAGCTGGACATGCGGGGTCGGGAGAGGCGCGTGCTCCGGGCGCTGCCCGAGGGAGAGTGGGTCGCGTTCGACCAGGACGAGGTCTTCGCCGCGAGCGACGGCGTCCAGCTGTAGCGTGCCTCCGGGGAGCCTGGCCCCCCGGGAGTGCGCCCGGCGGGGAGCGGACATACACTCTTGACATCCCCCCGCGCGTGCAGGCATGCCCTCCAAGCCCTCCAAGAAGAAGAAGACCGGCCCGAAGGCCTCCCCCCGCAAGAAGCCCTCCCGCAGCCCAGCGGGCGGTGGCCGGGCGCGCTCGGGCAGCGGGCGCGCTCCCTCGAGGGCCGGCCGCGCGTCGAGCAGAAGCGCCCCCCGCCGGGCCTCGACGCGCAAGAAGTCTCCCCGGGGCAAGCGCGCCGCGGGGCGCCCGGCGTCCCGCAGGCCGTCGCTGCCCGCGCTGCCCGCCCCGGGCTCGCGGGCCTGGCTGATCGCCGAGATCCTCACCTGGTCCGCGGCCCTGCTGGCGGGCGCCCTGATCACCTCCGGGCTGCTGTGGGTTCGGGCCCGCCGCGACGTCACCGCGTACCTCAGCGCCCCCCCCCAGTCCGAGCAGAGCACGATCTGGTCCGCCCCGATGAGGATCGAGATCGGCATGCCCGCGGATCCGGCGATCCTCGAGGACGACCTGCTGGCGGCGGGCTACGAGCGCGTCGAGCACCTGCTCGACTCCGACGGAGTCCACGGCGATCGCGCCGGGCTGTTCGCGTTGTCCGACGGGACCTTTGAGCTGTGGACCTCCCCCCATGAGCCCCTGCCCGATGGGCGCAGCGTCACCGAGGGGCGCACCACGATCACCGTGGCCGACGGCGAGGTGCGCGCCATCTCAAGGCCCGGTGGGGTCACCCTGCCCCCCACCGTGCTCGGCTGGATCGGCGATCCTGAGGTCGAGCGCGATCCGGTGGTGCTCTCCGAGCTGTCCCGCTGGGTGGAGCCGGCCCTGCTGTCGATGGAGGACGCACGCTTCCGGGAGCACCACGGCGTCGATCCCATCGGGATCGCACGGGCGCTGTTCGCCAACGCCACCAGCGACCGCCAGCAGGGGGGCAGCACCCTCACCCAGCAGCTCGCCAAGAACTTGTTCCTGTCGAACGATCGCACCCTGCGCCGCAAGGTCCGCGAGGTGTTCTTCGCCGCCGCCCTCGAGGGGCAGCTGAGCAAGGACGAGCTGCTGGAGTTGTACCTTGGGGAGGTCTACCTCGGCCAGATGGGGGGCCTGCCCCTGCATGGGTTCGAGGCGGCGTCGAGGGCCTGGTTCGGCAAGAGCGCAGGGCGCCTCGAGGTGCACGAAGCGGCCCTGATCGTCGGGGTGATCCCAGCCCCGAACGCTTACTCTCCGATCCGGCACCCCGAGCTCGCCCGGGAGCGTCGGGATCTGGTGCTGCAGAAGATGCACGAGCTGGGCAAGCTCGACGCCGGCCTGCTCAGCGACGCCACAGAGCGCCCGGTGGTGCTCTCGGGCCTCGAGCCCAGCCGGATCCGCCGGGCCCCCTACGCGGTCGACGCAGCGATCGAGCGCGTCGAGGGGATGCTGGGCCAGGGGGTGCTGGCCCGTGGGGTGCATGTGCACACGACGATCCACCCCCTGCTGCAGCGCGCAGCCGAGGAGGCCGTCGCCGAGGGGATGGCCGAGCTCGACGAGGACTACCCGAAGGCCGCGGGGGCCCAGGTCGCGCTCGTGGCGGTGCGGATCTCCGACGGCAGCGTCGCGGCGATGGTCGGAGGCCGGAGCTACGCAGACAGCGCCTACAACCGGGCCATGGACGCCCAGCGCCAGGTCGGCTCCACCATCAAGCCGATCACCCTGGTCAAGGCGCTGGACGACGGGGTGGTCACCCCCGCCACCCGCCTGCCCGACGAGCCGCTGACCGTCGATCTGGGCACTGAGATCTGGACCCCGAAGAACTACGATGGGAAGTTCGAGGGCGAGGTGAGCCTCAGGCGCGCGATCGAGGCCAGCCGCAACATCCCCGCGATCCACCTGGCGAACCAGGTGGGGATGGTCCGGCTCCAGCGGTTCTACCAGTCCCTGGGGCTGTCCCAGGCCACGGCCCTGCCCAGCGCAGCCCTGGGCTCGTTCTCCGCCACCCCCGTCGAGATGGCGGGGGCCTACACGATGTTCCACCGGGGCATCAGCCACCAGCCCGAGGTGGTGGATCGCGTCCTCACCGTCCAGGGTGACGAGCTCCTGCACCTGGAGCCCACCAGCCGGGCGGTGGTCGACGAGCGCGCCGCGGCCCAGGCGATGGATCTGCTCCGGGGGGTGATCCAGTCGGGCACCGGGGCGAGGGCCCGTCGCTACGGCGTCGACAGCCCCGCCGGCGGCAAGACCGGCACCACCGACGAGTACCGCGACGCCTGGTTCGTCGGGCTGACCCCCGAGCTGGCGGTGGCGGTCTGGGTCGGACGGGATCGTGGCACCCTGGGGCTGGCCGGGAGCCGGGGGGCGCTGCCCACCTGGGCGAGGTTTGTCGCGGCCTCGGGCACCTTGTCGGGGCAGCCCTACATGCCCGACGGGCTGGAGCGCGTCACCCTGTGCGTCGAGACCAGCCTGCCGATCCGCAAGGACTGCCCTGAGCGGATCACCGAGCTGTTCATCGCAGGCACCGCCCCCGACGAGCGCTGCGACGAGCACGGCGGACCCCAGGTGCAGATCGGCCGCCTGTTCGGCAACCTGTTCAGGCGACAGGTCGACGACGAACAGAGCCCACCCTCCGAGAGCTCCCCGGCCCCGAGCCCCCGCAAGGAGCGGCGCAGGGACCGAGGGCGGCGCAGGCGAGACTGAGCGCCCGCTCCGGAGAGCCGGGGGGAGCGCTGGTGTCCATCGGGGCCCGGAGCTCCCCGGCCGACCCGGGGCCCGGTGTGGCGCACAGCGATCGCGGCAGACACGGTCTCGGTGCTGCTCTCCGGATCCGGTGACCCACCCGTTGCCCCCGCCCCCCCGCTGGCATACGTCACGCCCCTTCCAGGAGGGGTCGTGGACGCCGAGCTGCACCGTCGCTGCGCGAACACCATCAAGGGACTCGCGATGGACGCTGTCCAGGCCGCGAACAGTGGCCACCCGGGCATGCCCATGGGCATGGCCGACGCAGCGATCGTGCTCTGGACGAGGTTCTTGAGGTTCGATCCCCAGGATCCAGGCTGGCCGGACCGCGATCGCTTCGTGCTGTCCGCGGGACATGGCTCGATGCTGCTGTACGCGCTGCTGCACCTAGCGGGCTACGACGTCTCGATCGAGGATCTCCGCTCGTTTCGCCAGTGGGGCAGCAACACGCCGGGCCACCCCGAGGTCGGGGAGACCCCCGGGGTCGAGACCACCACCGGCCCGCTGGGGCAGGGGTTCGCCAACGCGGTGGGCATGGCGATCGCCGAGCGGACCCTGCGGGAGACCTTCGGCGCCGGGCTGTGCGATCATCGGATCTTCGGGATCTGCAGCGACGGCGACCTGATGGAGGGGATCTCGTCCGAGGCCGCCTCGATCGCTGGGCACCTGGCCCTGGGCCGGATCGTGATGCTGTACGACGACAACACGATCAGCATCGACGGCTCCACCGAGCTGACCTTCACCGAGGACGCCACCGAGCGGATGGCGGCGATGGGCTGGCACGTGCAGCGGGTCGACGGCCACGATCCCGAGGCGCTGGCTGAGGCCATAGAGGCCGCCATCGCCGCTGAGGATCGCCCCTCCCTGATCGCGTGCCGCACCGTGATCGGCCAGGGCTCCCCCTCCTACGAGGGGACCCCCCGCGCCCACGGAGCCCCGCTGGGCCCCGACGAGGTCCGGGCCACCAAGGAGCGCCTGGGCATGGATCCAGACGTCGCGTTCGCGGTGCCCGACGACGTCGCGAGCGCGTTCCGCAGCTGCGCCAGCACCGAGCTCCGGGAGGCCTGGCAGGCCCGGGCGGCCGAGAGCCCCGACGGGCCCCGGCTCCGCACCTGGCTCCAGCCCGACTGGGCCGCCCTGGCCGAGCAGATCGCCTGGCCCAGCTTCGAGGCCGGCACCTCGCTGGCCACCCGCAAGGCGTCGGCCGCCTGCCTCAAGGCGATCACCGCGGCCGCGCCGATGCTGGTGGGGGGCTCAGCCGATCTGGCGGGCTCCAACGGCACGAACATCGGCGCGGTGGCGTTCACGCCCCAGCGCTTCGCCGGCGCGAACACCCTGCACTTCGGGGTGCGCGAGCACGCCATGGGGGCGATCTGCAACGGGATCGCCCTGCACGGGGGGCTGCGTCCCTACAACGCGACCTTCCTCGCGTTCCACGACTACCAGCGCCCGGCGGTCCGGCTGTCTGCCCTGATGCACCAGCCGGTGCTGTACATCTACACCCACGACTCGATCTTCCTCGGAGAGGACGGCCCCACCCACCAGCCGATCGCCACCCTGCTGGCGCTGCGGGCCCTGCCCGGCGTCGAGGTGTGGCGCCCCGCCGACGCGATCGAGACCGTCGCGGGCTGGCGGGAGTCGCTGCTGCGCACCGATGGACCCTCGGCCCTGATCCTGACCCGCCAGGGGCTGCCGGTCCTCGATCGCCCCGCAGCGATCGCCGCCGGCGTCGTCCGCGGCGGCTACGTCCTGGCCGACGCTGAGTCCCCCCAGGTTGTGCTCCTGGCCACGGGCTCCGAGGTCTCAGCCTGTCTCGAGGCGCGCGCCCTGCTCGCCGAGCGTGGCGTCCGGGCCCGGGTCGTCAGCCTGCCCTGTCGGGAGCGCTTCGCGCGCCAAGACGCCGCCTACCGGGATCAGGTCCTGCCCGCCGGCGTGCCCCGGGTGAGCGTCGAGGCCGCGGTCACCCTGGGCTGGCGCGGGTGGATCGGCGACAGCGGCGTCGCGATCGGCGTCGACACCTTCGGAGCGTCGGCCCCCGCCGAGACCCTCGCCGAGAAGTTCGGGTTCACCCCAGCGCAGATCGCGGCCCGGGCGGAAGCCCTGGTCAAGGCGTGATCGAGGTCTGCTTCCGCAGGGGCCTGTTCGCGACGGCGGGGGGGCCCCCGGCGCAGGCCCCGACGCAGGCCCCGGCGCAGAGCCCCTCAGATACCCACGACGCCGCCCTGGCGCTGGGGAGGGCCGTGCTCCAGCGCCACGGCCTGGCGCGGCTGGAGGTCACGATCCACGCCAACCGCCGCCACGTCCTGTGCTGGCGCCTGCGGGGCCCGGCCCCCCAGCTCCAGGTGCACTGGGCGCTGCTGCCACGACCCGACGCGATCCTCGCCGCGATCGAGGATCAGGACGGCGCACGGCAGCGGCTCCTCAAGGAGCTCCCGCCGCCCCGGCGGGTCACCCCCCTGCGTCCCCGGGGCTCCACCCACGATCTGGAGGCGCTGCTGGCCCACGAGATCCCCCGGCTCCCAGCGATCGACGTGCCCGCGGTGACCTGGGGGCGGTGGCCCTCGATCCCGCCCAGGCGCCGCCTGCGCCTGGGCTCCTGCGCGCTGCCACCCCACGAGCCCCTGATCCGGATCCACCCGGTCCTCGATCACCGGACGGTGCCAGCCTGGTTCGTCCGGTTCATCCTGTTCCACGAGCTGCTCCACCTCGCGTTCCCCCCCGAGGAGGTCGGGACCCGCCGCTGGCTCCATCCCCCCGCCTTCCGCAGGGCGGAGGCGAGCCACCTTGATCACGATCGCGCGCTCGCCTGGGAGCGGGCACACCTGGACGAGCTGATCCTGCGCTGCAGGCAGCGCAGGGCCGGGGCCCGATGAGCCACCCCCTGGGCAAGCTGGTGGCCCATCGGGCGGGGCTGTCGCGGCGGCTGGCGGGTCGCGCGATCCGCAGGGGCCGGGTCCGCGTCGATGGCCAGCCGCTGACCGATCCCCGCGCCGTCATCTCCGACGGCGCCGAGATCTCCCTCGATGCCCGTCCCCTGCCGAGGCCGCCCGATCTCGTGGTGTGGCACAAGCCCACCGGGATCCAGTGCACGGTGGGGGATCCCCACGGGCGCCCCAGCCTGTCCACCGAGGCGGCCGAGCCGCTGCAGCTGGGGCTGCACCCGGTGGGCCGGCTGGACGCGGACACCAGCGGGCTGCTGCTGTTCACCCGGGACGGAGCCCTGACCCAGCACCTGCTCCACCCCAGGCGCCAGCTCCCCAGGACCTACCTCGCGTCGGTGGATCCGCCCCCCGACGACGCGCTGATCGAGCGGGTGGCGGCGGGGATCGAGACCGCGGCGGGGGTGTTCACCGGGCGGATCGAGCTGCTCGGAGGCTCGACGCTGCACATCACCGTGCGGGAGGGCAAGCACCGGATGGTCCGGCGGATGATGGCCAACGCGGGCCACCCGGTGATCACGCTGCGGAGGCTCTCCTTCGGCCCGTTCGAGCTCGGGGGGCTGCAGCCCGGCGCCTGGCGGTTGCCCACCGACGCAGAGCGCGACTGGGCGAGGGACGCACTGCAGCGCGCTGACGGTGGGTGTGGAGCGCACCACGGCGGCGCTGGTGGTGGACAGCGGCGCTGACGGTGGGTGTGGAGCGCACCACGGCGGCGCTGGTGGTGGACAGCGGCGCTGGCGGTGAGTGTGGGGCGCACTGCGGCGCGCTGACGGTGGGTATGGAGCGCACCACGGCGGCGCTGGTGGTGGACGGCGGCGCTGACGGTGGGTGTGGGGCGCACCACGACGGCGCTAGCGGTGGGTGTGGAGCGCACCACGGCGGCGCTGGCGGTGGGTGTGGGGCGCACCACGGCGGCGCTGGCGGTGGGTGTGGGGCGCACCACGGCGGCGCTGGC
>DRPG01000484.1 GCA_011376105.1 Deltaproteobacteria bacterium
CCCCCCCCGGGGCGCTCAGAGAGCAGCTCAGGCCGCAGCAGGCCCGCCACAGCCCAGCCGTCTCCGTCCACCAGCCGCAGGTAGCCCGCCGACATGCCCTCGACCGACACCGACTCCGCGGCCTGGATCGGCGCCGCGCTGGCCTCCAGGATCCGGGCCTTGAGCGCCTCGGCCCCCACCCCCCACCGGATCAGATCCCCACGCTCGACCCAGCGCCTCAAGCCGTCCTCCCACACCCGAAAGCACAGCAGGGCCACCCCGGGCCACAGCGGCTCGCAGTGGAGCTGTGCGGGGGGCAGGCCCTGGGAGGTGCGCCAGGCGACGTACCGCTCGGGGGTGTCCGGGGACGCAGCGACGGGACGCAGCCCCGGAGGCACCTGCGCCAGCGCAGGCCCCAGGATCCCCAGGATCCCCAGCCACGCCATCACTCAGCCGCCTGGTGCTCGGTGACGATCGGTGCGAGGCTGCCCCGGAGCTCCTCGCCGATCTCGGACAGCAGTCCCACCAGCCGGCCGGTGGCCCCGCACGGGCGCTCGACCACCACCCGCGCGATCTGGTGCACCCGCTTGTAGGCCGCGGGGCCCTCCCCGTGGAGCAGGGCGCCGAAGCGGGGTCGAGGGGGGCGAGGGGGGCGAGGGGGGCAGAGCAGGGTCAGCGGACCGGCGGTGCACACCGACGCCGAGCGGGGATCGCCAGCGGGGATCGCCACCTCGCCAGAGCCACACCGCTCCCCCGGGACCATGGTCGACCTCGACATCCCCTCGATCCCATAGACCACCTCGACACCTCTCTAAGACCATGTATCAGGCATCGCCTGGCTCTCCCCCCCGGGGGTGGTACGCTCCGCTCCATCAGGAGAGGTCCAAGATGGCGACGTTCGTGACCCAGATCGAAGGCGACACCATGATGATGATGGAGGCTGAGACGTCGGGGACCTTCGCAAAGAGCGATCTGGAGATCAAGCCGAACCCGATGGCCGCGTTCGACAACGCCGTCGACAACGCCTCGCTGATGGCCCGGGTGCTGTCGGGGAAGATGAGCCAGGCGCTGGCCGGCACCTCAGTCGAGAGCGCCGAGGTCAGCTTCGGCATCAAGATCGACCAGGCGGGCTCGATCTTGATCGCTCAGGAGAGCGACAAGGCCCAGTTTCAGGTCCGCATCGTCTTCAAGGTGAGCTGACATCCATGCAGGCGGGGGATCAGCTCGGGGGGCGCTGGCGGCTGCTGCAGACCGCCCCCTCGCGGGACGCGGTGGAGCGCTGGCGCGCGGTGGACGAGACGACCGCGGAGCCGGTCGAGGTCCTGGTGCTGCGTGCGTCCCGGGCCGACGCCGAGGCCCGCAGGGCGTTCCTCGAGGCCCACCGGGGCCTGATCGGGGTGGTCGAGCCCGGCGTGTTGCCCACGCTGCAGGTCCACCGCGAGGGAGACGCGGTGGTGGCCGTGCGCCCCCCCACCGAGGACGCGTCGCTCGCGGATCTCCGGGGTCCGATGGACGTCGGCGCGGTGGCCGCCGTCGGCGCGGTCCTGATCCCGGCGGTGATCGCTGCAGGCCCGGCCACCCGCGGCGCGCTGCTGGCGTCGGACGTGGGGCTGGACGCACGGGGGCAGCCGGTCCTCGCCCCCCACGCCGCCCCCCTCACCCGGGTCGTGCGGGGCACCACCCGGGCGGTGGCCCCCGAGGCGTTCGAGGGCGCCTCCCCCGACGGCGCCGCGGGCCTGTACGGGCTGGGGGTGCTGCTGTACCGGCTGGCCACCGGCAGGGAGCCTCTGACCAGCGCCACCGGCGCGGCCCCACCTCCGCCGTCGGTGGTCCGCCACGGGATCCCCCCTGCGTTCGACGAGGCGATCGAGCGCCTGCTGTCCCGGGACCCTTCGGCGAGGGCAGCGGCCCTGCCTCTGCTGCAGGAGATCGCCTCCCCCGTCGCGGATCTCCGGCCCCTGGCCCGCCCCCGGGCGGTGACCGGCCAGGTCCTCGTCGGCACCGGCGCCGCCCACCGGGGCCAGGCGTCCCCTCTAGGCCGCCCGGGCGCACGCGGCCACCGGGAAGATCTCGATCCCGTCGGCCTGGTGTTGATCTCCGCCGGAGATCTCGCCGGCCTCGATCCCGATCTCCTCAGCCTCGCCGCGGGCCTCGCCGGGGTCTCCCTGGCCACCATCGAGGCCCTCCGGGCGGCCTCCCTTCCCTTGGTGATCGAGGCCAGCCCGTCCCGCTCGGCGGCGAGGCTGAGGGCCCGGCAGCTGGCGGATCAGACCGGGCTACCCGTCGTCCATGGGGTGGAGGCGGGGCTGCCCCCCTCGGTGTACCTGGCGACCACGATCGCGGTGGCGCTGTTGCCGCTGCTGGGGACCGTGATCACCGGGTCCTTCGGGTTGCTGATCGTCGCGGCTCCCCTGTTCGTGCTGCTGCTGACGATCATCGCGATCGGAGGCGGGCTGGCCTACGGCGCCTCCCGGCGGAGGCAGCTGCACGCGGCGGGCGTCGAGGGGCTGGCCCGGGCCCACACCGAGCTCACCGCCCAGGGGGCGGACGGGCTGCTGGCCCCCGCCTGGGCGCGCCTCGCGGAGATCAGGGTGCAGCTGGGCGGCGCCGATCTGCCGCCGGCCGCGGCCTCGGATCTCAGGGGGATCCTCAAGGGCCTGGAGGCCCGCCTCACCGCCCTGGCCCGCCGGGCCCGCTCAGCCGACGACGCCCTGCGACAGGTCGACGGCACCGCCCTGAGCACCCGCCTCAAGGCCCTGAGCAGCAAGGCCGGGCTGTCCGCCACCGAGGCCGCCGAGCGAGATCGGCTGGCCCGGACCGTCGCCGATCTCGACGCGGTCAAGCTCCGGCGCCGGAGCGTGGCCGAGGAGTCCACCCGGATCCACGACGCCCTGGCTGAGATCGCCGCGGTGCTCGGCCAGCTGGGGGAGGATCCAGGGGAGACGATCTTGAGTCGCCTGAGCCACACCGTCCGTGCCGCGGAGGCGGTGACCACAGACGCCCCCGCCGATCCCGGCGGGCACCCCCGGGCCGACGCCGCCCGACGGGCCGACGCCGCCCGACGGGCCGCCCGGCAGGTGGAGGGGTGAAGCGCAACGGCCGAGCCCGCCGCAGGGTGATCGCGTCGCTGTGCCCCGAGGCTGAGGTGATCGTGGACGTCGGCGCTGATCATGGCCACGTCGCCCGGATGGTCGGAGGGATCGCCACCGAGCGCCAGCCCCATCGTGCAGGCCGTCCAGACGTGCCCTGGGTGATCGCCGACGGCCTGCGTCCGTTCAGCAGGGTCGACGTCGCGATCATCGCCGGCATGGGCGCGCGCACCATCGCCTCGATCCTCGAGGCCGGCCCCACACCTCCGATCGTGGTGCTCCACGCCCCCGACGATCCAGTCACGCTGCGGCGCTGGCTGGCGGCCAGCGGCTGGCGGATCGACGCTGAGGCCCTGGCGCCCGAGGCCGGCCGCTTCGCCGAGGTGATCCGGGCGACCCGGGGGCACGAGCCGGCCACCGGGCCGACGCTGGACTTCGGTCCCCGGCTGCTGCGGTCCGACGATCCCTGGCTACAGGATCACCTCGCCCAGCTCTTGGGCTACCACCAACGCCTCGCTGAGGCCACCGCGGGCCGGGCTTCTGCGCTCCACGACGTGGCCACCCTCCGGGCCTCCTTCCTCGCAGCCCAGCTCGCGTCGCGGCGGGGCACAACGCCGTTGTGATCGAGACCCACCTAAGGCTATCCTGACCCCTCGAACCGGCCTTGGAGTCGACATGCGTTCCTTGCTCAGCCCCCTGCTCCTGCTGGTGCCCCTCACCACCACCGCACACCCACTGAGGTCCAAGATCACCGACGGCGTGCTCATCGACGTGACCGATGATGGCCTGGGGGCGCTGGAGGGCCTCGCGTCGGAGTTCATCCCGACCGACTTCCCCATCGATCCAATCGAGTTCGGCGACTGCGGCTCGTTCCTCGCCACCTGCCTGTACTCAGACGATCTGTCCCCCGCGATCACGATCGATCAGCTCTCCCTCGTCCCGGGGCAGGACACCCTGAACCTCGACGCCTCGCTGCAGGCCACGATCAACACCAGCTCATCGCCGGCCTCGCTCGAGTACAAGCTGCTCGGCCTCGGGGAGACCTGCAACATCTGGGTGGATCCGATCCAGATCGACATCTCTGGTGCGATCCAGATGGCCCTGGCGCTCGATCCTGCCGGGCTCGACGTCGACGGCGACGGCACCCCCGACACCAAGCGCTTCGAGGTCACGGTGCCCCCCCTGACCTGGAGCTGGGACGCCAGCGGTGACGACATCAACATCACCGGCTGCACCCTCGACGTGCTGCTCGACGTGCTGTCCTTCTTTGGCCTCGACATCACCAGCCTGGTGCTCGATCTGGTCGAGCCCGAGATCGACGCCATCGTCCAGGATCTGCCCGCCGAGCTGGAGCCAATGCTGGAGGACGCAGTCTCAGGCTTTGTGATCTCCGAGCAACTCGATCTGCTCGGGGTCCCGATGACCGCGTCGGTGTGGCCAGAGGATCTAGCGATCAACACCAACGGCATGCGGATCTCGATGGCGAGCTACATCGACGTGGAGGCCAGCGAGTGCGTTGCTTCCTACGGGATCAACGAGAGCCTGATCACCCCCGGGGCCGCCCCCACGATGGAGCACCTCGGGGGCCCGATCTCCGATCCCCACGTCGTGGCGATGATCGACGATGATCTGGTCAACCACCTGCTGTTCGCCGTCTGGTCCTCAGGGCTGCTGTGCTTCGATCTCGCGGATCCAAGCCTCGGCCTGGATCTACCCATCGCGATCGACACCACGCTGCTGACGCTGCTGTCCCCCGATGGCTTCGATCACCTCCCCCTCGATGGAGCCCCCCTGGGGCTGGTGACCGTGCCCTCGAAGCCGCCGGTGCTCGACATGGACGGCCCCAACGACGTCAACGTGGTGGCCGAGTCCCTGGGGCTGCAGTTCACCACTGAGATCGAGGGCCGCCGGGTCCGGCTGATGAACGTCGATCTGGCCGCTGACATCGGCGTCGATCTTGACTACAACGAGGCCACCGGAGAGCTGGGGATCCTGGTGGACGTTGGCGAGGGCGCGATCACCTCCCAGGTCACCTTCAACGAGTTCGCACCAGCCGCCTCCGACGAGATCGCCAGCTCCCTGTCGGTGCTGATCGACGGCCTGGTGGCGCCGCTGCTCGGCGACTTGACCAACATGATCTTCCCGATCCCCGCGATCGAGGGGCTGGGTCTGACCAGCATGACCATCGCTCCTGCGGGGAGCGACCAGGACTTCATCGGGGCCTACACCACCGTCGGCCAGGTGCCGTTCTACTCCGCAGGCTGCGATAAGAAGGGAGGCTGCGACACCAGCGGCTGCGATCAGGGTTGCTCCACCGGGAACCTGCCCTCACGGCTGTCGCTGCTGCTGTTCCCCCTGCTGGTCGCCGGCCTCCGCCGCCGTCGCTGACTCCGGCGCGCTGGGCAGCGGCCCCGCCCCACCCTCCTCCGGAGGCCCGGGCCCGGGCTCGGGCTCGGCGGTGCTGCACAGCGCCTCGAGCAGGGGCTCCACCAGGTCCCGACCTGCGACGGACCAGTCGAAGGGGTAGGTCGCCGCGACCTGCACCCGCCGCTGCCCGAGCTGACCGGACCAGGTCTGACGGGTGGGTCCCTGGGGCTCGGAGGTCGCCCAGGTGGCGGTGCTCGACGGGCTGAGCAGCGGCACCGTCCGATAGCCCCCGTCGTCGGAGAACACCAGCTCCCAGTCTCCGGGATCAGGGGCCTGCTGCGCCGCAGACCAGGCGAAGAGATCGAGGCGGACCCCGGACGGTGCGTGGCGCAGGGCGAGCAGGTGGGGGGGAGGGCCGCTGGTGCCCTCCCAGGACGGAGGCACCTCGAGGCACAGCCCCCCCGGCTCCGACCAGGCCCCGGCCCCGACGTCTGTCCGCCTCGGCGCGTCGTCCTCGACAGGAGCCTGTGGGACCGGGGCCACGGGGGGGGGGGCTGAGCGGGGGCAGCTCAGCAGGCCGAGCAAGCCCCACCTCATCGACGGTGGCGATCCAGCCGCTGCAACGCCTCGAGGTGGGCGGGCGAGCCCCAGATCTCGGAGAAGATCCGGGCCTCGGCGTGGGGGGAGCGACGGGGCGGAGCGGCCGCTGCGACCTGTTCCTTGACCGCGCGGATCGCCGAGGGGGGATGGGACAGCATGCCCGAGCACCAGCTCATCGCAGCCGCCACCGCAGAGCCATCGCAGCAGTGATCGATCAGGCCGATGGTCATCGCCTCCCCCCGGGACAGGGGGCGAGCGGCGGTGAGGACCCGGAGCGCGTGGTTGCGCCCCAGGAGCCGGACCAGCCGACCCGTCCCGCCCCACCCCGGGGCGATCCCCAGGCGGGCGTGCACAAAGTGCAGCTGGGCCTCGGGGCTCGCGACCCGCCAGTCGCAGGCCACCGCGAGCTCAGCGCCTCCTCCGATCGCCAGCCCGTCCAGCGCGGCGACGGAGAGCAGCGGCAGCGCCAGCAGGCCATCGAGCACCCGGGTCATCGCGATCGACATACGCTCGGCGGCCTCCGAGCCGTCCACCACCCGGGAGACCTCGCCGAGGTGTCCGCCGGAGCAGAACGCTCGTGGATCGGTGGAGGAGACCAGGACCATCGAGCCCTCGAAGCGCTCTAGCTGGAGCACAGCGTCGGCGAGGTCCCGCATCATCGACAGGGTGACCGCCCCCCGGGCGGTGGGGTTGTCGATCTTCAGGTGTGCGATCCGCCCCTCGAAGCTCAGCGACACCTGGCCCGGGAGGGGGGACGCGGGCACCATCGTGGCCAGCAGATCACGCGCGTCTTCGAGGGTCAAGCCAACCTCCGGGCGACATCCTGGGGGGAAAGCTCCCCAGCGCGGAGCCGAGGCTCCAGCCCGCTGGCCTGTAGCCTGGCGACTGCATGCTGCCGAGCCTCGTCGGAGAGCAGATCCAGCACCAGGCGCACCCAGGCATCCCCCCGGCGCCGTCGCCACACCATCTCCCCCGCCCCCCGGCACCAGCGCAGGTGGGCCGCCGCCGCCTCGGCCACGGCCTCGACCCCCTCACCCTGGAGCGCCACCGCGGACAGCACCGGAGACGCCCAGGGCATCGCGGCCAGCTCGACGCTCAGGAGCAGCTCCCGCACCAGGCGATCGGCGCCGGGACGATCGGACTTGTTCACCACGAACACGTCGCCGATCTCGAGCAGGCCCGCCTTCATCGCCTGGACCGCGTCGCCGGACTCGGGGGTGAGCACGACCACGACGGTGTCGGCCACCTCCATCACCCCCAGCTCGGACTGTCCCACCCCCACGGTCTCCACCACCACCCGATCGAAGCCGACGGCGTCCAGCAGATCCACCACCTCCGCCGTCGCGGACGACAGCCCCCCCAGGTGGCCCCGGCTGGACAGGGAGCGGATGAACACGCCGTCGTCGGCGGTGTGGCGCTCCATCCGGATCCGGTCCCCGAGGATCGCGCCCCCGCTGAAGGGGGAGCTTGGATCCACCGCCAGCACCCCGACGGTCTCGCCCTGCGCTCTCCCCCAGCTGATCAGGCGATCCACGAAGGTGGACTTGCCCGCCCCGGGCGGCCCGGTCACCCCCACGACGTGGGGTCGACCCGGCGCCCCCCGTCGCCTCACCGTGGCCCCCGACAGCGCGGCCCCCGCCTCCTCGTGGCGGGCCTCGATCCAGGTGATCATCCGGGCCAAAGCCCGCCGCTCCCCGGCGACAGCGCGCTGCAGCAGCGCCTCGGTGGTGGAGGGCATCACGGCAGCAGCTCCCGACCCCGGACGGAGGGGGGTGGCACGAGCAGCTCCTCCAGGGCCTGGCCAGGAGCTCGTGCGGCGGCCCAGGCCGCGGCCAGGCGAGCCTCGTGGGACAGGGACAGGGGCAGGTGCAGCGCCCGCGCCCCCACCCCAACGATCCCCAGCGCACCGAGGCGCTTCAGGGCGTCGAGCCCCTCGGTGGAGCGGAGCGCCACCGGGACGGTGTGCCGGGTGGTGCCGAGGACCCCCTTCACCTCGGCCAGCGGGGACACCAGCCGCTGTGCGACCCCCTCCGCCTCCGCCTCCGGGCCACCGACGGTGACAAACAGGCGATCGGGGCGGGGCTCCCCGGGCCGTCCAGAGGCTCGCTGGAGCCGGATCGCCGGGCTCTGTGGATCGGTGACCCAGATCTCCCAGGGCAGCCCGGCCGCCTCCACCCGGAGCTCCACCACCGTGCGCGCCTCCACCGGCAGCGCCGCCAGCGCCGCCCGTGCCCCTGCAGTGAGGGCGTCCTTGGGCAGCAGGGACGCGATGTGTGACGGAGGCAGATCGGTGTAGAGGCCTCCGTCGACCCGCTCCCGGCCGAACTCGGTCATCACCGCGGCGACGCGCCCGTCCTCGACCTCGATCCCCTCGACCTGGACCGAGCACAGAGACTCTCCACCGGCCGACAGCACCGCCTCTCGCTGAGCCTCAGCTGCCTCCCGGGCGTCTGTTCCAGGGGCCCAGCCCCGGGCCCCGGCCGGCGCGATCAGCAGCCCGGCGAGGGACACCGGGAGGGGATCGCAGCCTGTGCCCAGCTGCTTGGTCAGCAGCGGCCGGAGCAGGCCCTCCCAGGCCGATACGCCGTGCTGGCGCACCCCCCACTCCCCGAGGGTGGTGGGCCGCCGCCGTCGGGGCCTCAGATCCCGGGTCAGGCCGATCAGCGAGCCCCCCGCCGCCGCCGCTAGATCCCTCCGTCGCCCCGGGATCTCCACCAGCTCTCCACGGTGGAGCGGCCTCCGCGGCCCGGCCACGTCGATCAGGCGCCCGGTCCAGGGCTGCAGCACCGAGCGGTGCCCCACCACCACGCTGGGCCAGGCAGGATCCACCGGTGTCGGGCCGAGCCCCAGGTGGCGCACCGCGACGCCACGACGGGCGAGCCACGCCGCCACCCGCAGCCCCGGGGGGCCCTCCGACAACACCACCGCCCGCTCCAGCTTCACCCACCCCTCCGCACATACACACACAGGTCGGTGCCGCCGTAGCATCTCCGGCGGTCGAGGACGAGCCCTGGAGCGTCGGGGGTCCGGCGCGCGGCGTCGAGCTCGAGCGCCAGCCACCCCGAGACGCTGGGCGCGATCGCCTCGAGGATGGGCTGGGGATCGAGGGCGTAGGGTGGATCCAGCAGCGCACCGTCGAAGAGACCCAGCCCACAGACCAGCTGCAGCACGTCGCCGCGGCACAGGGTGACGACACCGCTCAGCGCGGCGACGTTGGCCCGTAGCGCCCTCAGGGCGGCCCGATCGCGCTCGACCACCACCACCTCCGCCCCCCTCGACCAGGCCTCCAGCGCCAGCAGCCCCGAGCCACCGAACGCGTCGAGGACACGCTGATCGCTCAGATCCTGGCCGATCATCGAGAACAGGGCTTCGCGGACCCTGGCCGACGTGGGGCGGACCCCCGGGGGGGGCGCCATCGCCAGGATCCGGCCCCGGGCGTGCCCACCGGTGAGCCGGGGTCGACTCATGGCTCCTGGGCGGTGGTGTC
>DRPG01000485.1 GCA_011376105.1 Deltaproteobacteria bacterium
ACCAGGCGTTGACCAGCAGCATGCGCACATAGAAGGTCGGGACCTCCCCCTCCCGCATCAGGGGGATCTGATCGTAGAGCAGCGCCAGCGCCTCAGAGAACCGCCCCTGCAGCCGCAGGGCGTGGACATAGATCGGGATGGACTCGGCCAGCCCGGCGAGATCCCTGGTGCTCCCGAAGGTGTGCATCGCGGCGGCCACCGTGTGCTCGGCCTCGGGCAGCAGCCCGTGGGCGAACTGCCACGCCGCGACGCCGGTGTCTGCGTGGGCCCGGACCGAGGGATCGCCGACCTGGACGGCGATCCGCCTGGCGCGACCGTGCCAGGCCGCGGCGTCGTCGACATAGCCCGCCATCCGGTTGGACCAGCCCAGCAGCGTGGCGATGGTGCAGCCCAGCGGGCTCGGGTCGGTGTGCTCCACCCGGTCCCATGCCTCCATCAGCTGCTTTCGGAAGTTGGGGTAGTGTCCGATCACCCGCTGGATCCGGGCCCGGGTGAGGTGGAGCTCGGCCTCGACCTCGTTGCGCTCTCGATCGGTGATCCTCGCCCGGGCGAACAGGGCCTCGGCCCTGGCCAGGGAGCGCCCGGTGTGTTGATCCGCGGGGCGTGCCATCAGCAGGGAGTTGGCGTACACCAGGTACAGCTCGGCCTGCAGCACGTCGTCGACCTCGGCCTGTCTCAGGGCCGGCACCACGAAGTCGAGGACCTCCAGCGCGGTCACCGGGCGGTTGCGGGCCAGGTGGTGGATCCCCCAGTCGCGGGAGCGCAGGAAGGCTTGATCGTAGCGTCCGACGTCCAGCAGCAGCCGGATCTGGGCGACGAAGGCCGGCTCGTCGGCGACCTGATCGATCAGCAGGCGCTCGAGCACCCGCCGCCGGCTGGCGTGTAGTTGATCGAGGACCACGGGCTCAGCGAGGATCTGGCGCCAGGTCGCGTACGGGACCCGCTCACGCTGGGTGAGGGTGATCCAGCCCCGGTTGGCGAGATCCCGCAGCGCGGGGAGCAGCTCGGTGGCCCGGCACTGCAGCGCTCCTGCGAGGACGTCGACCGAGCCCTCTCCCCCCCCCAGGGCCAGGGCCTCGAGGCACCGCCTGCGATCGGCGGGGAGCTCGGCGAGCTGATCGATCAGCCGCTCCCGGGCCCCGTCGGGCACCGCGATCTCCCAGCCATCCCGCTGGGACCACTCGAGCCGGTTTTGGTCGCGGCTCCGGACCCGGAGGATCCCGTCTGAGACCAGCCCCTTGACCACCTCCTCGACGTAGGTGGGCAGCCCACCGCTCGCTCTGTAGATCTGGCGGGCGACGCCGGCGGGGGGTGGGCGCCGGTGCAGCAGGGCCCCCACCAGCAGCGCCACCTCCCGGACGGACATCGGAGGCAGGTTGACCCGCAGCGCGTCGGGGTGGCGCTGGCGGGTCATGGACTGGGGATCGTCTGCGTTTTCGGTGCAGTCTCCGATCAGCAGGATCGGCGCGCGGAGATCCTGGAGCTCCTCCCGCAGCCCGACCAGCGCCTCGTGGCCCACCGATCCCGCGTGCTGGAGGCCCCGGATCAGGATCACCACCGGCCCTTGATCCTGCTTGGCGCGCGCGTTGAGCAGCAAGGCGCCCGCGAGCCGCAGGGTCTGCAGGCGCTCGGCCACCGACAGGCTGGTCTCCCTCGACGTCTCGTGGATCGCCTGGGCGGGCTCGATCACCTCGGCCTCGACGCTGCCGGAGAAGCTGCGGGACAGCATCGCGAGCATCGTGGTGAGCTGATCGATGTCCTCCGCCCCGGGGCGGAAGAACAGGTTGATGGAGCGCCAGCGCCGGTTGGCCAGCTCGCGCTCCATCGCCTTCATCACTTGGTGACGCCCCGAGCCCTGCAGCCCGACGATCAGGGCCATCGCGGCGGGGGCTGCGCCCGGGCTGATCCGATCGGGATCCGGGGAGGGATCGATCGTGCCGGCGCCGTCGAGGAAGCGCCACAGCTCCCGCAGCTGGGCCCCGCGCCCGATGAGGCGCTCGGCGCCCAGATCCACGTCCAGGGTGCCGGGCAGGTACAGCGGGTGCCCCGCCACCGCCTCCAGCGCGTCGGCGACCTCGGCTCCGGTCTGGAGGCGATCATCTGGAGATTTCTCGAGCAGCGCCAGGATCACCGCCTCCAGATCCGGCGGGAGCTGAGGGACGAGGGAGCGCGGGGCAGGGGGGGGGGACTTGACGTGCATCCGCGCCAGCTCCCCCAGATCCCTGGACTCGAACGGGCGCTTGCCGGTGGCCAGCCGGAACAGCAGCACCCCGAAGCTGTACAGATCCGAGCGCCCGTCGACGGTCTGGTTCATCAGCTGCTCGGGGGAGGCATAGGCGAAGGTGCCGATGAACTCCCCCTCGCGGGTGATCTCCTGCACGGCGTTGCTCACCCGGGCCGTGCCGAAGTCGATCAGCTTGACCCGGCCGTCGGGCAGGACCAGCACGTTGGCCGACTTCAGGTCCCGGTGGACCAGCCCGCGCTGGTGGATGTGATCGAGCGCCAGGGCCAGATCGTGGGCGACGCGCACGACCTCCTCGGTGCGGATCTCGCTGCCGGGCTTGCCGCAGCGCTTGGCGTAGGCCTGGATCGGGGTGCCCTCGATCAGCTCCATGGTCAGCCAGGGCAGCTGCTGGTGGATTCCGTAGGTGTACACCCGGACGATGTTCGGGTGGTTCAGCCGGATCATGGCTTCATATTCGCGGTTGAACCGGGGGAGGGCTCCGCCGGTCTGGGTCAGCAGCTTCAGGGCGAGGTGCTCACCGCTGCTGCGCTCCTCGACCTCGAAGACCTCAGCCATGCCCCCCCGGGCGATGGGGCGCAGCACCCGATAGGGACCGATCTCCTCAGCGAGGAGGCTCGAGGGCTCCACGCTCACCGGTGCCCCTGGCGCAGGCCCCTGCGGATCCAGGTGGACCAGGGGTGGACCCGCAGCGCGGCTCGATCCGTGTCGTTGAGGGATGTGGCCAGGACATTGAGCACCATTGCTGCCTCTCGAAACGACTGACGCGAGCGCTCCCGCTCCCCCCTGGCTCGATACCAGGCGCCGTAGGCGAGCAGCTGCTCGAGCTTGAGCAGGGTCATGGGTTGCTCCTCGACCAGTCGCTCCACCGGACGAAAGATATCGCTCGGGTCGCGTCGTGTGGCCTGGGTCCGGGCACAGGCTCGCACGCCCTCCGCCAGCACCGCCAGATCCCCCGATCCCAGCAGGCCGAGGATCGCAGACTGGAAGAGGGTGGCCGCGGTGCGATGGTCGCCCAGGGCAAACATCGTCTCGGCCAGCAGGGAGCGGGCGGCCTCCGCCAGCACCGACAGCTCGGCGTTGCGTGCGCGCTGCTGGACCTGCTGCAGCAGGTAGGAGGCCATCTGGGGCTGCCCCGAGGCGAGCAGGATCCGGCCTGTCAGCAGCTGGGTCTCGAGCCTCAGGTGCAGGTGTTCGCCCTTGCTGATCGTGGCCGTCAGCTCGTCGGTACACTCCTGGGCCCGCCCCAGGCGGGACAGATCGAGCTCGACCCAGGCAGTGGACTGCAGCAGCTCGACATAGGCGGCGGGATCCTGTAGCTGGCTGGCCTCCGGCAGGTGGCGGTAGAGCTGGGCCAGGGCCTCGGAGTAGCGTCCCTGGAGCCTGAGGCTCGAGGCCCAGCGGGCCAACGCGACAAAGTAGCCCGGCCGATCAAAGCCACGCTCGTAGTCTTCCATGGCCAGGCCATAGGCCTGCTCGGCGTCGGAGAGCTGCCCCCGGGCCAGCATACAGGCACCGGACTGGACCACCGCGTCCCCCAACAGGGACAGGCGCCCGCTGGCCTCTGCTGCGACCAGCGCCTCCTCGACCCAGCCCTCGGCCTTGGGCACGTCCCCCCGCCAGCGGTGGCTCCGGGCCAGCTCGGTGGCCAGCGCCGCCGTCAGGGCGGGATCGTGGGTGGACGAGAGGTGCTCCCAGCCAGCGAGCAGGTACTTGAGGTAGTTCCCGTAGTGGCCGATGTTCTGGTACAGGCGGGCCTGGGCGAGGTCCACCCGGACCTGCAGGATCGGATCGGCGCAGGCCTCGGCGATCTCCCGGACCCGGAGCAGGGTGCGGACGTTCCTGGGATCGGTGGGGTGGATCCGCTGGAGGCAGCAGGTGTAGCTGAGCAGGACCTCGGCGATCTCGATCGTCTGATCGGTGGAGCGCAGAGCGTCCACCAGGGGCTCGAGCAGCTCCTGGGCGCTGCGGACCCGGTGTCCCTGGAGCAGCTCGGTGGCCAGGCTCGTCGCGATCCGGGCGGCCTGCTCGAGGTCACCGACCGCCATCAGGGCGGCCACCGCGCTGTGGCTCGGGGCGCGATCCGTCATCGCCAGGGCCAGGCTCCGGTGTAGGGCCGCCCGCCGGCTGGGGTGCATCCGCTCCAGCAGCAGCGGCGCCAGCCGGGGGTGGCGCCAGGCGAGGGTCGGCGTCTGGTCCGGGGTCCAGCGCAGCACACCGCGTCGATCGAGGCCCTCGAGGATCGTGATCACCGGATCGGGCTCCCAGCCGAGGACCTCGGCCAGCAGCGGTGCGCTCGCCGCGTCGTCGATCACCGCCAGGGCCTCGAGCAGGCGTCGCCACAGGACGGGGAGATCGCGCAACACGCCGTCGGCCGCGGTCTTCGCCAGCTCGGGGCAGGGGATCTCCGTCGCCTGATCCGCCCACGCCAGCCGGTTGCCCTCGGCCTCGATGCCTCCCCCAGCGACCAGCACCGCTACGGCCTCCTCAAGGTACAGCGGCTGGCCTCC
>DRPG01000486.1 GCA_011376105.1 Deltaproteobacteria bacterium
CCTGCGCCAGGGCACAGCCTCGGTTGATCGCCTCGGTGGCCTTTCGCCCGAGGGAGCCGTAGGACATGGCGCTGACGTTGACGATCGACCGAGGGCGCCAGGGGCGCTGCCGCTGTGGGCCGATGATCTTCAGGCAGGGCACCAGGCTTGGATCCCCATCGATCACCACCGCCTCGTCGTCGGGGAAGGGGAAGGCCGCGTGCTTGACGATGGGATAGCCCAGCGCGTCGATCTCTTCGCTGGTCCCGAAGCCAAACGCGTTGTTCTCGCCCTTGGCGCTCGCGTAGACCCAGGTCCGCTCAGAGCGGGTGAACGGTCGCTCCTCCTTGTCGTTGGCGACCCAGTACTGGCGGAGCTCCGGCCCGATCCGCTCGAGCATGTACCTCAGGTGTCCCACAACGGGAAAGTTGTGCTGGATAGTGTGTCTCTTCTGAAAGAGCACATCCCTGAAGAACAGCAGGATCGAGACCCCGAGCAGCACCGCCAGCATCGCGACGAACAGGCTGAACCCTGGGTTGATGTACACGAACTCCTGCACGTGACCTCCTGCCTAAGCGGCATCGGATGGCTCGACGATAGCACCCCGGTCCGGCGAGGGTGCAATGCGAGCGTTGCCTCGTGCGTACCCTCATCCACCCCGATCCCCGGGAGGCGATCTTGAGGCTTCAGGACAGGCTCGGCTCCACAGCCCCCCCAACCCTCGATCTAGTCTCACTACAAGACGGCCTGATCGCTGCGGGGCAGGCCGTGGCGTACTGGGAGCAGGAGCTCGGGCGCCGGGTCGCGGAGCTCCAGGCGCTGGATGGTCTCGTCGTCTCGGTGTTCTCTGCCCTGATGGGCACCCGGGAGGAGAGGCTCGACGCGGCGGAGCTGGCGGTGCGGGGGGCGAGGGCCCGGCTGGTCCGGGCCCGGGAGGGGCTCAAGGTGGCTCAGGCGGCCCTGGCCGAGGGGGAGCTAGCGCACCAACGCGGCGCCGATGCGGCCGTGATCCGACTCGGCGAGCTGGAGCTGGCGGCGGACGCGCTGCGGGGCACGTCCCATCCGCTGGCGGAGCGGCTGGAGCTGCTGGAGGCTGAGGCCGACGAGCTCCGCTCCGAGCTGTCCTGCCTCGCTGAGGCGATCCAGGTGGGCTCGGCCCTGCGGGCCTACCTCGGTGCACGTTCCATGGCGCGTGAGGGGCCGACGAGCCCTGTCTCCGCCCTCGCCCGGGCCACTGTCCTCGGGCGCTTCGCCCAGACCCAGCAGCGCAGAGCGCTCGCGCAGGATCAGGAGGAGATCGTGGCCCGGGCCCGGCGGTTCGAGGAGGCGTGCGCAGCCCTGGGCCTCGACGTCCGGATCGCGACCGAGGTCGCCGGGCCCGACACTGCGCTCCAGCTGATGGATCTGGCGTCGGGGCTGGTCGATGCTCCCCTAGGGCTGTCGCTGGTGGAGCTACAGCACGCCGACTCGGTGCAGGCCCGCCGGGAGTCGGTCCGCGAAGACGTGCTGCTCACGCTCGAGGGGCTGTCCGGGCGCCGGGCCCAGATCCAGGCGAAGCTCGAGGCCCTCGACTCAGCGCGACGCGAGCTGTTGGAGGGCCTCGGGAGACGCTAAGCTGCAGGGTGTTGGCGCTGAGGCCCTGATCGCACAGGGGATCGACGCGGCTCGGCCCGAGGCCATCGGCCCGGGGGAAGGTGGGGGGAGGTGGGGAAGGTGGGGGGAGGTGGAGAGGCCGTGCGCCGGGTCGACTTCTCGGTGTGGGTCCGGCGCGGGCCCGATCCCCCGCCTCCGCCCCGGGGTGGCCTGTGGCTACTTGACGTACAGCCCGTCGAACGCGATCTCCACGGTCTCGACGGCGATCTCAGAGGAGCCTGCGCTGAGCGCGGGGCCCTCCCAGCTCACGGGCCAGGCCCGGGTGAAGCTGTATCGGCGGACCTCGGTGCCGCTGTTGTCGTAGACGATCACCGCCCCCGAGTCTTCCTTCTGGGCGGTGAAGTTGTCGCGCAGGTACTTATCGCGCCACTCGAGCAGGGTCTGGGTGGCGTTGGTGGCGTACTTGAGCACGATGTTCTCGTAGCGGGACTGGCCGGGGCGCTTGTGGGTCATCCCGTTCATGCCGCCCTCTTCGATCTCGAAGACCTGGCTGCTCGTCTTCAGGCCGGAGAACTCCTGGAAGTGCGCGACCTGGGTCTTGTTGATCTCGAGGGCGAAATAGTAGTTCCCGAAGGGATCGCGATTGGATGCCTCGTCAGCCATGACCTCTCCCGGATCGACGTGCGACACGCCCCACCCCGGGGCTGGCTCAGTGTAGCCCGGTGGAGCGACGCCCGGGGATCAAGGCAGCGTGCGCCCGGGCCTGCGTGCCTCGTAGGTGCTCCGCTCTGCGTCGGTGAGGGGATGATCGCTGTGCTGGACGACGGCCTCGAGCCAGGCCTCCACCGCCCGGCAGACGCGATCGCCCTGGGGGGTGAGCGCCCGGCTCGCCCAGTAGTCCAGCACGTGCGCCCGACGTTCCTCGTAGGTCTCCAGGATCGTCGAGCCGGACAGGGGGGTGCCCTCGCTCCACAGCGCGTCGAGGCGATCGGGCAGGGCGCTGATCTGCTCCTCCAGCTCGGTGCGGGCGACCACGGCCCGGTAGTGCACCAGGGGCTCGTGGACCGCCTCGAGCACAGCGCTCTGATGGGGCTTGAGCTTGCGACGGGCGGGGAGGAACCACAGCGAGGGGCCCGCCCCCACCGAGGGCTCCATCGGCTGCCCGTTGGGGCTGGTCAGGGAGGTGGTGCGTCGGGGATCGGTGGTGTACAGCTCGGTGGGGAGCGGCTGCAGCCCGGCGACGGCCCGACGGAACGTCAGCTGGCCGTCGGAGAAGATCGCGGCCCCCATCCAGCCCCGGGGGGGCCTGAACACGATGTCGTCGCCTCGACGGCGCGCGGAGTAGCCCATCTCCTCGAGGGTGTTCACGATGTCGTCTTCGGCCCGATCGATCGCCAGCCTGCCCCAGACGGTGATCTCCAGGACAGGATCAGCCTGAGCCCAGGCCAGGGCTCCAGCGAGCAACAGGATCATGGCCTCACTCCAGTCATGTGGACGCGCCCCCGCCGGGCTCGGAGGTCCATGGAGCGAGGCGCTGTCGGAACGCCTCGGTCCAGGGAGCCGGGCGCTGGGTGGTCGGATCGACCCGGACGATCGTTCGGGTGCCCACAGCGTGGTCGGTGTCTTCGTCCAGCGGCATCAGCCGGAAGCCGAAGGTCAGCGAGGTGCGGCCCAGGCGCTCGACCCACACCCGCACCCGTACGCTCCCGGTGCCCCGCACTGGCTTGAGGTACTCGATGGTGTTCGCCCGGACGAGGTGTTGGTGATCGCCTGCGCGCTGTGGCTCGAACGCACCGACGCCGATCGACTGCCAGAACGAGCCCAAGGTGCGCTCGAACAACAGCAGGTAGCGTGCGTTGTGCAGGATGTAGAAGGCGTCGAGGTCGTCGAAGTAGACGCCCATCACCTGTTCGTGGAACCTGGGCCCCGGCATGCGTCTCCCCAGTCCGACTAGTCCGTCTCGAGCCAGGCTGAGAGCCGCTCTCGATACTTATGGGTGCGGACGTCGAGCCCCTCCTCGGCCTCGACCGCCGCCAGCGCCTCGGCGGCGACCACAGCGGCCTCCTCCCGGCGATCCAGGGCGGCGAGGATCTTAGCCTTGGCCGCCGCCGCCCGCAGCAGGTTGTCGCCCCAGGCCCGCTGCACGGCTCGATCCGCAGCGATCAGGGCCTGCTCGGGACGCTCGGCCCTCAGCAGGAGGTGGGCCAGCGACAGATCGAAGGTGGGCTCGTCGGGATAGTCCGACGACGACATCTCGAGCAGCTCGATCGCAGCGTCGACGTTGCCCGCGAGCTCGTGGAGATCGGCGAGCCAGGTGAGGTACGCCTTGTCGCGGGCGGGGTGATCGCCGAGATCCGAGGCCACGGTGGACGCCGCGGCTGCGTACAGCAGGCGGGCCTGTGCCTCGTCTTCCTCGACCCGGCCGGCGAGGTACAGCGCGTCTGCGAGCTCCTGCCCCTCGGTGTGGGCCACCGCCAGGGCGGCGGCCTTCTGGGCCAACTCCCGGTGATCCTCGGCGAGCTCCAGGGCTGAGAACGCCCACTCATAGGCTCGCCGGGGCGCGTGCTCGATCAGCCAGGCTAGCCGCTCAGCGGTGGGCTCGAGCTGCTGCTGGGCGAGGCTTAGCTCAATGATCTCGGATCCTCCGGCCTCAGCACGCTCGATCCACGGCCCTGCGGACTCGAACTCGTGGGCCTGGGCCAGGATCCAGGCGAGCTGGGCGGCTCGATCCGGCTCGATCTCAGCGGGATCGCTGGCGAGATCCGCGGTGGTGGGATCCTCGGTGGCGGTGGAGAGCCACCGCAGGAAGGCCTCGCGGCCCGGGTAGCCCACCATGCGCGAGCGCTCGTTGCCCATCGCGTCGACCACCACCACCGTGGGGTAGCTGCCGATGTCGTAGCGATCCTTGTGGGCAAACGAGCTGACGTGATCGACATCGATCACCGCGACCTGGTAGCCCTGCAGGGCCTTGGGCGCTGGATCGGCGTGCAGCACCTCGGCCGCGAGCACCATGCAGGGGGGACACCACACCGCTGAGAAGTCCAGCAGGACGAAGCCGTCTTCGGCCTTGGCCTGGGCAAAGGCTGCCTGCACCGCGTCTGTGGTCGCGTGGGGCCCAAAGGTGGCGGGATGTGGGGCCGCAGGCCCGGGCTCCGGCTGGGCTGGAGCGACGGACAGCGCGACGCTGCCCCGCTTGTTCTGGGGCAACGCCCCCGACAGGCGCCAGTCCGTGGGCTGACACGATCCAGAGGCCTTGTCGCAGAGCACCACGCGGAGATCCCCGCTCAGATCGGTGCCACGCACCTCACCCAGGCTCAGGCCCGACGCGACCACCGCCTGGGGTAGCTCGGCATGGAGCTGCTGCCCCCCCATCGACAGGGTCAGATCCGCGATCGCGTCCTCGGCGAGCTCGAAGCCCTCGGGGGCTCCGATCTTCAGGGAAGAGGACGCCTTCTTCCACTCCAGCCCCACCGTGGGGGGCGTCCCCGCGAGGGCCAGCACAGACCACCACCACATCTTGATCTCCCTGGAGGCTCATCCTAATCCGCGCCCTGATCCAGGGCCCCGCCGACCCCTGGGAGTAGCATCGCTGTGTGGTGGGGCCCACCCGTTCCTCACGGCTGGTCGGAGCGCTGATCCCGGAGGCGCCCGGGAGCGAGCATCGGAGCTCCGCCCACCGCCTAGGCGACGACCCCACCGCCTAGGCGACGACCCCACCGCCTAGGCGCCGGCCTCCCCCCGGGGCGTCCGGTCGCTGCGGGCAGGGGACCGAGCCCCGGCCCACGCTTGTTTGGACTTGTCACCGTTGTCGGAGGCTTGGTCACCGGGTTCGCCTGTCCGCTCGCTTTGGGGTAGGCTCGGGCCCCTCGGAGCTGGAGGATCCTGTGCGAGCCACCGTCATCTTCATCCTTGCTGTCTCGTCCACCGCCTGCGACACCCCGCCCCCGGAGGGGGAGGGAGGCGGAACCCAGGCCAACATCATCATCGATGAGCCCGGTCAGATCGCTGAGCCCGGGGATGTGGTGATGAAGGTCAACGGATACCCGGTCGGCCGCAAGGAGACCGATCACCTGTTCCGCCAGATGGGCGTACCTCCGGATAAGATCGAGGAGTTCATGGTCTCCCAGATGGGCTACCACATCCTCGAGGACTACGCGCTGGCGACGGCGCTGTACCGCGACGCCATCGCGATCGAGCTTCACAAGGATCCCGACGTCCAGCTGGCGCTCG
>DRPG01000487.1 GCA_011376105.1 Deltaproteobacteria bacterium
CCCGCCTCCGGCCCACCCGCCCCAGCTGCTGGATCGCTCCGTCGTGCCCCTCGACGCTCCGCACCAGCTGGCCATCAACGATCCGCAGGCAGCGGTAGCGATCGCGGGCCTCGTCGATGGTGAACGCACACACAGTGCCCTGGGTGAGCTCATGGATCAGGGCCTCGTGGGCACCACCGGGCCGCCCAAGGATGAAGGCCCAGCCCCCGCCACCCAGGGCCAACACCAGATCGTCTCCTTCGCGCAGGGCCTCGTCTAGAGACAGCCCGCGGTGGGACGGCCACAACCCCAGCCGCTGATATAGCTCATAGAGCTGGTCTTGAGCCATCTCTCCCCGCACCGCGATCCAGGAGCGCTGTCTGAGTGTCTCGGGTACCATTCAGGAACGTTCTCCGCGGGTTGTTGGGCTCGGGCCCTGTGGCGCGATATCCACACAGGTTGCCGGAGGCTACGTGAACCAACCTGAAACTGTCCGCTTTGCCGACCTCGGCCTCGATCCTGCCCTGGTCCAGGCCGCAGAGCGGCTCGGGTTCGACGAGGCCACCCCCATCCAGGCCGCCGCCATCCCGGTGATGCTCGAGCGGCGCGACGTGATCGGCCGGGCCCGCACGGGCTCCGGCAAGACCGCGGCCTTTGGGCTACCCCTGCTGCAGACGGTCCGGGAGGGGGGCACCCCCCCCCGGGCGCTGATCATGACCCCCACCCGGGAGCTGGCCCTGCAGGTCACCGAGGCCCTGCGCTCCTTCGCCCAGGGTCTGCCCGTCCGGGTCGCCACCGTGTACGGCGGCACCCCCTACCCTCCACAGATCGCGGCCCTGAAGAAGGCCACCATCGTGGTGGGCACGCCCGGGCGGCTGCTCGATCACCTCGGGCGGGGCACCCTGTCCCTGAGCGGGATCGAGCTGTTCGTGCTGGACGAGGCCGACGAGATGCTCCGCATGGGCTTCATCGACGACGTCAGCGAGCTGCTCTCGGCCACCCCCGAGGGGCGCCAGGTCGCGCTGTTTTCCGCCACGATGCCCCCCGAGATCCGGCGGATCGCCGAGGCCCACCTCACCGATCCCTCCGAGGTCCAGGTCGAGGGGCAGGCGATGGCGGTGGATCACATCGAGCAGCGCTGGATCCGGGTACCCAACCGCCACAAGATCGACGCCCTGGTGCGGGTGCTGGGCGGCGTCGAGCACGACGCGGTGCTGGTGTTTGCCCGCACCCGGGCGGGCTGTGCCGAGGTCGCCGACGAGCTGACCCGCCGGGGGGTGGCCGTCGACGCCCTGCACGGTGATCTGTCCCAGGGAGCGCGGGAGCGGGTGCTGGGGCGGCTGCGGGCCCGGCGCCTCGACGTGGTGATCGCCACCGACGTCGCCGCCCGGGGGATCGACGTCGATCACATCACCCACGTGGTCAACTTTGACCTGCCGACGGACACCGAGACCTACGTGCACCGGATCGGCCGCACCGGCCGGGTCGGCCGCGAGGGCACCGCGATCACCTTCGCCACGCCCAAGGAGAAGCAGCGGATGCGCCGCATGGCCCGGCAGCTGCGGGTGCCGATCGATCAGATCGAGGTCCCGTCGGACGCCGACATCGCCAGGCAGCGCCAGCGCGCCCTGACCGAGCGCCTGATCGAGGCGATGGGCTCCGGTGGAGCCGAGGTGAGGCAGTGGCTCGAGGCCTTCCTCGCCGAGCAAGAGGCCGACGCCACCGACGTCGCCGTCGCCGCCGTGCGGCTGCTGGCGGAGGCCCAGGGCACGCCACTGGGCACGATCCCCGAGGAGAGCGCGCCGGGCTGGGCACGCCCCGTCCGGCGCGGGGACGCGCCCAGAGACGCCCGTGGCTCGGATCCCGAGGGCCCGTCCCGACCAGCGCCGCCCGACGAGGACGACAACGAGGTCCAGCTGTTCTTCCCCGTCGGCCGTCGCCGGAACGTCCGTCCGAGCGATGTGGTCGGCGCCCTGACCAACGAGGCGGGGATCGACGGCCGGCGGATCGGTCGGGTCCAGATCCTGGATCGGAAGACCTTCGTCGGAGTGTCCCGCGAGGTCGCGACCCTGATCCTCGATCGCTTGAGCCACGTCCAGATCCGTGGCAACGACGTCCCGATCGCCCTCGCCCGCCCCGGCACCGGCCGGCGCCCGGCGCCGTCGCGCCGACCCGGTCCGCTGCGGCGAGGCCAGGGCCCGGGTGGAGGCAAGCCACCGAGGCGCAACTGGCGATAGGCTGTCTCCAGGAGGTCCCGTGCGGATCTGGGTCGATGCCGACGCGTGCCCGCGCGCGGTCAAGGACATGCTCTACCGTGCCGCGGAGCGCGTACACGTCGAGGTGGTGCTGGTGGCCAACCAGCCGCTCCGGTTCCCCCGCTCCCGCTATGTGCGCTCGGTGGTGGTGGGCCAGGGTTTCGACGTCGCCGATGAGTACATCGTCGAGGCGGTCGAGCCCGGAGATCTGATCATCACCGCCGACGTGCCCCTCGCCGCCGCGGCGGTGGATCGAGGGGGCACGGTGATCGATCCCCGCGGAGACATCATCGACGCCTCCAACGCCGCTGCACGCCTGACGCTGCGAAACTTCATGGAGCAGCAGCGGGAGTCGGGGGAGCTGATGGGGGGCCCGAGCGCCTATGGCGATCGCGATAAGCGCAAGTTCGCCGGAGCCCTCGATCGCTACCTCGCTCGCCACGCCTGATCCTCAGCGCCGGGCCACAGAGCCACAGAGCCACAGGGCCGGTGTCCGTGGCGCCACAGGGCCGGTGTCCGTGGCGCCACAGGGCCGGTGTCCGTGGCGCCACAGGGCCCTGTGGCTACCCCTCGGGGGCCTCGAGCAGCCAGGCCACCTCGCCCGCCAGGGGCTGGTCCCGGCCCCCGGCCCAGCCCCGGACCACCGCGGCCAGCTCCGACGCGGTGTCGCTCGAGCCCGCCTCCCACATCAGCTTGCAGGCCACCGAGATCAGGCGGTAGGCGTCGGGCTCGCAGCGCACTCCGGCGGCGGCCAGCTTCAAGATCCGGCTGGCCTGCAGATCGGCGGCGTTCAGATCCTGCAGCCCCAGGGTGGAGACCAGCAGCACCGAGCGCACCGCCAGCTCCAGCGGGGCCCTGCGCTGGAGCACTGACTCACGGCGACAGCGCTCAGCGAGGCGAAAGGCCTCGCTGTACCTCCCTGACAGGGCGTGCATCGTCGCGAGGTTCAGCCGGGGGAAGACCGCCGCGAGGGAGCCGATCCGATCCATCAGATCCAGGGACTCCTCGTAGCGGGACATCGCCAGCGCCTCCCGCCCCAGGCGCCGGTCGATCTCGGCCCGAGCGTTGAGCAGGCTCGCCACCGCCCCGGGGTGGGTGATCCGCTCCCGGATCGCGAGCCCCTCGTCGACCACCGCGCCGGCCTCCTGCAGGCGCCCCAGCTCCAGCAGGGTGACCGCCACCTGGGTGGTGGCCTCAGCCCAGATCGGCCAGGTGTCGAGATCCTTGGCGGTCTGACGCGCCTCTTCCCCGACGGACAGCGCCTCCTCGCACGCTCCCATGAGGTGCAGCGCCATCCCGAGGGTGCGCAGGCCCTGGGCCAGCTGGGTGCTCGCCTGTCGCTCACGCATCTGTGGGATCAGCAGCTGCAGCTCGTCCCGAACGGCCTCGAGGGCGCCTCGGTTCATCCGGAGCCCGGCCAGGAGGATCCGGGCCTGGAAGTCGGCGTCCTCGCCCGGGCTCGACAGCTCGATCACCCGCCTCGCGGCCTCCTCGGACTCATCGATCCGCCCGAGCACCATCAGGGCCCGGGCACGCTCGAGCAAGATGGGGCGCCGCCAGCGTGCGCCGCGCTCAGACGACAGGCCAGCCAGGGCCGCGTCGGCCTGATCGCACAGATCGAGGCTGCCGTGGGGGTTGCCCTGCTCTGCGATCCCCTGAGCGGCGGTCACCAGGCAGGCCACGCCATCGACGAGCCGCCCCGCCCCGAGGAGGTGGCGAGCCATGCGCTGATCGTCGACCACCGCGCGCTCCAGCAGCTCCCCGAGGATCACCTCGTGCAGTCTCTGCAGGCGCTGCCCCTCGGCCGCGCGGCGAAGCAGGCTCTCCCGGACCATGCCCTGCACGAACCGCCACGATCCTCCGGTGCGATCCACCACCGCCAGCCTCCGGTTGACCAACCCCTCCACCGCATCGAGGCTCGGCGACAGCCTGTGGGCCAGCGCCAGCCGCTGCCACTCCTCGATGTCGACCCGGAGCCCCAAGACTGCGGCCAGCTCCAGGGCTCGCCAGACGTCTTCTCCCTGCTCAGCCAGGGCGTGCTCGAGGTGGACCCGCCAGACCTCGTGTAGATCGTCGGGGAGCTGGACGCTGGCTCCCTCCTTCAGGCGGAAGCCGCCCTCGGCCCGGACCAGCAGGCCCCGGGTGACCCAGTCCTCCACCAAGGACACGGCGAACGCGGGGTTACCTCCGGTGCGCTCGCAGACCCGGGAGGCCAGCTCCCCCTCGAGCCCCACCAGGCCCCGGACCAGCGCGCGCTGCTCCGCCCGGGACAGGGGCCCGACGTCCAGCGGACAGACCCCCTGGCGTCGCTGGATCTGGGCCACCAGCTCCCGGGCTGGAGCGGAGCGTCCCAGCCCCTCGTCCTGGACCACCACCAGGATCAGCACCGGCGTAGGCTCGGTCTCCCGGCGCTCCAGCAGCCAGCGGACGAAGACCAGCGCGTCGACGCCGTGGTGGGCATCGTCGATCACCAGGATCACCGGCCGTCGGGCCCCCACCGCGCACAGGTGGCGGGACAGGGCCGCCATCCGCTCGGGCGTGCTCGCACCTCCGTCGGCCCCCCCCGAGGCCTCGGCCCTGGCGATCTCAGCGAGGACGGCCTGATCCCTTGGATCGATGGTGCCGTAGCTGCGGGCGACCTCCGCGATCCGGATGCTGGCCTGGGCCTCGTCGAGGCCCCCCAGGCCAAAGTGCTCGGCCAGCATGCCGCGCAGCCCCGAGCATGGCCCCCCCCGGCTGCCGTGCTCGACATACATCGCGGTGGCGGCCCCCACCTCGTGGGCCCGCTGTGCGAGCCAGCGGGCCAGGTGGGTCTTGCCCGTGCCCGCGGCCCCCTGCAGCACCACCGCCCGGGCCAGGGGCAGGCGATGCACCTGCACCAGCTCCGCCCACAGCAGATCCCGCTCGGGCTCCCGCCCCACCGTGGGCAGGGAGCGGGCCCCCAGGACCCCCAGCCCGGCCCCCCGGAGGTGGAGCCGCACCTGCACCGGTGTGCCCCGCCAGTCGGGCGGGGGTGGGGGCGGTGCGTCGTTGCGCCCGACGGACCAAGCCATCGCGGGGGTGAACGCGGGCAGGGGCCCAAAGTGGACCGTCGAGGACTCCATCGGCGGGATCCGCTCAGCGGACGCCTCCACCTGCTGCAGCCGATCCGACGTGGGGGTACCCGCGAGCTGCTCGAGGCCCCAGGCCGCGTCGGCGGCACACTGGATCCGTCGGGCGGGATCCTTGGCGAGCAGCTGGTGCAGCCAGCCCTCGACCCCCCCCGGCACGGGCTGCAGGGGCTGGAGATCGGGCAGCTCCTCCCGCAGGTGGGCGTCCCGGGTCTTCTCCCACGACGAGCGGCGAAACGGTGGTGATCCGGTGATCAGGGTCCACACCAGGCAGCCAAAGCCATACAGATCGGTCCAGGGCCCAAAGTCCCGCCACTGATCCAGGAACTGCTCGGGCGCCATGTACGAGGGGGTGCCCGCCCGCAGCAGCAGGGTCTGGCCGGCGAGGTGGGCCAGCCCGAAGTCGGACAGCACCGCGCGCCGCTCGGTGCTCACCAGGACGTTGGCGAGCTTGAGATCCCGATGGATCACCCCCCGGGCGTGGGCGTGGGCCAGCGCATCGAGCAGCACCCGGAGCAGGTTGCGCAGATCCTCCCACCGCAGCCGACCCCGGTAGCGCCACAGGGAGCCGCCGGGGAGCAGATCCATCACCAGGTAGGGCATACCCTGCTCCAGCGCCCCCCCGCTGGCCCCTGCGGCCTCGGCGGACACCACCCCCGCCTCGTGGATCCGCACCACGTGGGGGTGATCGAGGCGGGCCATCGCCCGGGCCTCCTGCCGGAACTGCAGCCGGCTCTGGGGCCTGCGGGCGCGCTCCTCGGTCAGGACCTTCAGCGCCACCTCGACCTGATCACCCTCGTGGACCGCACGCCAGACCTCGGCCATGCCGCCTTTACCCAGGCGCTCCTGGAGCACGAACGGGCCCAGCGCTACTCGTGGTGAGGTTCGCTCCACAGCGTCGTCCAGAGGCACAGGGGGCCCTGTCACGGTAGCCCGGATCTGGCCGGGACGCCCGGACGGACGCCCCGATCAGCGCTCACAGTGGACCGGCACGACCTCGGGCACGCCCTCGGGATCGAAGACCCTCGACGCTCCGTCCCGCCACTGACACAGCAGGGCCCGGACGCCTGCGGTGGTGCGCTGGATCCGGACGTGGGTGAACGCCTTGCGCTGATCGATGTAGGGCACCCAGGTGCCGGTGTTGAGGTACCCCTCGAGGGGATCGACGCAGGGATCGTGAGAGTGGCCCATCACCACGAAGGGGACCCCGGCCAGCTCACGGATCCGACGTGCCGTGCGCCGCATCACGGCCCGACGATCCACCGACTCGCGATCCCTCGCGGCCCACCAGCCCCCCGCGAGCAGCAGCGGCAGCAGCAGCCCCAGCGCGGACGGCTGCCAGGACCAGGGGATCACCAGCAGCACGATCCCCAGC
>DRPG01000488.1 GCA_011376105.1 Deltaproteobacteria bacterium
CCTGCTGCGGGAGGTGTTCTACGCCCACGCCCAGGCCGCCACCGAGTGCCTCGGCTCCACCCCCCTGGTCCTCACCGACGAGCCCCGCATCGGGATCGGAGCCTGCCCATGACGCCTGAAGAGTACTGCGACTGCGACGCCACGGATCTCGCTGCACGGGTGGCGTCGGGGGAGGTCCACCCCCGGGAGCTGGTCGAGGCCGCGGTGTCCGCGATCGAGAGGGTGAATCCCCAGCTCAATGCGGTGGTCTACCGCATGTACGACGCGGCCACCGAGGCCGCAGCGGGCGAGCTCCCCGACGGCCCGCTGCGGGGGGTGCCCATGGTGGTCAAAGACTTCGACGGCTTCGTCCAGGGCGTCCCCTGGACCGCGTCGAGCCGGTTCCTCGAGGGCTTCGTCCCCGATCACGACTCTGAGGCGATCGCCCGGCTGCGCCGCGCCGGGCTGGTGTTCCTCGCCAAGACCAACCTCCCCGAGCTGGCCCTGGTGGGCACCACCGAGCCTCAGTGGCGGGGCCCGACCCGGAACCCCTGGAGCCTGGAGCACTCCACCGGGGGCTCGTCCGGGGGCTCAGCGGCCCTGGTGGCCAGCCGGGCCGTCCCGGTGGGGCACGGGGGCGACGGAGGGGGCTCGCTACGGATCCCCGGCAGCCACTGTGGGCTGGTCGGGCTGAAGGCGACCCGGGGACGGATCCCCCTGGGGCCGGATCAGGGCGAGGGCTGGGGGGGCTATGTGCAGTGGGGGGTGCTCACCCGCACCGTCCGCGACACCGCCGCCCTGCTCGACGTGCTCAGCGGCCCGATGCCCGGCGATCCCTACCACGCACCTCCACCTCAGCGACCCTTCCGCGAGGAAGTGGGTGTAGATCCTGGCAAGCTGCGGATCGCATGGACCCCCGATCCCCTGTTCGGCGAGATCACCCACCCCGACTGCAGGGCCGCCGCCGAGGCCACCGTGGCTGCGCTCGAGGCGCTGGGCCACCACGTCACGATCGCCCGGCCCGACTTCGACAAGGCCACGCTGGTCAAGGCGTACCTCACCCAGGTCGCGGTGGGCACCGCCGCGGAGATCGATGAGTTCGCGGCCCTGGTCGGGAGAGCCCCCCGCGCCTCCTCGTTCGAGGACACCACCTGGATGCTGGCCCAGATCGGTCGGGCGATGACCGGGCTGGAGCTCCAGCACGCCCGTGACGCAGCCCAGGCCGCGGGCCGGGCCATGGCCCGGTTCCACCAAGCCTACGATCTGCTCGTCACCCCCACCGTGGCCCACCCCCCGATCCGGATCGGGGAGCTGGCGCTGTCGCGGGGGCAGCGGCTGGGGCTGGCGGCCCTGCGGGCGGCTCCGGTCCGGCGGGTGCTCCGCTCCCTGCTAGACACCCTGGCGGAGGACAACCTCGAGCGCACCCCGAACACCCAGCTGTTCAACCAGACGGGCCAGCCGGCGATCTCGCTCCCCATGGCCCTCAGCGAGGAGGGGCTGCCGGTGGGGGTGCAGCTCGTCGCGCCGATGGGGGGCGAGGCGACCCTGATCCGGGTGGCGTCCCAGCTGGAGCAGGCCGCTCCCTGGGCC
>DRPG01000489.1 GCA_011376105.1 Deltaproteobacteria bacterium
AGTCCCCTGCAGCCCGCGCGGCGTGGGCCTCGGCGAGCCAGGCCTCGGCCAGCGGCTCCCCCACCCGCTTCAGCTCGGGGCTGTGGTGATCCAGCCAGTGGGCCCGGGCCAGCTGCTCAGCGGCATGCTCGGGATCGAGGGCCGCACGACGGGCCCGGCAGCCGGCCAGCGCGGTGTGTAGCTCCGGGGTGATCTGCTCGTGCCAGCGCCAGTCCCGGGGGCGGTGGCGCTTCAGGGCGACGAAGCGGGCCCAGGCATCATCGCAGTCGTCCCGGGCCACCGCGGCGTCGATCCCGTCGCGGGCAGCGTCGATCGCCGCCTGCAGCCCCCGGGGGGAGACGATCTGCACGATCCCCGCCCGCAGGACCTCCCCCACCGCGAGCCGGGGGGACGAGACCCCGGGCTCAGCAGGCTCGGCAGGCTCGGCAGGCTCGGCAGGCTCGGCAGGCTCGGCAGGCTCGGCGGGCTCGGCGGGCAGCACCCGGCCGTCGGGCCCCATCAGCACGATCCCCAGGTCGTAGCGCCCCTCAGGCAGATCCGACGGCACCCGGACGGCGTGTCGCCCCAGGGCCACCTCGGTCGGACGCCACCGATCCTGGGACAGCAGCCCGTGAGCGGGCGCCAGGGACCAGCTGACGATCCGATCTGCGCCGGCCAAGAACGCGATCATCTGCACGTCGCCCTCCAGCGCACCGCGGGACAGCGGCGCCTCGAGGTAGCCGTCCTGCCCCGCGACCCAGGGGGCGAACACCCGGAGATCGTGCAGCGCCACGTCGACCGCACCAAAGGTGGCCAGCCGGTCCGGCTCGCGCTCCAGCGGCCCCAAGACCAGCTCCCGCCGGGCGAAGACATGGGGGAACGGGCCATCCCAGCGAGGATCGGTGTAGGGGGGCAGCTGCAGGTACGACTCGGTCCAGGCCGGGTAACGTCGCAGGCCGCTGTGCTCCGCCCACCAGCCCCCCACGTGGGCAAAGATGGGACGCTTCTCGACGTAGATGTACTCCTCGATGAAGTCGCGCTGCTGGTACCAGTGACGGGACATCGGGACGTCGATCAGCATGGCCATGTCGATCTCGACATAGTCGGGCGCCCACCACAGGTGAGCCCCCTGATCCACATCGAGGTTGACGATCGGCCCCTCATAGAACGTCCGACGTGCGATCGAGCGGGTGTACCGGACCCGCTCCCGCACCGAGGTGGTGGTCTCGTTGAGGTTCCAATAGACGTGATCGCGGGTCTGGCTCGCGTGGGGCGGGAACACCAGCCCCACCAGCCCCACCGCGGCCAGCCAGCCCGCACGATCCCAGGCGGGGGCGCCCGAGCAGGCCCGCTCCAGCGCGTCGGCCACCGAGGTGATCCCCACCGCGAGCAGGACCGAGGCCGGCACCGACACCAGGGACATCCAGCGGTAGGCCCCCATCCAGTCGCCGTTGGCGTACACCGAGAACAGCAACCCCAGGGTCAAGCTCTGCCCACAGAGCACCCGGGCGCGGCCCCCGGGTGAGCCGATGGCCAGCAGGGGCAGCCCCAGCCCGGCCCCGATCAGGGCCAGGGTCCGAAGCAGCACATAGGGCTCGGGGGGCTGGGGCAGCTGGGGCCACAGCCAGATCGCCCGGAGCCGAGCGGGGCCGGGCCACAGCAAGGACAAGGCGAGGGCCCCCACCACCACGGCTCCGATCCCCAGGCGTCGGCGCTGGGTGCCGGTCAGGCCCACCAGGTACAGCGGCACGAACCAGCCGTGCCACAGGCGGCCAGCCCACTCCCGGAGCTGCAGCCAGCCCTTGCTGTCCCACCGCAGCGGAGAGATCCCCCGGCTCTCGATCTTGGCGTAGTAGGTGTTGGGCAGGGGCCAGGCAAAATAGGCGATCCTGGTGGCCTCGAGGAGCAGCGAGGGGATCCAGAACACGGCGAGCCAGGTGGCGATGGGCCGCAGCCCGCGGCCCTGTCGCAGGGTCCACAGCGCGAACCACAGCCCGCCGAGGGCCGCATACCCGATCCCCTCGGG
>DRPG01000490.1 GCA_011376105.1 Deltaproteobacteria bacterium
ATCTTCCTCAACAACCAGGTAGGCCCGGTGAGCATCAAGGATCTCGTGATCGAGGAGCCCCCTGGCGCGCCCCCCCAGGCCGAGGAGGGCGGTGCGATCTTCATCAGGCACAGCCGACCCCAGGACGTCACGGTGCGCAACAGCCGCTTCGTCCACACCGCAGCGGGCGGGCGCGGGGGCGCGCTGCTGATCGAGGGGAGCAGAGACGTCTTGCTGCAGGACAACGTCTTCGCCCAGACCCGGGCGGGACAGCAGGGCGGCGCGATCGTCCTCGACGAGGTTGGCTCGGCCCTGCTGTCCCGCAACGTGTACTGCGACACCGAGCTCGATCTCAGATCCAGCGGCTCGGGCAGCGTGCTGACCCTGATCGGCGGTGGGTGTCTCGGCGGAGGCTGTCTCGCGCAGCACGAGCAGCTGATCGGAGCCCACAGCGCAGGCGGTGCCTACAGCATCATCAGCTCGAGGCTGACGATCGAGCACCTCTCGGCCCGGACCCGGCTGCCGGCTTGGGGTCCGCTGCTGTCGCTGAACGCCGACGCCCAGCTGACCCTGCGTGCGTCCTGGCTGGAGGAGGTCCCCGTGCCCCTGAGCGGAGGTCAGGGCCAGGTCAGCTTCGATCAGGTCAACGTCGACACCCGGGCCCCCCAGCCGGTGATCGCCGGGGGCACCACCACCCACCCGACGGTGCTGCTCGGTGGGGCGGATCTAGCCGCCCTGCCCTGTGGGACCGAGTTCCGGATCCATCCCACGAGCCCCCTGGTGGATCTCGTGGAGGAGGCGCAGGGGCTCGTGGATCTGGGCGCGTTCGAGGGCCCCGCTCCCCGGACCGAGTGGGACCACGACGGCGATGGCGACGGCTACCCCTGGCGCTATGACTGCGACGATCTCGATCCAGAGCGCAGCCCGGGCCAGCCCGAGGTGTGTGGTGACGGGATCGACAACGACTGCGACGGGCGCGTCGACGATCGCTCGGGGATCCTGATCTTGGCCGATCCCGACGGCGATGGCTTCGCGGCCCAGGACGCGCCCTCGATCGTGGACTGCGCCCTCGCCTCCGGCGGCCTGCCCGAGGATCCGGATCGCCCCTTCGACTGCGTAGAGGGCGATCCAACGATCCACCCCAGCGCCGAGGAGCACGTCGGAGATGGCATCGATCAAGACTGCGACGGCGCCGACGCGATCTCCTTCCTCAAGGGCCCCGGCTGTGGCTGTCGGGGATCGTCCCCCCCCGCCGGGGGCCTGGCCCTGCTGGCCCTGGCCCTGCTGCGTCGCCGGGCTGGAGCGCGGACACACCGCAGCGCCTCGATCGGCGACGCCACCACCTGAGATCCGCGGTGCCAGATGGGTCAGACCAGGACCTCACCGTCTCTCTCGACGAGACGCCCTGCCCGCGCTCGATCGGACGCGGGGCTTTTGGGGGGGGAGGATCGACCTTCGGAGCGGGATGGGGTGTTCCCTCGAGAGCCGAGGGACATCGTCTGTGTGGCGCTCCGGCGCTCGCGACGATGTCTACGTTCACAAGATCGTCTCGCAGCGCGCTCTGGCTCTTGAGGTCTAGAGCCCGCCGAGGGGCCCTGCCTCGGCCTGATCCGATCAACGTCTCGAGCGCCCCCCGGGGCCGACGCGATCCGTGCGCTCCGCGACCCGGGCGGGCTCGAGAGAGCCGCCACCGCCCTGATCTCTCCTGGAGATCCCGCTGGTGAACACCTCGGCGATCCCCCTGATCTCTCGCTGGATCGGGGTCATCTGCTCTAGATCGCGCTGTGTCAGGAGGAGTTGGATCGCGTCTACGGTCGCAGGGATCGACCAGATGGGCCAGCGCAGGTGTCCGATCTTCCAGCCTCCGCCACAGCAGGTGGTCTCGAGGCGTCCTCGCATCGGGGCGACCGGGAAGAGGGGCAGCGAGAGGAAGGCAAGCCAATCTGCACCAGCTACCCCGATCTTCTTCTCGTTGGAGGGATCCGAGGCCCGGAGTGCGTAGTCCCGGGACACCGACGCGTCCCAGCCCAGGCTCGGGAGCGGCAGGTCACGCTTGTAGGACCATGGCCCCATCACCGCCTCACGCAGATCGGCGGGGGTCACGCCCCGGGCCAGCTCGCGCACCATGTTGCCCCAGACCTGCTGGCCCGCGGTGAAGTGCAGCGCGGTCGGCTTGATGTTGCCGTTGTTGTCCGTCCCCCCGTCCGAGCCGTAGGCTGCTGCGAAGGCAGTGTCCTGCCCCCCCCCTCGGATCGCCTGCAGCCAGGCCCGGAACGTCTCCGGCGGAGGCTTCAGATCGTACACCCGCTTCTTCTTCTTGCCGGACTCGTACGCGAGGGACAGCGCTGGTCGCTCGAGCCAGGAGCCCGCGTCTTCGGCCACGGCTTCCAGGAGCGCGTCGAGATCCTCGACCCCGTGCAGTGCTGGGCGCCAGCGACCGAGGTTCTGCCAGGACAGGCGGACGTGTGGTCGCCCTGCTTCTGCTGCCAGCCAGCGCAGCAGGCCCAAGGCAGCGAAGAACCCCAGCGGGTTGCTCCCGTCGAGTCCGGTCAGGAGGATGGGGCTCACGGGTTCTCCTTGGGGTGAACGCTGTCTTGGTGTTCGCTGGCCCGGTGATCGGCCAGCCGAAGCAACGCCTCGAGCCACGCGAGCCCCCACCAGCCGTAGCGGCGCTGGAGCTGTGCAAAGCGCTCGGCGATCCCTCCGTCGAGGCGGGCGAGATCGTGGGCGCTGGAGCGTCGGAGCTGCACGGGTTCTCCGTCTAGATCTACAGCCAGCTCGACGTCTTCGCCGGGCGGTGGGTCCGCCACCGCGGGGGGGAACGGACGACACCAGCCATGGTGGGAGGCGACCAGGTGCAGGACCAGCTCCCAGTCGTGAGCGCGCGCCTCCAGATCTTCGCGATCCGCCACCAGGGCCACCGACATCAGCTCGTGGCGCATGCCGCGCGGGTACCCGCTGCGCCTCCTGGCCTGCTCCCGGAGCCTGCGATCGCGCCAGCCCAACCTGGACTTGGCCAGCGGCTC
>DRPG01000491.1 GCA_011376105.1 Deltaproteobacteria bacterium
AAGGTCGCGTTGTCGAGGATCTGATCGGGGGTGTACGCGCCCGTGCCCGCGATGGAGACCCCCGGGGTGGGGGGATGGTGTGCTCGAGAGGGGCTGGACTCGATCATGGGGCTCCCCGTCGCCTGGCGACCTCGGTGGTTCCTCCGAGCATGCACTGAACACCGGAGGCTCGCACCTTCCTTTGCGAGCCTCCTGCCAACGGACGAACCGGGGCCGGCGTCGCGACGCTGTCCACGCTCGGGGCACCTGTAGCTAGAGCGGACAGCTGCTCCCACGGGATAGGACGAGATCCATGCAGAGCCTCCCCTCCAGGATCGCAGCGGTGCTGCTGCCGAGCCTGCTCGCCTGTGGGTGGGTGGCCTGGATGGCGCGTCCGCTGTCCGACGGGGGGGAGTCCGATCACCTCGTCCGCTCGCTGGAGCGCTCCCTGACCCGGCGGGATCCCCAGCTGGTGGTGGTGGGCAACTCCACCATCCACAGCGATCTCGAGCTGCGTCAGCTCTCCCGCTGGCAGGGGGGGGAGGCCTCGGTGAAGCTGGAGCTCCCGGGGACCACCGCGCCGACCTGGTACCTGCTGCTCCGGGATCGGGTCTATGGGGCGGGCCACCAGCCTGGCTGGATCGTGGTCGCGGGGCCGCCCAGCTCCCTGCTCGAGCCCCGGCTGTGGACCCCGGCCCAGCTCAGCCGGACGCTGGCGGTGGCCACCCGGCTGGACCACGAGACCGAGGCCCGGCTGTATGGGGAACGACCCCATGAGCGCCTGCTGAGCCGGATCGCGGCCCGGCGGGGGGCGACGCGCCGCGCCGTGGTCCACGGGATCCGGGATCTGGCGGCTGGGCTGTTGTTCGCACCCTATGGCGCGGGCTCGGTGATCGAGCGGGGCTCAGAGATCGCGGCGGCGTCCTACAGCGCCCGGCTCCGGGACGTGGGCGGGGAGCCGGCCGCGGGGGCGGTCGTGGGCCGGGCAGGGCAGCGCTCCGGTGCCGCGCTCTCCCCCGAGGCCTCGTTCGTGCCCGATCTGGTGTCCCTGGCCCGGGCGCAGGGCTCGGAGATCTTGTTTGTCGCGCTGCCCCTGCTTCAGCCACCGGATGCCGAGCTCGAGGCCGCCACGGACGCGCTGGGGGCCTGGCTGGAGGCTGAGTCGGTCCCGTTCGTTGATCTCCACCGCCTCCCCCTGTCCCCGCAGGAGTTCTCCGACGAGATCCACCTCAACGAGGACGGACGGAGGCGGCTGATGAGCGAGCTGATGGCCGCGCTGACCGAGGCGCGCCCCGTCCGCTCGGTCCCGCTGGAGGTGGTGGCCGATCTGCTCGCTGGGGAGGTCAGCTTCGCCGGTCCACCCCCCGCGATCCACCACGCGCCGCCGCGCTGGGGCCGGACGGCGGCGCTGGTGGCGGTGCAGGGGGGGGCCTACCTGCCGCTGGCGCCCATGCTCGCGGTGAGCACCCGCCACGGCTGCACGCCGATCCAGATCCTCCACGACGGTGTGCCTCAAGCGATCTTCCCCGGCCGCCAGGGGCCGATGTTCCCCCTGCCCGAGGTCAGCGATCGTGGCGGAGACTGGGTGGTGGCGCTCCGGCCCGATCGGCGCTGTGACTGGTGGGCCCACAGCGGAGAGCCCTGGCAGCGCGTCCTGACCCGGGGGGCGGAGGGCTACCGCAGGGCCCCCTCCGCCGAGGCGAGGGCCGCCCTGGAGGCGGGACGGTGGATCTATCCCGCGGACGAGGCCCGCTTCTCAGTGGAGGACGCCGCCGGGGCGGAGCTGCTGGAGCTGTCCGGCTTCGCCCTCCGGGGCGAGGGGATCGGGCTCGAGCTGATCTGTGACGGGGCGGTGGCTGCGTCCTGGCGGCTGGAGCCCGAGCGCCTCGACGGCGGGCTGGTACGGCTCGAGCTAGAGCCCCTGCCTCCGGGGCCGGTGGTGCTGCGGATCCAGGGCGAGGGTGGAGGGTTCGTGTACCTGGTCCGGCTGCAGCTGCTCCACAGTGTCCCCGGGCCTCCGGGGCCGTGAGCCCGGGCCTGTCGGGCTCGGCCCCCAAAACCTCCGGGTCCGGGCTGGAGGGCCCCGATCCACACGACCTGGAGGGCCCCCCTGGAGGGCCCGCTCAGCTCCGTGGATCGAGCCGCCGGGGGAAGACCCCGAGCCCCGCGCCCCCGCTGACCTCAAGCCGGACGCCGGTCACATAGCTCGCGGCGTCGGAGGCAAGGAACGACACGACGTCGGCGACCTCGGCTACGGTGCCGGGGCGACCCAGCGCCGCGTCGGCCACGATCCGGGCACGGATCTCGTCGGTCAGGGCTGCCTCGGTGCGCTCGGTCTCGATCAGGCCGGGCTCGATCAGGTTGGCGGTGACCCCCCTGAGGCCGGACTCGGCGGCGATCGAGCGGATCAGGCCCCCGAGGGAGGCCTTGGCCGCGGCATAGGCAGCCTGTCCGTGGCCCCCGGTGGTGGCCGCCAGCGAGCCCACCGCCACGATCCGTCCCCAGCCCCGCTGCTCCATGCCCGGCAGGGCGTGGCGGACCAGCCGCAGCAGCGCCCGGAGGGAGATGTCGAGGACGGAGTCCAGCTCGGCGTCGGTCAGGCGGGGGGTGCGCTGGAACGGAGCGAAGGCCGTCGCGTTGTGGATCAGGATGTCCACCCGGGGCGCGGCCTCCGCTAGGCGCTCGGGCAGCCCCGGCGCGGCCAGATCCAGGGTCAGGGCCCTCGCCTCGCCTCCGTCTGCGGCGATCCCGGCCACCGCCCGCTCTAGCAGGGGCCCGCTGCGGGCCAGCAGGATCACCTGATCCCCCCGGGCGGCGAGCGCCCGCGCGATCCCTCTGCCGATCCCCCGGCTCGCGCCGGTCACCAACGCGATCCGCTGTGTCGCTCCGCCGGTCATCGGGCCTCCCCGGATCGGACATAGCGGACCCCGATCCTACAGAGCAAGCTGAGCCTGCCCGATCCGGGGAGCCTGTGTCCTTTGTTCAGCCTGAGTTCGTCGTCTTTGTGTCGATCGTGTTGGCGATCTACTGGCTGCTGCCCCGACGTGCGCAAAACCTGCTGCTGATCGGTGCGAGCGCCGTGTTCTACGGTTGGGTCCACCCCTGGTTCGTCGGCCTGCTGCTGTACTCGGCCACCCTCGACTACTCCTGTGGGCGAGCGATGGCGCGATGGCCCGGGCACCGCCTCGCGCTCCTCAGGCTGTCCATCGCTGGCAACGCGCTGCTGCTGGGCACGTTCAAGTACCTGGACTTCCTGATCGAGAACGTGGCGGCGGCGCTGACCACCCTGGGCCTCGGCGCAGATCTACACGTGCTCGGGATCGTGCTCCCGGTGGGGATCAGCTTCTACACGTTCCAGACGCTGTCGTACACCATCGATGTGTACCGGGGGCACCTCCAGCCCCGGCGCAGCTTCCTCGACTATCTGGTGTTCGTCAGCTTCTTCCCCCAGCTGGTGGCCGGGCCGATCGAGCGCGCCCGGGACCTGCTGCCCCAGGTGGAGCGGGATCGCAGCTTCTCCTGGCGTGCGGTGCGCTCGGGGCTGTCTCTGGCCCTGTTTGGAGCGTTCAAGAAGGTGGTGATCGCCGACACCCTCGCCCCATGGGTCGACGATCTGTTCGCGGTCCCCGATCCAAGCTGGGCCATGGCCTGGGCCGGCTGCCTGGGGTTCATGGTCCAGCTGCTGGCCGACTTCACCGCCTACACCGACATCGCCCGGGGGATCGCCCGGATGCTGGGCTTCGAGCTGACCCGGAACTTCAACCACCACTACCTGTCGCGCTCGCCCTTCGAGCTGTGGGAGCGCTGGCACATCACCCTGACAACCTGGCTCCGGGACTATGTGTTCTTCCCTGCGGCCAGCTGGCGCCTCGCACGTCGGTGGCTCCGGGTGCCGGGGATCCGGGAGTCGGCCCTGACCAGCCTGATCCGGGCGACGCTGATCACCATGATGTTCAGCGGACTGTGGCACGGAGCCGCGTGGAACTTCGTGCTCTGGGGGCTGTTCTGGTTCGTGGTCCAGGGGGGGTGGCTGGTGCTCGATCGCCGGGCCCCCCGGGGGGTGCGTCCCCTGCTGCGGAGCCGGTGGATGTGGCTGCCCATGGTGCCGATCCATATGGCCGCCAACATGCTGTTCCGGGAGACCGATCCAGGCCGCCTGGGGCAACACTTCTTCGGCAACCCCCTGGCGAACACGGTGGATGAGCTCGTCGTGGCGGGCACCATGGCCGCGATGGCGGGGGCGGGGGCGGCGGCGCTGGCGGGGGCGATGGCGTTCGAGCTGTGGCTGCTGCCCCGGATCCGGGGCACCGCCTGGGCGTGGCCGATCCAGACCACCACCTGGGCGATCCTCGCGCTGGGGATCTTGACCTCTGCGCGCTCGGCTCAAGAAGACTTCGTCTACTTCGCGTTCTGAGGATCCAGGGCTATTTGACTTATCGGCAAATCAAGGGCCCCCTCGTCAAGCCAAGGGGGGGCCCAGCCCTGGGCCCCTTGGGCCCCCGGGTCACTCCAGGCGTGGGCCTCACCCCGAGGAGCGCCGCCCCCTGCGGGGGCCGGCGCGCTGCGATGGCTCGAGGTGCGGCCGCTGCCGGACCGAGTCTCCGCCCCGGCGAGGCTCAGGGCCTGGCCTGGCCCGTGCCCGTCGTCGCGGGGATCGGGCCGGTCGGGTGGATCGGGCCGGTCGGGTGGGGCGCCGCGCTGAGCGTGCCCGGGGTGTCGGTCGCGGTCGTGCCCGGGGTGCTCGGGCCGGTCGGCAGCTGGCCGGTCGCGCCCAGCCGCAGGGCGAGCAGGCCTGGCGGGGTCTCCCCCAGGGGCACGCCTAGGGGGAACAGCAGCGTGTCGGAGACGATCGCGGGCCAGCTGTTGATCCCCACGCCGGTCTCGAGCCGCCAGCGCTCGGCCCCGGTGGCGCGATCCAGCGCGAGGATCGTGCCGGTGTAGGTGGCGGTGAACACTAGATCACACGAGACCGTGGCGCCGCCGAACACGACGCTGTCGAGCGCGGTCGACCACACCTGGGCTCCGGTGGCTGCGTCCAGCGCGATCAGCTGCCCCGTGCCGGCGAAGATCTCCTCAGCGCTGGGGAACAGCTTGCTCTCTTGGTTGAACCGGGTGCCCAGATCCACCACCGGGAGGAACAGGAGCCCCTCGGCATACGCCATCGGGGTCTCCACGCCGCCATAGATCCCAGGGAAGATCGTGGTGATAAACTTGGACAGCTCGGTGAGGTCGTCGTTCTCGTGGCGCCCCACCTCCGTCCGCCACCGGCGGGCTCCGGTGGTTGGATCCCAGGCGATCACCTGACCCGCCTTGCCGGCTCCGATCAGGAAGGGCTCGGTGCGTCCATCCACCTGGAGATCCACCCGGATCGGAGAGAGCTGGAAGTCGTGATCGAACAGATCGTGGGGGCTGATCTGATCGTGCCACCGCAGGGCACCGGTCTGGAGATCGAGCGCGACCAGGGCGTTGGTGTACAGGTTGGGACCCGGCCTGGAGGTGCCGTTGGGGAACCCGGGCACCCCGGGGAACGGCCCGGGGTTGGCGATCGCCCAGTACATCAGCCCCAGCGTGGGATCGAGGGTCGGCGGGAACCAGGCGCCTCCGCCGCTGTTGAGCTCGGGGTGCCCCCACAGCCCGACAGGATCGTCGAGGGTGTCGAAGGACCACAGGGACGCACCGGTGGCGACATCCAGCGCATGGATCACCCCCACCGTGCCCGGGATGTGGGCCTGGCCGGGCACCATGGGCACGGTGGAGAGGTACACCACGCCGTCGTACACGATCGGCTGGATGTCGATCCCCTCGGTGGGGGTGCGCTGCAGTGAGCGGGACCACAGCACCTCCCCGGTGTGGCGATCGAGGGCGGCGAACGTCAGGGGATCGATCGCTGCAAGGAGCCGATCGCCCTCGATGGCGACGCCGTTGGGCCCGATGCTGTCGGCTCCGCGGGGGACCCGCCACAGGGGCGCGCCGCTGCCCAGCTCCAGGGCGACGATCTCGGAGCGCATGGTCTGGTAGTAGACGACGTCGTCCACCACCAGGGGGTTGGTGGACACCGCACCGTAGAACGCACGATCGATGATCTCGTCGAACCAGGCGACGCCGAGCTGATCGACGTTGTCGCTGCAGATCTGCGCTCCGAGGGCGGCCCTGGTGTGGGCCAGATCGAGGCCGGGCAGGGGCCAGGCGGTGACCGGGGTCGGGGGAGGGATCGCGGTCTCGTCGGTCCCGGTCTCGTCGGCCCCGGTCTCGTCGGTCCCGGTCTCGTCGGCCCCGGTCTCGTCGGTCCCGGTCTTGGTGGGTGGAGCGTCTCCAGAGCACCCCACGAGCCCCCAGATCCACCACAGGCCAGTCATCCTTCGCTCCTTCGCTCGTGTGCTCCGTGGAGTCTATCGACAGGTCGTCAGGGGGGGAGGCTGTCCCCGATCCGGTCGATCGTCCGTCCGGGGAGCACCGTTGTCCCTGGGTTGTGGATGCTATCCTCCCGGACCTAGGGGAGCCGGATGGAGTCCGTCGATGTCTTGTTGGTCTCGTACTTCGAGGACGTGGATCGGTTCCACAACGATCTCGTGTCCGGGCCCTGGACCGAGCGGGCGTCAGGCTTTGGGGGGGTGACCGGGGGTCGGGTCCAGGACGCCCGTCGCGAGCGTCAGGCGGTGCGGATCGACGGAGAGCGCTATGATCTAGCCCGGTTCATGAGCTGGGCGGTCTGGGGGCACACCCGCGAGTACCGCCGCTACGACGCTCAGACCGGCACCCACCTGTGCGGCACCTACCTCGAGTCGGTGCTGCGCCGCCGGGGCTTTACCCTGCGCCACGTCAACCACGCCACCCGGTTCGATCTCGCCGCGTTGGCGGAGCGGATCGAGCCCCGGTACCTGTTCCTGTCCACCACGTTTTTGCCTGAGCCTCAGAACATCGGCGAGGTCACCAAGCTGATGCAGCGGCTGTGGCCCGGGGTCCCGGTGATCCTCGGGGGGCAGATCCTGATCGAGTACAGCAAGACCGTGCCGCCCGCAGTCTTCACGCACTACCTGCAGGGCTGGGGGGCCGACGCGGTGGTGCTCTCGGCCCGGGCCGAGGCCCAGTCGCTCGCGATCGTGTCCTCTGAGCCCGATCAGCTGCCCAAGCTCCAGCTCCCGGTGACCTGGCTGCGGCAGGCTGACGGCAGCTACACCTGCAGCGACGCCCCCGATCGGGCCCCGACGGTGGACGAGACCGCGGTGCACTGGCACCTGCTCGATCCCGAGCACGTCTACCACCTCGCCGGGATGCGCACCGCCCGGAGCTGCTCGTTCGCCTGTGCCTTCTGCAGTCACCCGGCCAACAACGGGGGCTTCGATCCCGTCGAGGTGGCCACGGTGGAGGCCGAGCTGCGGTGGCAGCGGGAGCTGGGCGTGGTCAAGCGGATCAACTTCACCGACGACACCTTCAACGTGCCCCTGCGCAGGTTCCGCAAGATCCTGGACCTGCTGTCGCGTCACGGCTTCGAGTGGGGCTGCTACTTCCGCTGCCAGTACGCCGACGAGGACACGGTCAAGGCGATGGCCGACGCAGGCTGTCGCAGCGTGTACCTCGGCATCGAGTCCCTCGACGACGCGGTGTTGGCGAACATGGACAAGAAGTCCAGGCGCCAGCACTACGAGTCGGGTGTGCGTTGGCTGCGGCGCCACGGGATCGCGACCCACGCCAACTTCGTGTTTGGCTTCCCCGGCGAGCAGCCCGACTGCGGCGAGCGCACCCTGCAGTGGGTCGACGATCACGGGATCGACTTCTACTGTGCGTCCCCGTTCTACTGCTCGCCGGCCACACCGGTGTGGGGGCGGCGGGGGGGGTTTGGCTTGACCGGCCGGTACTGGGGCTGGCGCCACGACACCATGGACGCCCACCAGGCGATGGCGGCCGAGGCCTCGGTGATCGGCGCGGGCAAGCACGCCACCTGGGTCTCAGAGCTGGTGGCCCACAGCGGCTGGACCGCGTGGTTCATGATCGCCAACGGCATGTCGATCGCCGGCGTGAAGGAGGTGATCGGGCTGTACAACGATCTCTGTGGCCGGGACGGGTCCGCAGCCGCGATCTCGGCGATGCCCCGCCTCGCTGAGGTCCGACGCCTGATCCAGGCCGGGCGCTTCCCCCAGCCCCCCGACGCGACGCTCACCACCGCGATCGAGCCCGCGGCCTCCGTCGACTGAGTGCGAGCCCGGGGAGGGCTGATCGCTGCGCGGTGTCGGAACATCGGTGTCGATCGGCTCTGGGTCAGCTACGATCCGCTGCGATCGTCACCCCGAGCACGGAGCGCGTCATGGGAACCAGGCAGGTCTTCCTGCTGATCCTGGGCCTGGGGGCCTGCAGCGGTGACAAGGAGGCCCCCACCGACGAGGCGGCTCCTCCATCAAGCACCGACCCCGGCACCGGCACGGACACCGGCGCTGCAGACAGCGATCGAGACGGTGATGGCCTGTCCGACGACGACGAGGTCCGGATCCACTACACCGATCCCGACGATCCGGACAGCGACGGCGACGGGCTGTCCGACGGCGCCGAGGTCAACGTCCACGGCACCGATCCCCTGGAGCCCGACACCGACGGGGGCGGGGCCACAGACGGCGCGGAGGTCAGCGCAGGGCTCGATCCCCAGGAGCCCACCGACGATCTAGCGATCCTTGACAGCGACGGCGACGGCCTGACCGACGCGCTGGAGCTCGAGCTGTACGGCACCGATCCGCTGGAGCCGGACAGCGACGGCGACGGCCTGCTCGACGGCGACGAGATCGCGGTCCACGGCACCGATCCACTGGAGCCGGACAGCGACGGCGACGGCCTGCTCGACGGCGCCGAGATCGCGGTCCACAGCACCGATCCGCTGGAGCCGGACAGCGACGGCGACGGCCTGCTCGACGGTGACGAGATCGCGGTCCACAGCACCGATCCGCTGGAGCGGGACACCGACGGGGGAGGCGTCCCCGACGGCTTCGAGGTGGAGATCGGGGCCGATCCGCTGGATCGGCTTGACGACAGGCCCTCGATGATGATCCTCCTGTCTGATGGCTTCGAGCTGGGGGCCCCGGATCCAGCGAGGTGGCAGCCTCCCGAAGGAGACGTCGCCTACTCGAGCGATCACGTCGCGTCGGGTGGGTACGCGCTGCAGCTCGCGGGGACGGCCGTGATGCTCAGCCGGGCCCTCGACGCCTCTCCGTGCCACAGCCTGTTCTGGTCCTTCCGCTACAAGCGGGGTCCCGAGGCCCCCGATCCTGGAGAGTCGCTGTCCCTCGAGTACTGGGACGGCGTGGGCTGGCGGCCCGCGGGGGGCGTCTCCGGCGACGGCGGAGTGGATCCGGGTTTCTCTGAGCAGAGCGGCACGATCGACGATCCGGTCGCCTTCGGGCCCCAGCTGGGGATCCGCCTGGTGAACACCGCGCCCCTGGCCGGGTTTGATCACGTCCACGTCGACGATCTGATGCTGATCTGTGACGCGGATCCCGGCGACGACGACGGCGACGGCGCGATCAACACCCTGGACTGTGCGCCCTCCGATCCCAGCCACTGGCGCGACTGTTCGCGGTGCATCGATGACGACGGCGATGACTTCGGCGCCCGCTGTGATCTAGGCGAGGACTGCGACGACGTGGACGCGCTCGTCCACCCCGGAGCCGCCGATCCCTTTGGCGACGGGCTCGACACCGACTGTGACGGCCTCGACGGGCCGTCCCTGTCCGACGGCTTCGAGTCCGGGGGGCTGGATCCTGCGTGGTGGCAGGCCAGCACCGGGGCGGTGGTGACGCGCGAGCAGGCCGCACGGGGAAGCTACAGCCTGGAGCTCGACGACGGCGCCTCGGTGGAGACGGTCCCGTTCGATGCCTCGGCCTGTCCCGGGGTCTTGTGGATCTACCAGGGGAAGCGTGGGTTTCCTCCCCCCGAGCCCGGTGACGAGGTGCAGCTGTCCTGGTGGGACGGCACGAGCTTCGTCCCCGCGGACACCTGGGCCGGCGACGGCACCACGGATCCGGCCTTTGCTCCGCGCTGGGGCCTGATCACCGATCCTGCGGCCCTGTGGTCGGGGCTCCAGCTCGAGATCCAGCACATGGGGAGCCTCTCAGACGCGTTCTACCTCGACGATCTGGCCCTCGCCTGCTCGGAGCCCGACGTCGACGGCGACGGCCTCCCCTCCGCCCTGGACTGTGCGCCCAGCGATCCAGAACACTGGTCGGACTGCCTGCTGTGCGTCGACGCGGATGGCGATGGCCTGGGCCCTGGCTGCGATCTGGGGCTCGACTGTGACGACGCCGACGCGACCGTACACCCCGGGGCCATCGATCCCGCAGGGGATGGCCTCGACGCCGACTGCTCGGGCCTCGATGGGATCGGCCAGGTGACCAGCTTCGAGACGGGGCGTGTCGTGCCCCCCCTGGCGGAGGTGGCGGACAACGTCTCGTTCACCACCGACGAGGCGCGGAGCGGCACCTACGCCCTGAGCTTCGAGGGGGG
>DRPG01000492.1 GCA_011376105.1 Deltaproteobacteria bacterium
CCCGACGGCTTCACCACCGAGCTCCACCTGATCTGGTCTAGGGAGCGGATGGCCTGGGTGTGTGGGATGGTGGCCCTGGGCACGTCCCTGTCGTTGCCCGGGCTGATGGTGCAGCCGGTGCTGAGCATGATGGAGGCGCTCGGCGTCTCTGGCCTGGCCTGGGCGGTGGCGGGGCTCACCCTGGGGCTGGTGGCCCTGGGGTGCAGGATGACGGCCGCGATCCGCCTTCAAGGGCGGGTGCTCACTGCAGGGAGGCGATCGGTGGTGATCCACCGACCCCGGGAGCAGATCCGGCTCCACCCGGGGGGGCTCCAGATCGACGGCCCCGAAGGACGGATCGAGCTGGCGGGCCCTCGGCTCCAGCTCGAGGCGATCGCCGAGCGGTTGCTGGCGTTGCCAGCCCTGCCCGGCGCCTGCGACGAGATCCCCGGGGCGCTCCAGGCGCTGGAGCGTCGGGGGCTGCAGCCACCGAGCACTGCCCGGGCGGTGGCCAACGGCAGGGCCTCCCCGAGGCGGCGCAGCTAGACAGCCCGCTCCGACAGCCCGCCGCTGGATCCCTCGACGATCCCGCCCGCAGGGGATCTCCAGGCTGGCGCGCTCCTTACCTCTGCTTCGGTGGGGGCAGGAGGTGATCATGCACCTCGAGATCGTGCTGCTCACGCGCTCGGCGCCACCGCCACCGCCACCGCCGTCGTCGCTGCGGGGCCCGGGGCGCCCGTCGGGTCAAGCCCACCGAAACCGGTCGGCTCCCCGGTGGCAGCGACTCCGCGGTGCAGGGCGAGCTGGAGAGCTGCCCCGGGGCCCCGGCGGGGGCGCCCGGTCGAGCTGGGCTACGAGGCGCCCTGAGCCTCCGGGGGGCCGGGGGGCTCCCGCCCCGCGGCCCTGTAGAGCATCTCGATCAGGGCCTCGGTCATCCGGGCCTCGGGGACGGTGTCCGCCCCCCGGAGCGTGTTCAGCAGCCACCCCTGCATCGAGAACCGCATCACCGCCACCAGGCCCTCTGGATCCGAGCACCACAGCTGATCGTCGCAGGTGGCCTGCCGCAGCAGGCTGGCCGCGATGGCGTCGAGCACCTGCAGCAGGCGCCCCATGTGCTCCCGCCAGCGCGGCCCCATCACGTGATCCTGGAGGATCAGCAGCCGACTCAGCAGGGGATCGGACGAGAAGTCCCGGTTGACGTAGCGCAGCGTCTCCGCGAGGGTGTCGACCGGATCCTGGCCCGTGCGCCCCAGCACCGCCGCGCTCTGCACGATCTGGGCGATCCTGGCGCTGACGACCTCGAGCAGCAGATCCTCCCGATCGCCGAAGAAGGTGTAGATCGCCGAGGTGGAGACCTGGGCCTCAGCGGCCAGCTGCTTCATGCTGGTCTCCTCGAAGCCATGCTGCCCGAAGAGGTGGGTCGCGACCTCGAGGATGTGCTGGCGCTTGGCCTGGGCGTGTGGCGACAGGGGGGTGGGCTCGATCATCCCCTGGGCCGGGTGGGGAGGTGGGGGCTGTATAGGTCGCTCGGGATCCAAGGAACGCTCCTTCCCCCCCAACGTAATGGGATGGGGTGCGAGCTTGGCTCGATCTTCGGCGAAGACCCTATGGTTGGGTCTGTGAGTCTCCGCGGCGCGTGCCGGCGCCCCCCCCTCCCCCGGCTTCATCGAGCAGGTACAGGCTCATGGACGCATCGTCGGGATCCACCCGGTGCCACCTGCCTGGGCGAGCCCCGTCCCGGGGAGCGGGTGGAAGCGGTGCTCTGCGCTGGGCTGTCCCGTAGAGTGGGGCAGGGAGGGGCAGACCTCGGTTACCGTGCTCCC
>DRPG01000493.1 GCA_011376105.1 Deltaproteobacteria bacterium
AGGAGCCGAGGCAGCCCATGGCCCCGACGACGGCACGGCCCCGGCCACGCTTGGCCCTCTGGGGGGGCGGCGGTGAGCCCCCGCCGATCTTCGGGCCGGCCCGCCGCCGGGGCTCGGAGGGGGGCGTGCCGGCCCGCCGCCGGGCGGACTGGACGTCGATCGCAGGCGTGGTCTGGGCCTCAGCCGCCTTCGGGGGGCGACCCGGGGTGACCTGGGGCCGGCTGGCGGAGGGCTCGTTGCGCTGGACGTAGGTCGGCCTGAGCCCCTCCTCATCGAGGGGGGCGTGGGGCTCCAGCTCGGTGGGGGCCTCGGTGGGCCTCCCGTGACGGGGGTGCGCCTGCCGCTGAGCCGCAGGCGGTGTGGGGGGCCTGTGGGTCCCCATCTCTCCGGTCTGGGCGAACCGCCCACCGGGTGCTGTGCCGGACACCGGAGGGGGGGCTGGGGGTGGGGTGGATCGCGCCTCGTCTCCGGCGAACCGCTTGCCTCTGGCGCGCAGCTGGTCGATGACTCCGGCGGGGTATGAGATGGCGACGGCGGCACCACAGCCTGGACACAGGACGGTGTCGCCGGGGAGGGGAAGTGGCTCTGTGAGGGTCACTTCCGTTCGACAGCTCGGACAAGATAGCTTCAGGGGCATCGGCGCGACCCGACGGCTTGAGGATTGGGGGAGGACGGTGGCCGATGGGGACGCTGGGACTGTACCCCAGGCCCGGGCTCCGTTCCATCATCTGCCGGCGCGTGCAGGAAGTTGTTGAGGGGACTTGTCATTTTCAACTTCAGCATCGCGGCGTCTCCGTGCTTCGATCATCGGGCAAACAGCAGGCGGGCATGAGGTGCAATCCCCACAGCGGGGATCGTTCCATCACGGTCTGTCTCAGGATCCCCCAGCCGTCGGGTGGGCGGGGCATCGTGTGGGTGGTGTGGGGCTTGGCCTCCATGGTTGACTTCCCAGGGTACGCCGCCTAGGGTGAAGGTAGGGGATTCGCATGAGCAGCGCCTCAGAGAGCTGGAGCTTGTATGCGTCGTGTGTTCAGGCCGCTGGCCGTGTTCAGCATCGCTAGCGGGGTGAGCCTGGCGGTCGCGCTCCAGCTCCTCGTGGGGGGAGCGCGGGGCCACGATGGTCCCGGAGACTTTGGGACCTCTGCATTCTTCCCCGGCTATGATCTGGCGAAGCTCGATCTGGTCGACCCGACGCTGTACCACATCTCCGAGAGCTACGTCGATCAGAGCCGCCTTGACTGGGACGCGATGTTCAACGCCGCCCTCGACGCGATCGAGCACGATGTGCCGGTGTGCATGTTCACCCGTGAGCCCGGTGGCGATCTCCTGTCCGTCGAGATCGGGGAGTATCGGACCGTCCTGGAGGTCCCTCCGATCAGGCGTCGCCAGGAGCTCCAGTCCGAGCTCCGCAGGGTCGCCGAGCTGCTGGCCACCCACCTCGATGAAGACGATCTCCCCGAGGCACCCGGGGCCCCGGCCCCGATGGCCCAGATCGAGTATGCCCTGATCAACGGGATGCTCTCCACCCTCGATCCCCACTCAGTGTTGCTCCCTCCAGATGACGCTCGCGAGATGGACGTCGAGAACCAGGGCGAGTTCGGCGGGCTGGGGATCACCATCTCGATGGACGCCGACGGGGGGCGCCTGATCGTCGACTACCCCCTGAAGGACACGCCCGCCCACGCCGCGGGGCTCCAGTCCGACGATCACATCGTGCGGATCGATGGCGAGTCCACCATCAACATGTCGCTGGACGACGCGGTCCGCCGGCTGCGGGGTCCGGTCGGAGCCCCGGTGGTGGTCGAGGTGATGAGGCCTGGTGTCCCCGAGCCGATCCAGTTCCGGGTTCAGCGGGAGCTCATCAGCATCAACCCCGTCGAAGACGAGCTGGTGGACGGCACCGACATCGGGTATGTCTCGATCAAGGGCTTCCACGAAAAGGTCGAACAAAAGCTCCACGAGGCCTTAGCCCGCCTGCACCGGGAGGCCGGCGGAGCGCTCGATGGGCTGATCCTCGATCTCCGGGGCAACCCGGGGGGGTTCCTCAACCAGGCGGTCAAGGTCGCTGACACCTTCCTCGACAGCGGCGACATCGTGTCGACCGTGGATGGAGAGGGACGCCGGACCGACATCGACAAGGCCCGTAAGGCGTCCGAGCCCCACTACCCCATCGCGGTCCTGGTCGACGCCAACTCGGCGTCGGCGTCCGAGATCGTGGCGGGCGCCCTGCGGTTCAACGAGCGAGCGGTGATCATCGGGGAGCGCACCTTCGGGAAGGGCTCGGTGCAGAACCTCCATCCCTTCTCCGACAACTCGAAGCTCAAGCTCACCATCTCGAAGTACCTCACGCCCGGGGATCGGAGCATCCAGGCGGTGGGGATCCCGGCCGACATCGAGCTGCTCACCTCGATCGTGCCCCCCCGGGCGGAGCCGGGGGCCCTCCAGTCCCCCATCCGCCTGTTCTACCGCGAACGGGTCCGGCGCGAGGCCGATCTCGATCACTCCCTCGAGCAGACCACCGTCCGGTTCGACGATCCGACCTACCGGGTGCGCTATGTCGATGTGCAGCGGGAGCGCAGGCGCACCGATGCTCTCGATCTGCGGTCCGACTTTCAGGTCCGCCTCGCCCGGGACGTGCTGAAGGCATCGGAGGGCTGGCGCCGTGCCGATGTCCTCTCCTCAGCCCACCCGGTGGTGGAGCGCTACCGGAAGATCGGAAACGATCAGCTGCTCGAGGCGTTCTCGGCCTATGGCATCGACTGGGCCCGGGGGCCGGTGGTGCCCGTGGGCGACGATCCCCTCGAGGTGCACCTGGATCTGGGGCCCGATGGGCGCCTGGTCGCGGGTGAGGCCGAGCAGATCGCGGTCGAGGTCACCAACCTCACCGATCAGACCCTGTATCGGGTCGCCGCCATCGTGTCCGAGTCCGAGGTCCTGTCGGGGCGGGAGTTCTTCTTCGGTCGCCTCGAGCCCGGCGAGACCCGTCGCTACGAGCAGAGGGTGCGCCTGCCCGCGGGCTGGCCCGCCGAGGAGGGCTCGCTGTCCCTCGAGCTCCGCGACGCGAGCGAGCAGGCCATCAGCCGGTGGACCGGTCGCCTGGTGGTGGCGGGTCGCCCGCTCCCCTCCCTCGCCTGGCGCTGGGAGGTCCTCGACGATGGAGGCGATTCCGACGGGCTGCTCGACGTCGGTGAGCGCCTCCGGATCCAGCTCGAGGTCCAGAACCACGGCGAGGGCCCCACCTCCGAGCCCTTCGCCCGGCTGCGCAACCGCTCGGGCAAGTCGATGGATCTGGTGGTCGGGACCCTGGAGCCCGGAGCGCTGCAGCGCGCGGATGGCTCCCCCTGTCCAGCGGGTGAGGAGCCTGATTGTGAGCGGATCCTCGAGCCGGGGGCGAGCTGGAGCGGAGACTTCCTGGTGGATGTCCGGGCCCTGCCCACAGACGGCGAACCCCTGCGCCTCGAGCTGACCCTGGGAGACTCGGCCGCCTACGATCATGGCTCGGTCGTCCGGGCCGGCTTCCACGGCTGGTTCTCTCAACACGACACGCTGGTGCTCCACGAGGGACAGCAGCTGCCCTCCTCGGATCTCAGGATCCCGCCGGTGGTGTCGATCACCCGCAGCCCCCCGCCCTACTCCGATAGCTCCCGGATCACCCTCTCAGGGGTCGTGACCGACGACGTCGGAGTCTCCAACGTCATGATCTTCGCCGGTGACAACAAGGTCTTCTTCGAGGGCAGCGGGCCCACGAGCGCGCTGCGGAGCCTCCCGTTCACCGCCGATGTAGAGCTGCAAGACGGCAGCAACGTGCTCACCGTCCTGGCCACCGACGCCGACGGGTTCGTCTCCAGCCGCTCGGTCCTGAGCTGGTTCGACGGGATCGGGCTGGCCCAGCTCCACCCCCTAGATCCCGCTGACCCCGCCGGCTCCGGCGAGCGCTAGCGCCCACAGGAGAGCACAGCCGTCGCTGGCCGGCCCCCCCCGCGCCCGGGGAGGGCCCGGGCCTCCTGGGAGGGGCGCCGGCTGCCCGCAGCGGCCCCCCCGCGCCCGGGGAGGACCCCGCAGATGATCAACCGCCCCCCTAAACGGTGGGGCGGCCCCCCCGCGCCCGGGGAGGACCCCGCACCTTCGAGATCGTTGGCCTCGGAGGTGAGGCGGCCCCCCCGCGCCCGGGGAGGACCCGGGGCGCCCGGGCCGCGGCCGGCGCCTCAGCTCCAGCGACCCTTGAGCACCAGCTCTAGCTGCCTGCGCAGCCGATCCACCTCGTCGCGGTAGAACGAGGGCGTGTGGGCGCCCATCTGGCGCACCTGCTTCTTGCGCATCGCCAGGCTGGTGGCGGTCTGGACGTAGAGATCGTGATCGACGCCCTCGGGGACCCAGCGGGTGGAGAGGCGCTGCAGCCAGCTCGCGAGGATCTTCGGGTGGGCCTCGGGGAGCCGGCCGTCTCTGGCCTCCTCGATCAGCTCCCGCTCGATGGTCCATGACTCCTCGAGCAGGCAGATCTGGAACACGATGAACACCATGGAGACCTCAAGGGGGAAGATGATGAGGTTTGCAAAGAACAGCCCCTCGCCCCCGGTCAGCTCGGAGAAGGTGATCAGCCCGTTCCACAGGGCGTGGACCAGCATCGCCAGCCCCATCCCGGCCACCCCCGAGCTCGTCAGCACCAGGCTCCCCCGGAACCGCGCAAAGCCCAGCGACGCACCCAGGATCGCGCTCGCGGTGGCGTGCATCACCGCGCTGTAGAAGGTCCGGATCAGGACGGTCGAGCCCCAGGCGGCCACGTCTGAGCTGACGCTGACGAAGTACATGAGGTTCTCGGTCATGCCGAAGCCCAGCCCGGCCGCCGCGCCGTACACGAAGCCGTCCGTCATGTTGTCAAAGTGCCGGTTCCAGATGACGTAGAGCAGCACGACGGCCTTCGCTGGCTCCTCCACCAAGGGAGCGACCAAGACCGGGCCGCTGATCGCCCGGGCGGTGGAGAGATCCAAGTCGATGGTGCTGCCCAGCTCCATCGTCAGGTGGATCACGCCGTCGATCAGGATCGAGCCCAGGACCGCGGCCAGGACCGAGCCGATGGCGCCCCACAGGAAGGTCAGCCCGAGCAACCAGATCGGCTCTCGGTCGTAGCGGTCCAGCCACCAGATCGTCGCC
>DRPG01000494.1 GCA_011376105.1 Deltaproteobacteria bacterium
CCGCCAGCCAGGCCGGCTCAGCGTGTCGGATCAGGCACAGCTCCATCCTCTCTCCAGCGCCTCGTCGAGGCGAGCCCAGGTTATGGGCCCTCATGTCCTGGTTGTGGCTGATCGCCCAGGCGGCTGCAGGCGCCTGGGTCCTCGAGGGCGACTCCGATCACCAGCTCAAGCGCGCGCTCCGGATCACCGAGCGTGCCGAGCCCGACATCATCGAGGTGCTCGCGGCCCGCAGCGTCTGCGTCCAGCCCACCGCCCCCAGCGATCGGATCCTGCGCCGCCTCACCCGGATCCTGGGGCACCCTCCGGAGGAGCGCCTCGACTGCGACGTCGCCTGGTTCCCCCTCGGCCGGGGGTGGATCGCAGTGCTGGTCGAGCCCCCGGCGGACCGCCTCGGGGTGCTGCTCGATCGGATCGAGCTGCCCTATGTCGACGTCCGCAGGCCGGTCCAGGGGCCGGGCCTCGATCCGATCCGGATCTGTGTCATCCGGACCGCCCTGCGTGAGCCCCTGGAGCTGGCCCGCGCCCTACACGAAGGTGGGCTGGTGGTCCGCTCTACCTACGAGGTGGGCGGCTGCACCCGCTGAGCCCTCAGGGGGCTGGGGGCGCAGACGAGCAGGCGTTGTTGTCGATCCCCCGGGCGCTCGGGCGCTCCAGCGGGATCGTGGACGCGGTGCCTGGCTCGACCCGGGCCACCTCGTACGACAAGATCTCATCGAGGGCGCACTGGAGGTTGATCTCCGCGTCGTAGCTGCGGGACCAGGAGGCGAGCAGGACGAAGCGGTAGGACAGCCCACCGATCACCACCTCGAGGGGCTCCCCGGGGAAGGCCTCGACCTCACCGTCGTCGGTGCCCACATACACGCTGGTCAGCGACAGCGTGGTGGTGCCCACGGGCACGGGGCCTAGATCGTTGGCGGTGATGACGAAGTTGACCCCGAAGGCGTCACGGGTGAGCACGGTGGGGGTGACGGTCTCGAGGAGGAACAGCGGCCCCGAGTCGTCGACGATCAGGAGTGACAGCTCGTCGCTCACCGCGTCCTCGGCCACCGAGACCCGCCCGTCGACGCCGTCGAGGAACGACAGATCCGAGCCCGCGCTGGATCGCCCGGAGATCTGGACCCGACCGACGTTGGTGGAGAGATCCAGCTCGAAGGTGTCGCCGCTCGTCTCCAGCCCGATCTGGCCGGTGAGGTCGCGCCGGCTCGAGCTCATCTCCTCGTCGATGGAGACCGAGGGGGGAGGGAGCGTGCTGTTGGCGTAGGGAGAGTACTCCAGCGAGGGCCCACAACCGATCGTGGGCAGCAGGCCGGGACAGAGCCAAGGGGTCCACCGCATCGCGGTCCTCCGAGTCTTTGGGGGGACGAGTGATGCCCCAGGGTATCGACCACCGTCACCGCTGGGTGTACAGGGCCTCTATCTCGACAGCGTAGCGCTCGACGACCGCGGCCCTCCTCACCTTGAGGCTGGGGGTGATCAGCGCCTGGACCTCGGTGATCGGATGATCCACCAGGTGGATCCGCTTCAGCCTCTCGTGCGGCGCCACGCGGTGGTTGAGCCGCTCGACGTACCCCTGGATCAGCGCCTGGACCTCGGGCTGGGTCGAGAGCTCAGCGTGGGTACGGGCGGACAGCCCATGGGCTCCGGCCCAGGCGGCGGCGGCTTCCTCGTCGATCCACGCCAGGGCGACACAGCAGGGGCGGCCATCGCCCACCACCACCACCTCCGACAGCAGGGGGCAGGCCGCCTTCAGGCGGTGCTCGAGGCCCTGGGGGGCGATGTTCTTGCCCCCGGCGGTGATGATCAGATCCTTGATCCGGCCGGTGATGTGCAGCCTGCCTGCGTCGTCGAGGTGCCCAAGATCACCGGTGTGCAGCCAGCCGTCGGGCTCGAGGGCGGCCGCGGTGGCCTCGGGGCGACCCCAGTAGCCCCGCATCACGTTCCGGCCCCGGATCAGGATCTCACCGTCGGCGCCGATCCGGACCTCGCAGCCCGGCAGGGGCCGCCCCACGGTGCCGAACGCAAGGTCGTCCAGGCGGTTCGCCGTCGCACCGGCGCTGGTCTCAGTCATGCCGTAGCCCTCGAGGATGGTCATCCCTGCGGCATAGAAGAACCGAGCGAGCTCGGGGGACAGGGGCGCGCCCCCCGACACGAAGGCCCGGATCCGCCCCCCGAGAGCGCTCCGCAGCCGCCTGAGCACGAGCCGATCGGCGGCGGCCAGCTCCAGCGCCAGCCGCCGGCCCAGGGGCTGGCCGGCGAGCCTGCGCTGTGCAGCTCGCTCCCCCACCCCGACGGCCCAGGTGAAGAGCTGGTGCCGCCCGGATCCCGCGGCCACAGCCCTCGCCTCGATCCGGAGATGGATCTTCTCGAACACCCTGGGCACCGCCGCCACCAGGCTCGGCTGCGTGTGCTGTAGGCCCTCGCTCAGGATGTCGAGATCGCCCTCCAGGGCGGTGGGGACCCCCGCCACCACCGCGATCAGCTCGCAGAGCTTGCCGAAGGCGTGCGCCAGGGGCAAGAACAAATACTGCTTGTCGCCGGGCCGCAGGTGGGTCGCGAGGTCCGCAGCCAGGGCTTCGGCCTGGAACATCCAGTTGTCGTGCACCAACATCACCCCCTTGGGGGGGCCGGTGGTGCCCGAGGTATGGATCAGGGTCGCCAGATCTCCAGGGCCGAGGGAATCGATCCTCGCGTCCACCGCCTCGGGGTGGCGATCGAGCCAGGCCGCCCCAGAGCGCTCCAGCTCGTCGAGGGAGCGAGCACCCTCGGGCAGATCTCCGCCCTCCATCACGATCCGGTGCTGCAGCCCCGCCAGCCCCCCCGGCAGCCTCCGCAGCG
>DRPG01000495.1 GCA_011376105.1 Deltaproteobacteria bacterium
ACTCAGGTCGATCTCGTCTACCTCGTGGGGAATGACTCGGAGACCTCTGGGCAGCGGGATGCGCTCAACGCGCTGTTGCAGGATCTGCCGGAGGCCGTGAGGGGTCGGGCCCGGATCGAGTCGATGGAGCCGGCTCAGGGCCTGGTGGATCTGTCGGGGGGCTACGATCTCATGGTGGTGGGCTCCAGGGAGCCTCCTGCGCTGGAGCGGCTGCTGAAGGGTCCGATGGCCACCCGGGTGCTTCGCAAGACCCTGTGCCCCGTGCTGGTGCCCCGGGGGGAGCTCCCCCCGGGGCCCGGTGCACGGTTCATCGTGGGGGTCGACGTCAGCGGGCCCGATCCAGAGCGGATCCTCCAGCTGTCCGCGGTGTGGGCCGAGCGTTTCTCTGGCACGCTGGATGCGCTGTATGTCGACGCGGGCGGGCTACCCCACATCTCCGATCGCTCGGTGCGCGAGGCGGCGGAGCGCGAGTGGGCGGCGCTGCGTGCGCCGAAGATCGCGCGGCTGCGGGCGATGATGGAGCGGGTGGTCCCCGAGGGCTGTCGCGGGGGCACGATCCTGCGCCGGGGTGAGCCGGAGGACGTGCTGGTGCAGCTGTCCACCGAGTACGACGTGCTGTTGGTCGGCAACCGCGATCGGGAGGGGCTGGCCCGGTTCGTGCTGGGGGCCGTGGCGGCTCAGGTGGTGCGCAGGGCCTCCTGCGACGTGCTGTCGCTGCCCACCGCCGCCGACGATCTGTGGGCCGCCGAAGACAGCGCCCACGATCGCTAGGCAGGCACGCTCGCTCGCTCGGCGAGCACGCTCGCTCGCTCGGCGAGCACGCTCGCCTCAGCCCGCCATCTTGAGCAGGGGCTTGGTGAAGCGCTTCATGGTGTCCTCGAAGCGGGTTGGATCGAAGCTGGCCAGCTCGACGATCGAGTCCTGGCCGCGGTTGAGGATCACCTCCCAGATGGCGGACTGGATGCCGTTGCCGGTGTTCTCAAGCAGAGCCCGGGTCATGTCCCAGGTGGCGAAGATCCGCCGCCCCACCACCCCGTGGAGCTGCAGCCCGTTCATGATGACCCGGTGCATGTCCTGCACGACCACGTCGCCGTTCTTCAGCCCGAACAGCACGACGTGGCCGCCCCGGCGGGTGATCTGCAGCGCGTTGTTCAGCGAGCTGTTGAACCCCGACATCTCCATCGCGACGTCGGCCCCGACCCCCTGGGTGAGGTCGCTGATCACCTCGCGCAGCGCAGGATCCGCGACCCAGGGGCGCTCGGGATCGCCCGGGGCTGGATCGAGGACGTGATCTGCGCCGAGGCGCAGGGCCTGCTCGCGGTGATGTGGATCGGGCTCGATCCCGATGACCTGCCTCGCGCCCATGCCCTTCGCCACCAGGACGGCGAACAAGCCGATGGTCCCGGTGCCGAGGATCACGACGTTGCAGCCACGTAGATCGGTGGCCTGGCAGGCGTGCACCGCGTTGCCGAAGGGCTCCTGGACGGCGGCGACCTCGGGCCGGATCCGGCTTAGGTCGGTGGGCCACAGGGCCCGGGCGGGCAGCTTGACGTACTCGGCGAAGCAGCCATCCATCGACACGCCGATGATCTTCTCGTTGGCGCAGACGTGCTGCTCGCCCCGGCGGCACTGGTAGCACACGCCGCAGACGATGTGGGACTCGGTGCTGACGGTGTCCCCCGGGACGTAGCCGTACTGTCGCTCCGCTTCCCTGCCGACCTCGACGATCGTGCCGAGCAGCTCATGCCCAAAGATCCTCCGGGTGGAGCCTTCCTCGGACAGAGAGCCCAGGACGAGATCCCCCATGGACCTCCGGGACCAGATCCCCCGATCGGTGCCACAGAAGCCTGCATAGCGGACCTCGACGATGACGCTCCGCTCGTCTCCCTCGTCGAGGATCGGGCGCTCGACCTCAGCGAGGACCATGCCCGTGGAGGTGTCCCAGTCTTGTTGTGTTGCGTCGAACGTCAGCGCGAGCATCTTGGCCAACCGACCTCCGCGGGGTCGCTCTGTAACCCACCCATCGGGTATGAACGTACATGCTCCCCTGGATGGCATGGTGGGCGTCCCCCGCTGCGGCCTGGACCTCCTCGACGATCAAGCCCCTGGCGCTGCCGGCAGCGTCCCGGATCACCTCCGGGGGGTTCGACGGAGGGCCGGTTCTGGCAGGGTTGGGCCCCGATGGGCTGTGGATCGCTGAGCCAGATGGGTCGATCCTGCTCCACGATCCAGCGTTGACGGCCCAGGATCTGCTGCTTCGGGATCTCGACGCCCAGGGGGATCCCGAGCTCCTGCTGTGTGGTGGATCCGGGATCTCCCTGCTCCAGGGGGATCGGAGCGGCCTGCGCCGCACGAACGTGATCACCACCGAGCCCTGCGGCACCCTGAGCGCCCGAGGAGCAGCGGGGTTCTCAGAGCTGGTGGCGGTCCATGATGGTGAGGTGACCCGGTGGAGCCCGGTCCAGCAGGGGTTGATCCCCCAGGCCCTGGTCCCCCAGGCCCTGGGAGCGCTCGGCGAGGGCCCCCCCCTGGTGGCTGAGGTGAGGGACGAGGTGATCCTCGCTACCCGGGGGGCGACGAGGATGGTGAGGATCGGAGCGGAGGTCTCCACCGTCGCCGCCTCGGCTCCGATCGAGGCGATGAGCGCAGGGCCCTGGGGCGAGCCCGTCGTCCTCGTGGGCGGAGATCAGCCCGGGGTCTGGCTGGGGGATCTGAGGCTGCGGCTCCCCGCCGCCGAGCCCGGTGGCGCTCCACGGGCCCTGGTGGAGGGCTCGGACGATCCAGGCAGAGGTCCGCCGTTCTGGCTGCTCGATCCACAAGGTCGCCGGATCGGGGTCCCCACCCTCGGGGGCTGGGGGTGGATCGAAGTGCCGCTGGCCCCCTCCCTCGGGGTGGCCCTCCCAGGGGCAGGCGGGTGTGCCGATCTGATCGTGCTCGATGGTCGGGGCCGGGCGGCCCGCCTGCTCGGGAGCTGTGGAGAGGATCCAGGTGGGGTCGCCGGGAGCGTGGCGGTGGCTGACGGAGATGAGCCCCCCGCTCCCCCGTCCCCCGCTCCCCCGTCCTCCGCTCCCCCGTCCTCCGCTCCCCCGTCCTCCGCTCCCCCGTCCCCCGCTCCCGGGGTCCCGAGCCTGCCGGATCCTCCTGCTGAGCACGTCCTGTGGGACTACTGGGGCACGATCGACGTCCAGGTGGGCCAGCAGCTCCAGCTCCAGCTCCAGGACGGCTATGGCCGCGCGACCGGGGGCTGGTCGAGCGAGGGAGGACCTCCGGGGCTCGTCGTGCGCCCCTCCGGCCTGATCGAGTGGGCCCCGGGGCCCGGCGACGTCGGGACCTGGCGGGTCTCGGTGCGGGTGGGTCACGAGGCGATCCCCCGGTGGAACGGCTTGCTGTTGCGGGTCTTTCCCCCTGGTGCAGGGCCGGAGGTGGCGCCGCCGGGCCTCGCCGCGTCCCGGCGTGGGGGCCGCGAGCCCCGGGGTGGCCTTCTGGCGGTGCGCCGGTGTGGCCTGGGCCTGGGCGTGGCCGGTGGAGCCGCCCTCGATCGCGATCAAGGCTGGGAAGATCTCGGCACGCCTGCGCTGCGGGCCTCAGTGTCTCCCTATGGGAGCCTGAGCTGCTCAGGGGGCTCGGACGGCCCGCTGCGGTGGCTGGTGGGGGCCGACACCGCCCCCTTCTTCAGCTATGCCTCCCGCCCCGACGATCGGATCCATGCCGTGGCGGCCCTGGCGGGCCTGCAGCTGGGGGGGCGCAGGGATCGGATCGCTGTGTTCGGAGCCGCAGGCCTCGACGTCGTCGGCTTGGGGGTCCGTGCAGCGTGGATGTGGGCCCGGGACTGGCGGGGTGAGCCCATGGGGCTCGAGCTCCGGGGGCTGTGGCTCGCTCCCCTGGCGGGGGCTCAGCTGAGCGGCTCCTGGATCTGGACCCTCTGAGCCCCGGCCGTGGGTTGGGGGCCAAACAAGCTAGAGCTGCTGCCCCCCGGGGGCTGCGCCGGGGGCTGTGCCGGGGGCTGTGCCCGGCGGGCCTGGCCCCCACCGTGCGTCGAGGAAGCGCTCGATCAGCTCGTCGTCGAGGTGAGCAGGGTGGCCCCGCCAGATGACCGAGCCGCCCACCACCATCGCCGCCGCCGGGATCCCACGCACCCCATAGTGCTGGGACAGGGCCCCGTCGGAGTCCAGGGCCACGGGGAAACTCAGCCCGTGCTCGGCGAGGAAGCGCTGCACCTCGACGCGCTCGACGTCGCGGGTCATCCGGGTCAGGGCGAGGATCTGCAGCCCCTGATCCTGGTGGTGATCCAGCAGAGGTTGGAGCCTGGGCAGCTCCCGCTGGCAGCGGGGACACCACAGCTCCCAGAACACGTAGAGGGTGGGGGCGTCGGGCTGGTGATCGGTGCGGCCCTGGATCCAGCCCTCGAGCTGCAGCGGGGCCTCGGGGCGCCCGACGATCTCCAGCTCCTGGCGGAGGCGATCGATCGAGCGGCCCGCCTGGGTGTTGGGGTGCTCCCTCTCCAGGCGCTCCAGGAGGGATCGTGCGGTGTCGGGATCGAGGGCTTCGGCGGCGTCCACAGCCTGGGACAGCAGTCGTCGGGCGGCCTCTTCCTCGGCGCAGGGGACCACCCCTGCGCTCCCCAGGGCCGCCACCCGCTCCTCCAGGGTCGCGATCCTGTGCCACAGCTGCTGTAGATCGACCCGGGTGTTGGCGCGCCGGTATGGCTCGGCGACGTA
>DRPG01000496.1 GCA_011376105.1 Deltaproteobacteria bacterium
CATCGGTGTAGTTGGCTGTGCCATCGCCGATCTCGGCGCCGACGTGGGTCCCCAGCCCCGACCGACGCTTGACATAGGGGGACGTGTACCACAGCAGGCCAGGATCTGTGACGAGATCCCCCTCCGCCTTGTGCCGCCTCAGGCGGTAGTTGTAGTAGGGATTCGAGTCGTCCAGGGCGACGGAGTGGGCCGAATCCCCAGACAGACCACGGGTTTGTTGATTGTCGGCTTGGAATAGACCAGCAACCCACTCGAAGGCCATGGAGCTAGCTCCGGAGTTTGCCCGCGGGGGGCTTGGGAATGGAGGCATCGTAGCCATGAACCCAGCTGCGGGCCAGCGGTGCGGGGGATAGCTGGGGAGGCGTTGGGGGATTTCCCATGGCTGATGTCCGTCCTTTCCGTGCGCTGCGACCCCGTGACGATCTGGCGTCCCAGATCATCGCCCCCCCCTACGATGTCCTCGACGAGACAGCAGCCAGGGCCCTGGCGCAGGAGCCCCGCTGCTTCGTGCGGGTGACGCGTGCTGAGGTGGATCTCCCTGAGGGGACCGATCCCCACTGTGAAGCAACGTATCACAAGGCTCGGGAGAACCTCGACGCCTTCGTCTCCGACGGGCTGCTGGTCGAAGACCGCCGCCCCACCTACTACCTGTACGGTCAGGTGATGGGGGACCACGAACAGGTCGGGGTGCTCGCCGCCGCCTCGGTGGCCGAGTACGACGACGGTGGGATCGCGAGGCACGAGCTGACCCGCCCCGACAAGGAAGACGATCGAACCCACCACATGGACGTGCTCGACGCGCAGGTCGGGCTCGTGTTCCTCACCTACCGCCCCACCGATCGCCTCACCGAGCTGCTCGCCGAGCTCTCCAGCCGGGCCCCGGCGTGGGAGGTCACCACAGAGGACGAGGTGATCCATCGGCTGTGGCCCGTCCCCCTCGATCGGGTGGAGGCGCTGAGGGCTGCGTTTGCGGAGGTGGATCGACTCTACATCGCAGACGGACACCACCGCTCCGCCGCCGCCAGCCGGATCCATGCCCAGCGCCGGACCGAGGCCTCCTCGGGCTTCCTCGCCGGGCTTTACCCTGCGGATCGGCTGCAGGTCTTGCCCTACAACCGGGTGATCTCGGATCTCAACGGGCACACCCCCGAGTCCTTCCTCGAGGCGATCGCCATGGCCTACGAGGTCCACGCCAACGGGCCCGACACCCCGATCCGGAGGGGGGAGCTGTCGATGTACCTCGACGATCGGTGGTTTCGCCTGATCGCACGCCCCGAGGTCCGCAGCTTCGATCCGGTGGCCGGGCTCGACGTCTCCATCCTCCAGGATCGTGTGCTCAGCCCCGTGCTGAGCATCGATGATCCCCGTCGATCGACTCGGATCTCCTTCGTGGGGGGGATCCATGGGCCCGGGGCCCTGGAGGAGGCGGTGGACGCGGGCGCGGCGGTGGCGTTCCACCTGTACCCCACGGGCCTCGAGCAGCTGTTCGCGGTGGCCGACGCCGGGGAGGTCATGCCCCCGAAGTCGACCTGGTTCGAGCCCAAGCTCCGGGAAGGGGTCGTCGTCCGCAGGCTGTCGTCCGCAGGCCGTCGTCCGCAGGCTCAGGGCACCGGGCGCCCGAGGTAGTAGCCCTGGACCAGCCGAACCCCGCAGTCGGTCAGGGCGTCGAGCTCCTCGGAGGTCTCCACCCCCTCCGCGATCACCGCGGCGTGGTGGGTCGCCCCGAAGCCCTGCAAGAAGCGGATCACGTCGCGTTGTTGGGGGCTGTGCTGCAGATCCTGCACCAAGCCCATGTCGATCTTGATGTAGCGGGGCTTGAGCCGGACCAGGTTGGTCAGGGTGGCGTGCCCTCCGCCCAGATCGTCCATCGCGATCGTGAACCCCCGCCCCCGGAGCACCTCCACCGAGGCCTCCCAGCCCTCGATCCTCGACAGATCGAGGCGCTCGGTGATCTCGAAGACCACGCGCTCGGCGGCGTGATCCAGGTGGGTGAGCCCCCGGGACAGGCCGCCTGGATCGCTTAGCTGGGTCGGGTGCAGGTTCACGAACAACAGCTGATCGGTGGGCAGGGCCTCGAGGCGCTGGGCGGCGAGCTCCAGCACGACCGCACCGAGCCGCATCACCCAGCCATGGCGCTCTGCGACCTCGAGCAGCGTGGTGGGGGTGTCGAGGACGGGGTGGGAGGATCGCAGCAGGGCCTCGTGGGCGAAGGGGACCCTCGAGCCATCGTCTTCGATGCGCACGATCGGCTGCAGCGCCAGGCTCAGCCGGTCGATCCGGATCGCCTCGCTGAGGTGCCCCACGCTCCCCATCTGGGCCAGGGCGCTCTGGACCGCCTCGAGCAGGGCCGACGTCCCGATGGGCTTGCTGATGATCTGCCCGGCACCGCCGGTGTTGACCGCGTCGCGGAACACCTCGCCCTCGGAGCGGCCGGTGAGCAGGATCCGGGCGCAGTGGGGGCGGATCCTGCGCAGGGCCTGCAGCACGGTGGTGCCGGTGCCGAACGGGAGCGTGTAGTCAACGATGGCACAGTCCAGCTCACAGAGGTGGATCTGCTCGATGGCGTCCTCCACCTCAGCGGCAACGACGACCTCGTGCCCCGCGCTCCTCAAGGCCCTTCGGATGGCCTCGAGCAAGGTGCGATCGTCGTCGACTATGAGGATCCTTGAGATCGCAACCTCCAAGGTCCAGGATGCATGACTGTACTGCAAACATAGCCCAACGAGGTCCAGGGACGAACCAGGACCCGATCTCCTCACCCGGTCGGAGGCTCTCATGCGCGTGTTGATCGCAGACAAGCTCCATGACGCTGCCCGTACCCGGCTCGCCGCCAGCGGCTTCGAGGTCCGCGCCGAGCCTGGGCTGTCGGGCGAGGCGCTGGTCGCACGGCTCGCCGAGCTCGATCCAGAGATCCTGGTGGTCCGCTCCACCGCGGTGACCGAGGCCCACACCCTCGCGGGCCCGCGGCTGTCGCTGATCGTGCGAGGGGGCGCGGGGGTGAACACCATCGACGTGGCGGCGTGCTCGCGGCGGGGGATCTTCGTCGCCAACTGCCCGGGCAAGAACGCGGTGGCGGTCGCAGAGCTGACCCTGGCCCTGGCCCTGGCCCTGGATCGCTCGATCCCCGACAACGTCTCCGATCTCCGGGCCGGGCGATGGGACAAGGCACGCTACGCCAAGGGGCGGGGCCTGTCGGGCCGGACCCTGGGGATCCTTGGGGTGGGCGCGATCGGGGAGGCCGTCGCCGAGCGGGCGGCGGCGTTTGGGATGACGGTGGTGGGCTGGTCCCGCTCCCTGACCGATGCAGGCGCCGCCCGGATCGGGATCGTCCGCCTGGACACCCCCCAGGCCGTGGCGAGGCGCGCCGACGTGCTGTCGATCCACCTCGCCCTGACGCCGGAGACCCGGGGGCTGATCGGCGAGTCGATCTTCTCTGCGATGGCGCCAGGGAGCCTGTTCCTGAACACCAGCCGGGCGGAGGTGGTGGACGAGGGCGCGCTGCAGCGGGCCCTGGAGCGGGGGATCCGGGCGGGCCTCGACGTGTTCTCCGGTGAGCCCACCGACAAGACCGCCCCGTTCTCCCACCCCCTCGCCTCCCACCCCTCAGTCTACGGTACGCACCACATCGGAGCCTCCACTGAGCAGGCCCAGCTGGCCGTCGGAGACGAGATCTGCAGGATCGCCGAGACGTTCCGCGACGAAGGGCGCGTGATCAACGGGATCAACCGGGTGATCACCTCCTCCGCCAGCCACCGGCTGGTGGTGCGCCACCTCGATCAGGTGGGGGTGCTCGCCCGGATCCTCGAGCCCCTGAGCGAGGCGGGGATCAACGTCCAGGAGATGGAGAACATCGTGTTCCCTGCCGGAGCCGCGATCGCGCGGATCCAGATCTCGTCCGAGCCCTCCCCCCAGCTGCTCGAGGCGCTGCAGGCGCTGTCGGCGGTGCTGAACGTGTCGGTGGTGACGCTGTAGGGCCCCGCGCCAGCCCTCCCCCAAGACGCTGCAGGGCCCCCGCGCCAGCCCTCCCTCGATCCCCGGCCGGCCACGGCGGGTACCGCCGCGGAGGCCACGGCGGGCGCCGCGGAGGCTACGGCGGGCGCCGCGGAGGCTACGGCGGGCGCCGCGGAGGCTATGGCGGGCGCCGCGGAGGCTATGGCGGGCGCCGCGGAGGCCACGGCGGGCGCCGCGGAGGCAACAGGATAGGCAGGCTGCTGCACGGAGGGACGCGATGGCTCGGATCCACAACTTCTCGGCTGGCCCTGCGGTGCTGCCCGAGCCCGTGCTGCGCCGGACCCAGGCCGCGCTGTGGGAGTACGGCGACAGCGGGCTCGGGATCGCGGAGTGCAGCCACCGCTCGGCGCTGTTCGAGGGTGTGATCCAGGCCGCGCGGGAGCGGATCACCCGCCTGCTCCACCTCGACGAGGATCAGGTCGTGCTGTTCCTCCAGGGCGGTGCCCGGAGCCAGTTCTACATGTGGCCCGCCAACGTGCTGCGGGGGGGGCGGGCGGTCTACCTCAACACCGGGCGCTGGGCCGATCTGGCCGCCGCAGACGCAGCCCGCTACGGCACGGTCCACACCGCGTTCTCCAGCAAGGAGGCCGGCTGGGATCGGGTCCCCTCACCCGGCGAGATCAGCTCCGCCGGAGACGGTGCGGTCTATCTGCACTACACCTCGAACAACACCGTGGCCGGGACCGAGTTCAGCCAGATCCCCGACGCGGGCGGGGCGATCCTGGCCTGCGACATGAGCTCGAACTTCCTCTCCCGCCCCATCGACGGCTCCCGCTTTGGCTTCGTCTACGCCGGCGCGCAAAAAAACCTGGGCCCCTCGGGGGTCACCGTGGTGATCGTCCGGCGCTCGCTGCTGCCCCGGATGGATCCGGAGCTCCCCGCGATGCTGCAGTACGCGAAGCAGGTCGAGAGAGACTCGATGCTCAACACGCCCTGCACCTTCGGGATCTATGTGATCGGCGAGGTGTGCCGCTGGCTCGAGGAAGACATGGGCGGTCTCAGGGGGATCGAGTCCCGCAACATCAAGCAGTCCGAGCGGATCTATGCCGAGATCGATCGCACGGGGTTTTGGAAGGGCAAGGTGGCGCGGTCCAGCCGCTCGCGGATGAACGTCACCTTCAGCAGCGGAGACGCAGCCCTCGACACCGCGTTCCACACCTCAGCGGCGGCCGGGGGGCTGTCGGGCCTCAAGGGCCACAGCTCGGTGGGGGGGCTCCGGGCCAGCCTGTACAACGCCCAGACAGACGAAGCCGTCGATGCATTGGTCGAGTTCATGCGAGCGTTCGAGCAAACCCACGGCTGAGGTGCAGGCCATGTCCCCAGAGCACGAGAACGGTGAGGGTCACGTCGACGGGTTCGACGACTCCGAGACCCTGAGCGAAGACGATCTGGTCACGATCACCGACGACAGCGGCGTGGAGTATCTCTGCGTGATCCTCGAGGTGATCGAGTACTCGGGCTCCGAGTACGTGATGCTGTCCCCGAAGGATCAGCTGGAGGACGAGGACGCAGAGGAGATCGATCGGTTCTTGTTCCGGTACGAGCTCACCGGGGACGGGACCCCGACGTTCTCCTACATCGAAGACGACGAGGTCTTCGATGCGATCCTCGAGATCTTCGACGCGTTGCTGTAGCTGTGGCTCCTCAGTGGTGGTAGGGCACGCCCTCGAGCAGGGTCATGGCGCGGTAGAGCTGCTCATAGAGCAGCACCCGGGCCACCTCGTGGTTGAGCACCAGCTCAGACAGCCGCACCGTGCGCCAGGCTGAGGCCCGCAGGGCCGCACCATGTCCGTAGGGCCCCCCCAGGGCAAAGGCCAGCCGGCCGGCCCGCCGGCCCTCGTCGACCAGGCGGGCGAAGGCCTCGGTGCTCAGCGTCTCCCCCCGCTCGTCGAGGGCGACGAGCTGAGCCCGGGCGCCAGCCGCCAGCAGCCGCTCGGCCTCTGCGCGCCGGACCACCTCCACGTCCCCCCGGAAGCGCTCCGGGCGGACGCTGTGCTCCTCGATCCCGCCATAACGACGGAGCCGTCGGGTGTAGTCCTCGACGGCCTCGTTGGCCCATCCCGTCCTGGATCGGCCCACCGTCCACACGCTGAACCGCGCCATCGTCCCTCGCTCCTTGCCCCACGGCCCGCGGGGACGCTCGAGCGCTCCCGCAGGCGGGTCAGGCCCCGAAGGGCTCGGGGAAGCGCTCGTCTTTGTCCTCAGCGCTCCCCTCGACCTGGGGGATCTCGAGCCTGGGGGCGTCCGCCCACAGCCCGTCGAGGTTGTAGAACGCCCTGAGGGGTGCGTCGAAGATGTGCACCACCACCGACTCGAAGTCCACCAGGACCCAACGAGCGGCGGGCAAGCCCTCGATCCCTGCACAGGGCAGATCCAGCTCCCGCTTCCCGATCTGCCGGATCTCATCGGCCATCGCCTGTACATGGCGGCGGTTTCGCGCCGTGCAGAGCACGAAGAGATCGGTGTAGTCGACCAGCTCGCGCATGTCGAGGATCACGACATCGGTTGCGTTGAGAGAGAGTGCAGCGGCGGCCAACGCCTCCGCGACGGCCTCTGGCTCGATGGTCACCTCCTGTGCCTCATTATAGCCCCGAGCCTCGGAGGTTCATCCCCTGTCTATGTCGAATCGTGCCCTGGCCCTCAGAATCCTGAGGTTTTGTTCACCTACGAGGCGCCCTTGGAGAAGGTGGTGACCACCAGGTAGCGGACCCCATCGACCTCGAGCACCTTGCCCTGAAGCTCGAGGCGAGCCTGCAGCGAGCCTTGGCGATCGAGCAGATCGAGCACCTCGTTCGCGACGACGTGGATCCTGCCGTTGGGGCCGACGGTGTAGGGGGCCGCGACCCTCGACGCCAGCTCGTTGTGGCTCTCGATCAGGTGGCCCACGTAGGTGTAGGGCACGCCCTCGTCAAGCACGCGCTCCGCCATCATCGCGGTGGTCCACGAGCAGTTGCTGAGGCCGATCAGCTCTGCGCGCTTGGCGCTCTCGCTGGGATCGAGCGCCTCGGGCCGATCCCCGTCTGTGCAGGCAGGATCATCGGGCCCGCCACAGGCCCAGGAGCCGGTGGCGGTCATCAAGGTCGCGAGGAGGCCATGGATCATCGGGGGGACTCCAGCCAGACGCGAGCAACCTACCCACACCGCAACGACTGCTCAAGGCACCCACGACAAACGATGACCCCGGGGGGATCCGGCTCACAACTTGTCGATCTCTGTGTCGGGGGGATCCGGCTCCTGGATCAGGGCTCGGATCTGGTGGAGCAGCGCAGGCAGCCCGGCTCCGGAGACCGCAGAGATCGGCAGCGCCTCGATCCCCGCCCCCCGCAGGGTCGCGAGGCGCTGGGCGGTGCCCTCCTCGTCGAGGAGATCGATCTTAGATAGGGCCACGATCCGGACTCGATCCGCCAGGGCTGGATCGTAGCTGCGGAGCTCACCCTGGAGCACGTGCACGCCCTCGACCGGATCGGCCCCGGCGTCGGCGGCGACCAGGTGCACCACCACGCGACAGCGCTCGAGGTGCCGGAGGAAGCGGTGGCCCAGCCCAGCCCCCTCGCTCGCGCCCTCGATCAGGCCCGGGATGTCGGCCACGACGAAGGAGCTGCCCTCGCCGAGCTCCACCACCCCGAGGTTGGGGACCAGGGTGGTGAAGGGGTAGGCGCCGATCTTGGGACGGGCTGCGCTGATCCGGGAGATCAGCGTGGACTTGCCCGCGTTGGGGAAGCCGAGCAGGCCCACGTCCGCGAGCAGCTTCAGCTCTAGGCGGACCTGGAGCTCGGTGCCGGGCTCGCCGTCCTGAGCCATCCGCGGGGTGCGATGGGTCGCGGTCGCAAAGTGGGTGTTGCCCTTGCCTCCGCGCCCCCCCGGCACGCTCCAGCGCGCCCCGGGGGCAGAGAGATCGGCGAGCTGCTCGTCGGTCTCGGCGTCGTAGATCACCGTCCCGACGGGCACCTGCAGCACCCGATCCTCACCGGAGCGACCGTTCTGGTTGCGCCGGGCCCCGGGACGCCCAGCGCTCGCCCGGTAGACCTTGTTGAACCGGAAGTCGACCAGGGTGTTGCGGCTGGTGGTCGCCTCGAAGATCAACGCACCGCCGCGCCCTCCATCTCCGCCGTCGGGCCCGCCGCGGGGCACGAACTTTTCCCGGAGGAAGGAGACCGCACCCGCGCCCCCGGCTCCGGAGGCGATGTGGAAGGTGATCTCGTCTACAAAGCGCACGGTGGGCCTGCCTCGCCACGGCCGGAGCCGGGGCGGTCTACTCGGCTGCAGCCTCGAGGGGCGTGACCGAGATGAAGCGACGTCGGTTGCGGATCTCGAACCGCACGCGCCCCTCGATCGTCGAGTAGAGCGTGTAGTCGCGACCCTGGCCCACATTCTGGCCGGGGTGGAAGTGGGATCCAACCTGCCGCACGATGATCGAGCCACCCTTGACGAGCTCGCCGTCGTACTTCTTCACGCCGCGGTACTGGGGGTTGGAGTCGCGGCCGTTCCTGGTGCTGCCCTGTCCTTTCTTGTGTGCCATGGTCTCCCCTCAGGCCTCGATGCCGAGGATCTCGAGCTGTGTGTGGCTGTGCCGGAAGCCAACCCTCCGGCGCTGCCTGCGGGTGGGGCGGTACTTGAAGGTGATGACCTTCTCGCCGCGTGTGTGATCCTTCACCCGGGCCCTGACCTTGGCCCCCGCGACGAGGGGGGTGCCGACCTGGACCTCGTCGCCATGGATGAGCAGCACCCGATCGAGGACGATCTCGGCGCCGACATCTGCCTGGAGGCGATCCACCTGGATGGTGTCGCCCTGAGCCACACGGAACTGTCTCCCGCTGGTTTCAACGATCGCGTACATGGATCTCCTCCCCGGGCGCGCAGGGGCTGCGACTTGGAGGGCCCGGCTCGACACCGCAGCGCCGAAGGGTGAACGGGTCGTGGCGTCCGACCCAAGACCCGGGGCTCCTAACCCAGGGAGCGCTCACATCGCCACCAGGAGATCGCACCGCCGCCTGCTAGAAGATCGTGTAGGCGCCCCCGTAGACCCAGATCACCCCGGCCACGTTGCTGGTGGAGTCGTTGTGGGGCAGCACCTGGGCGTCGGTGACGACGCGCCCCACCTGGATGTGCAGGAAGTCGTTGGCGTACCAGCCAGGCCAGGTCTGGGCGGGGATCGAGAACGCGCCGGTGTCGGGCACTGCGCAGGTCACGATCCCGTCGTCGTGCCAGGCCCCAAACACGCCCTGGTACTGGCGCAGGATCCAGATGACCACGTAGTCCCCGCCTGCGCCGGTCCAGGTCAGATCGATCTGGCGATCGGTGTTGGGGGCCTGAGGCGCGTCAAGGCCGACGACGGTGAAGGGCGCACCGATCTGGACCGCGGTGGACAGCCCAAAGCCAGGCCAGTCGGGCCCACCGAGGACTGGATCGAGATCGTAGATCGTGTTCGGGACCACGCCGCTGGTGGGCAAGCTGGAGCTCCCAAACCACAGCGCGCCCAGCTGGGCGGTGGCGTCGGGCAGGGTGAACGAGGGCCCCGCCGAGGAGCTGAACTGGAGGCTCGTGGCGCCGGTGTCGAGCCGGCCAGGGGCGGTGAGGGCGTGGTCGAAGGCGCAGGAGCCGAAGGCCGGTGCGTAGTCCTGCCACAGCTCCCAGGCCGAGCCGGTGGAGAAGGCGAACGTGCCATAGGCGAAGTCGCTGGCGCCGCCGGACCAGTACCCGCCGACCTGATCGATGTAGGAGATCTCGCCGACAACACCCGTCATGCCGGACTCGTCGAGCCAGTACTGGTAGCCGGACGCCAGGGTGACGCTCTGGGCCCCGGAGCGGACCTCCACGTCGACCCAGCCGGTGCCTGCGTTGGACGGGGTGGCCACCCGCAGCTCAGCGCCGGTGGACGACAGGATCGTCGCCTGCGAGCCCGCGAACCAGACCTCAGTGTTCATGTCGAAGGTGCCCGTCAGCAGGACCTCCTTGCCCCCTGCGTTGGTGCCAAAGTCGGGCTCGATCGAGCTTAGCTGGAGCACGACGGGGGGCTGGGTGGTGCCGGTGGTGCCGGTGCCGGGCGCGGTGGTGGTTCCAGGCGTGGTTCCGGGCGCGGTGGTGGTTCCAGGTGTGGTTCCGGGCGCGGTGGTGGTTCCAGGTGTGGTGCCGGGCGCGGTGGTGCCGGGCGCGGTGGTGCCGGGCGCGCCGGTGTCGGTGGGGCGATCGGTGTCGGTGGGGCGATCGGTGCCGGTGTCGTCTGTGGGCCCCGTGTCGAGGCTGGGGCGCTCGCCCGGGGTGGTCGTGGACGAGAGGGGATCCTTGACGCCCTCGAGGTAGCTCTCGAGAGAGCCACACGACGCCAGGAGCCAAGCTCCACACAGACCACCGGCTGGCCACAGCCAGGGCTGAATGCTGGACATGGGACCTCCACCGTGGGCATCTTAGCGCAGCCCCGGGCGGCCTGTGGCAAAACCCTTAGGCCGCCCATAGGGGCGCCTGACCCTACAGGTTGACCCGAAGGGTGGCGAAGAAGTTACGCCCCAGCTGCGGCAGCTCGTCGATCAAGAGATCGGCGCCCCCGGGATGGGTGATCGGCCAGTCGAGGAGGTTGCGCACGCCGATCCCGTACTCGAGGGTGGGTCGATCCAGGGTCCCGGTGAGGGTCACATCCCAGACCACGGCGCCGTCGGTGAGGTAGCCCGCCTGGGTCAGCCTCGCGGACTCTCCGCGGATCTTGTTTGCCAGCGTGACGCCGGGGCTCAGGGGGGTCGCGGTCATGAAGGAGCCGAGCAGGATGGGGCTGTTGGTCAGCGCGTCTCCATCGATGAAGCCCCCCGTGCGGGTCCGCTGCCAGGAGATCTGGCTCGCCAGCATCCAGCCCGAGCGCCACCAGCGCCGGAGCTCGACCTCGGCCCCGGCGGTGCGGACCGGCGCGTCGATGTTGGTGTACCGGAACACGCCGTTGTCGTCGATGATCTCGGTGTCGATCAGGTTGTTGATGCTGTTGTAGTAGCCGCTGACGGTGTGGGTGAGGACCTCGGAGTAAGCGTGGGTCCACTCGAACTCGCCGGTGAGGATCGTCTCCGATGACAGGCCCTCGGCGGCGGGCACCTGAGAGATCCCCCCGTCGGAGTAGAAGAACTCGAAGGGGCTCGGGGCCCGGAAGGCCGAGCCGGCGATGAACTTGAGGACCTCGTCGCCCGGAGAGAGGATCAGCGCGCCCCGGGGATGGGCGTAGGTGTTGCTCGTGGGATCACCCGCGTCGGTGTCCGCCGTCTCGTAGCGATCGATCCGGCCCCCGAGGTTGAAGGTCACCAGCTCCCCGGGGTGGAGATCGAGCACCCCGTAGGCCGAGTAGATCTGGGAGGCCGCGTCCTTGTCGAGGGGCTGGTTGAAGGGCTCGGCGTCGAGCGCCTCGATCTCGAAGCTCTCCAGGGTGGTGATGAAGTGCTGCCGGGTCTGGCCCCCGAGGGTGAGGCTCATGGCCTCGCCGAGGCTCTGGTTGAGCTGGGCGAGGGCGCCGAACCACTGATCGTGGTTCTGGTCGTTGTAGAGGTAGCCCACACCATAGGGGCCGATGAACTCGTTGGCGTAGTTGTCGTAGAACAGCCGGAGATCGAGCTTGGTGTTGGGGGCGTCGGACTGATAGCGGGCCTCGAGGAAGCCGCGGTAGTCGTTGTTGGCCGAGCGATGATCCCCGAGGTTGGTCTGAAACGCTCCGGTGGGGATCTCTTTTTCGCTGGTGGTGTACATGCCGTGCAGGGTGAGGTTGCCGGCCCAGGCCTTGGCGTGCAGGGTGCGCGCCAGCGACTCGTCGGCGTCCTCCGAGATGCCCTGGCTGGGGGTGTCGGCGTACTCCCGGAACTCGTAGTCCCGGCCGGGATCGTACATCCCGGAGAGCGAGGCCCAGGCGCCGACGGACTCGTCCCCGATCCCCGCCCCCACCCGCGCCCGGATGGCCTGATCCGCGCCGGTCAGCGCCACGTGGGGCTGGTATCCATCGCCTCCGCCCTTGGTGACGAGGTTGATCACCCCGAACACCGCGTTGGAGCCATACAGGGCCGAGCCCGGCCCCCGGACGACCTCGATCTGCTGGATGTCTTGTAGATCGGCGATGCCATCGAGGCCGAGGTACGACGAGCCAAAGACGTTGTCGTTGAGGCTGTGGCCATCTGCGGTCAGCAGGATCCGGTTGCTGTAGTCGCCGAGGCGGGAGAAGCCCCGGACCCCGAGGCCCTCGTAGGACAGATCGTTGGTGGGGTACAGGCCCCGGCTCCCGACGATCGCCTCGAGGATGCTCTGGTACCCAAAGGCCTTCAGCTCCTCCTGAGGGATCAGGGTGACGCTGGCCGGGGCCTCGGCGACGTTCTGGTCGAAGCGGCTCGCCGCGGTGACCCGGAACAGCGGGTTGAGATCGATCGAGCCCATGTCGATGGTCTCGTCCTCGGAGATGTCGAAGGTCGCCCGGTAGGGCTCGTACCCTCCATAGGAGATCTGCAGCTCGTGGGAGCCCACCTGGACGTCGGTGAGCACCGCGGGGGTGTAGCCCACCGGGGCACCGTCGATCTCGATCAGCGCGCCGCGCTCGCCGGCATCGACGATCAGCGTGCCGGTGATGGGGGAGAGATCTGCGACCAGCTCCAGCTCCTGATCCTGGAACACCTCGATCAGGTTGGGCTGGTTGCGGAAGCCCGGCTTGCGGAAGTACAGGATCTGCTTGCCCTCGGGCAGCTCCAGGACGCAGGGGATCTCACAGGACGGAGGTGCATCCTCGGTCTCGACGTGGACCGTCGCGCCCACCTCGCCCTCGATCGACACGCGGCCGACGATCGGGACCAGCTTGAGGTCGACCTCGATCTGGGTGCCCGTCCGCTGTAGATCGTAGTCCTCGGTCTCGACGGTCTCGTAGCCTGGCTTCTCGATGATCAGGCGGTAGCTGCCTGGCCTCCGGGGGATGTCCAGCGGGGTCTGGCCGATCGAGCCGAGGTTCCGGCGATCGATGTAGACCGTCGCGTCAGGGGGATCGGTGACGACCTTGAACAGGGCGATCCGGTCCTCGATCTTGTCGAGGCTCTCCAGGATCTTCCGGACGGTCTCCTCGCTGGGGGTGTCCTCCGCCTCCAGCGCGTCCTGGTACCAGCGGTAGGCCTCCGGATACTTCCCGAGGGCCTCGTAGGCCCGCCCGATGTTGAAGGTGACGTTGCGGTTGGGGGACAGCCGGTTGGAGACCATGAAGTGGAACAGGGCGGTGTCGAAGTCCCCGCGGTTGTAGGCGTCGCGGGCCAGCTGGAAGTTCACCTCTGCTTCGTCGGCGATGTTGCCTGCATGAGCCGGAGTGAACGACGACAGAAGCAACAGCAGCAAGGTCATGGCTCACGCGGGGGTCGAGAGGCGGGACTTATCGCGAAAGCGTTGCTTTGAGCGCTTTTACGGGGCGATGTGAGACCGTGGGGCTTGGAGACTGTCCCACGTAGGCACAAGCCGTGTCAACGTGGGCGCGAGGTGTCGATCCCGGGCCGGGGCTTCGTCGGGGGAGCAAGCTGGAGAAAGCGGGGCTTCCCCCACGGGGGCCCGCCGCGTGAGCCTGTGTCTGTCGCTGGCTCGGTGGGATCGCCTGGCTCGCGCTGGGGACCGGCCCAGAGCCCGAGCCGGGCCCAGGAGATCGCCCCCCTCCTAGACGACCTCGATCACCACGAGGGTGATGTCGTCGGAGGGCGGACGCGAGCCACAGTGGTGCAGCACCGTCTGCTGGATCTTGTCTCGGATCGCCTCAGCGCCCAGGTTCGCGTGCTGCTCGCACAGGGCCCTGACGTGCTTGTCACCGAGCTCCTGGCCCTTCTCGTTCTCGGCCTCGGTGATCCCGTCGGTGAGCAGGACGATGAGATCGCCGGGCTCCGCGTGGAGGTTGAGCTCGGTGTAGCTCACCGCCGCCTGGGCCCCCAGGGGCGGCTCGCGGACCCCCTGTACCACAGTGACCTCACCCCGCCGGATCAGCCAGGGGGGCTGGTGGCCTGCGTTGGTGAGCTGGACGCGGGGGGCGACGGGCTGCAGGGTCAGGGCGACCCCGGTCATCATGTACTCGCCGCGTGCGGCCTCGGCGATGACCCGGTTGAGCATCCGCATGAGCTGGCTCGGACGCAACCCCCCCCGCATGCCCATCCGTGCCAGATCGCAGGCGCCCTTGACCGCGCCGGTGATGATCGCGGACGGAGCACCATGGCCGGTGACGTCTCCGACCACCACCAGGCCCCGCTCCGGGGTGAGCTCGTGGGCGGTCCACCAGTCGCCGCCGCACTGATCTGCGGGCTGGAACCAGGCGTGGATGCGGGCGCCGGGGACGCTGACGCCGGAGGACGGGGGCACCAGCATGTGCTGGACCGCCCCCGCGAGCTCCAGCTCCTTGCGCCCCGAGGCCATGGTGGAGGTCTCCTGGACCAGATCAGCGATCGCCTGAGACAGCGCCACCAGCCCTGTGTGCAGCACCCGGACCGAGCTGGCGGCCAGATCGAGCTCGCTGGCCTCGGCGGGCTCGAACCACTCTGCGCTCAGCTGCAGGTTGAAGCGCTGCTGAGCCGCCCGCAGCGCGGTGGCTAAGGCCTCGTTGTCTCCCTCGGCCGCAGCATCTCGGAACACCGACACCGCCTCGCGCAGGACCTCCAGCGTCTCCCCGAGATCCTTGTACTGCCGGGTCAGGGACAGGCGCATCCGGGTGAGCTCCTCGGTGGAGTAGGCCGCGACCTCCTCCAGCGCCTCGATGCGGAGCTCCCGATCGCTGAGCTCGGACTCGATCCGGGCGAGGAAGATCTGCCACTGATCCGGGCTGGGGGTCGAGCCCGAGAGGTTCAGCAGATCGAGCTGGGTTCGGATCAGCGCGTGGATGCGCTCGGCCGCGGGGGGGGCTTCATGGGTCATGCCTGCACCCCCTCAAGGTAATACAGCGAGCGGGGGAGGCTGCGGATCTCCCTCTGGTTCACGGTACGATCGAGCATCCACGAGACCAGGGTCTGCCGCCCGGGGACGACCTCAGCCCGGACCACCGCGCCGCTCGAGAACAGGTTGAACAGCCCCAGGCCAGCGCCTCCATCGGAGACGTCGAGCACGCTCGAGGCCCTCGACGCCAACGCCCCCGAGCGCCCCCGCAGGATCCCCCCGAACAGCTTCCCCCGGGGCAGCCTCCCGAATGGATCGATAATGTCGAGGGCCAGGTGGGAGCTGTCGACGGTCAGGCGCAGGACGGGGATCTCGTGCTCTTCGAGCCGGATGTCCGCCTGCCTGTCCTCGGCGTAGCGCGGGCTGCCCGAGGCATCGACGGGCGCGTCGTACATCGCGTTCATCAGCAGCTCGTGGGCTGCATCCGCGGCGGTGCCCGCGAGGCGGCGACCGATCCCGAAGCGCATGGCGACCAGCTCCACGGCACGGACCGTCTGATCCCGATCGGAGGAGGTCCTCGGCCTCCAGGTGACCGTGCTCGCTCCCCACAGCAACAGATCCGCGGAGTTGGGGGGCGGCTGCTGGGGAGCGACGACCCGGCGGACCACATACGACAGCTCCCAGGGGCGGACGCCGACCGAGCGCCACGCCAGGAAGCCCAGGATCTGTGGAGCCCGCAGCGCAGCCGCCAGCATGCTGTCGTCGATCTGGTGGGCGAGGACAGCGATCCGGACGTCGTGGATGGGCCGCAGGGCGGCGAGGGTCGAGGGCAGGTGACCGCTGCCGATGACGATCAGCCTCAGCTGGCCCCGGAGTCGAGCGAGGACCTCGTCGATGGAGCCCCCGACGACCAACGGCATTCCGCTGGCAGCCGAGGTCATGCATCGACCGACCGAGGGTGCGGCGCCCTCGTCGATCACGAGGGCCATGTGCGGCTGAGCACCGTTTGACATGGGCCTAACTAACCAGGGGAACGAGGGCGGTGGAGCCTGCGAGCAGCAACAGCAGCAGGACAGCGACCTGGCGCATGCATCCCCCCCTCGCCCGGCTCGGCTGGGGGGGAGGCGCGACGATCGGTGCAGCGATGACGGGCGGAGGCTGGTGGCTCAGGGCGGGCGGAGAGGGCACCTGGCCGATCGACAGCGTGTCTAGATCCTGGAGATCGCTCGTGACGGTCAGGGTCCCCCCGCAGCGACCACAGCCCGAGTTGATCTGGATCGTGTTGCGTTCCCGCAGGCGCTGGACCTGGAGGATCGCGCGACGCTCGGTCCCGCAGTCGTTGCAGCGGGCCTCGATCTGCAGCGACACCACCTGGAGGATCGGCCGCAGGGTCCCGGAGCTCGCGATCGCCTCGCACACCGCGAGGGGCGCTCCGACGATCTCCACGAGCTCCAGCTGGGTGGCGATCCCCTCCAGCGCATCGACGAAGCCCTCGATGCCCGGGGCCGAGACCGAGGGAGACTCGGACAGATCGAGCCGGATCTGGCCCTCGAGGCCCTGGACGATCCTGCGCCAGCGTGCATCCGATCGGATCGGACGCCGGATCGCGAGGATGGTCCGATCGTCCTGGACGGTGAGCTCCACGTCGAGCTTTCGGCCCTGCTCGTCGAGGGTGGCGAGGGCCGCGGTCAGGTGGCTGGGGACCTCAGCGAGGAAGTCACCGCTGAAGTTCAGGTACAGATCCGGCTCGTCGTCGAACTCAGCGGGCCGGGAGGGATCGGAGGGGGAGGGGACCCGGGGCACCCGGAGGTGCTCGACGGCCTCGAGGCCCTCTCTGCCCTGCAGCAGGACGGTGAAGTAGGTCCCGTTGCCCGCGTCGATGTACGGCGCATGGAACGACAAGATCTGCCCACCCCCGAGCAGCCCCCGGATCATGGTGACCTGGTTGATGAACGCGACCGAGCACCGGACGTGGTACAACCCCTTGGTCCTGGAGCGGGACTCCGACACCAGCGCGATCAAGCTGCGGATCCCGAACGAGGTGATCCGGTTGACCCCGCCGGTGTCGATCACCACCTCGCCACGGAGGTGCTCCACCAACGGGGCATGATCGAACTTCTCGTCGAGCACCCCCGACAGGCGCACGATGGTGACCCCGGAGACCCGTCGGACGTGGGCGTGATCGTCCTCGAACAAGACCTGGCGATCGTTGGTGGGATCGGGGGGAGCGACCTCCCCCGAGCCGGACGCGGGAAGATCGATGGTCTGCGGCACGTTGCCGCTGTTCTGCAGCAGGGCCTCGTCGGGCTGTAGCTGCTGGCGGGGGCCGATGACCTTCTCCACCAGCGAGGAGAAGCCCACGGTGGAGATGAACAGGCCCTTGGCCTGGGAGAAACGCTCTAGATCGGCGAGCATGTCCCGGGCCGTGGGGTAGCGATCCGCGGGACGCTTCTGCAGGGAACGGAGCACGATCGCCTCGAGCTCGGGGGCGATCCGGGGGTTGATCAGCCTCGGGCTGGGGGCTGGATCGTCGATGATGCTGCGCATCGTGTCGTAGGCGTTCTTGCCCCGGTGCGGCACCGTGCCGGTGAGCAGCTGGTACAACACCACGCCCAGGGCGTACAGATCCGTGCGGCGATCCAGCGGTGCGCCCCCGCACTGCTCGGGGGACATGTACAAGACCTTGCCCTTGAGCACGCCTGACTCAGTGCCCGACAGGCTCTGATCCGTCTTGGCGATCCCGAAGTCGAGCAGCTTCACGCCACCGTCGTAGGTCAGGAAGATGTTCTGGGGCGAGACGTCGCGGTGCACGATGCCGTGGTTGCGGCCGTCGGGGAGGACCCGATCGTGGGCGTAGTGCAGGCCCGCGAGGACCGAGCGGATCACGTAGAGCACGTGCTCCAGCGTCAGCACTATCCCCTGGGTGTGGGCCCTGCGGCGAAACTGCTGGAGATCCGCGCCCTCGAGGAGCTCCATGACGATGACGTACTCCTCCTGGCTCTGGATGACGTCGTACGTCTGGACGATGTTGGGGTGCTGCAGGGTGGAGGCGAGCCTCGCCTCCTCAAGGAACATGGTGAGGAAGTCCTTGTCCCGGGCGTGGGCTGGCAGCATGCGCTTGAGCGCGACCCGCTTGGTGACCCCCCCCACCCCGGAGACCTCTCCGAGGTACAGCTCCGCCATCCCTCCGGTGGCGATCCGACGGAGAAATCTGTACTGGGATCGCCCGGGTGACCGTGGGTGGTGCCCGGGTTTGTCCATCAGGGGCCCTCCAGCGGCAACAACTCCAGGCTCGGGGGCTTGGGAGCGGTCTGCCGCACGAAGCCTACCTCAGCCGGCCTGTCCCCGTGGTAGAGCTGCATGCTCATCCGCTCGCCCTCTTCCAGATCGTTCCAGATCTGCTTGGCGATCTTCACGTAGTCGTCCGGGGACGTGACGCTGCGCCCCTCGACGGATCGCATGCCGTCCTGAGGGGCCGCGGATCGAAACCAGGACGCTGCCTGGGTGATCACGAGCGGGGTCTGCTGGTGGGGCTGCTGGGTGTAGTCGGTGGGGAACCTGCGTGCGACGGCCAGCCCACGGAAGGTCCGGCTCGTGCCGTAGTACTCCACCAGACGATCCCACACCTGCTTCGGCAGGGCGTGCTGGGTGACGACGGTGATCTCTCCGGCGCTGCGCTTGATGCTCGCGTTCACGCGCTCCGGCGTCGCCCAGTCCCCCACGTCGCGCAGGTACTGATCGACCACCCGATCGGGATCGGGCTGGTTGCCGGCCTCAAGGGGAATGAGCGCCTTGCCCGCAGGCTTGCTCCGGATCTCCTGCCGCAGGTTCCGGATCAGCTCGTAGATCGCGGCCACCTTGGAGCGCTCTGCGGTCTCGTCGGTGTCGGTGCCGACGGCCGTGCCCACGATCAAGACCTGCTCGTCGTTGACCAGGAAGGTCTGCTCGACCCAGGGAGGTGGCAGCTCGTTGCCTCCATCCCAGCCCTCGCTCTGGGGCGCGGCGCTCTCGAGGGACCGCTCGCCCGAGGCCACCGCGGGCAGCTGGAACAGATCGGTCCGCGAGCTGATGATCCAGCCCACCGTGATCAACACCAGGATCGCCCCCACCAGGGACATGAACGCCGCGACCGCCGCGGCCTGCCACATGAGCCCTGTGTTGTTGCTCGGGGGCGGAGGCTGCTGGGCGTGGAGGATGGGGTGCGGCGTCGACTGGGTCTGGTAGGGCGGAGCTGTGTGGTGGGGGATCGGGGTCGGATGAGGAGCGTGGGGGTAGGGTGCTGGCGGAGGCTGGTAGATCCGCTCGGGCTCCGGCGGGTGGTTGTTGGGGCCGAGCTCAGCGGCGGCTCGGAACAACACGTCGGTGTCGGAGATGTCCACCGGGCCGATCGCCCAGTTGGCCTCGATCGGAGGCAGCCGGTGGCTCATCAGCACCTGGCGGCGACGATCGATGTCCACCAGGACCGGCCGGGTGATCCGGTTGGCGAGGCAGCGGGCCTCGACGAACATGCTCGAGACATACACACGCCGAACCGGATCGGTCAGCAGGGAGCGGATCAGATCGATCGGGGCTCCGTCGAGCCAGACCTCCGAGACCTCGTGATCGAGATCCCGTAGGGCCCCGATGAGGCGGTGCAGCCCCGCTGGATCCACCGCCGGGGTGACGCTGAGATCGAGGGTGACCCGACCCTCCAGACCGGAGAACGCACGGCGGAGCCGGAGCCGGCCATCCAGCGGCGCGTTGAACCGGATCCGGGTCTCCTGCTCGGAGATGAACTTCTCGATCGGATCGATCCGGTTGGTGCTGGTGAGGTGGTTGACCACCTGCTGCAGATCCGAGGGCACCGCCTCGAGGAGGTGCTCGTCGAGGGCGAAGTAGCTCCAGGGATCGTCGTCCATCTCGGCGGCCCCGTGGCAGTTGGGGCACTCCACCTTCGCCGGGCTCCGGCCGAGGATGTACTCCCGATCCGTGACCGCCTCGTACAGGGCGCCGAACTCCTCTCCACAGCCCGCGCAGGTGTAGGGCACCATCAGGGAGTGGATGTGGCCCGGACCGCAGAAGTTCCGCATCATGGTGATCTGGTTGATCACCGCCTCGCTGCAGCGGAAGAAGTAGCAGGCCGACATCCTCGAGGTCTCGAGCATCTGCAGCCAGCCCTTGACCCCGAACGACGAGACCCGATCGACCTCGGCGAGATCGAAGACGACGGTCCCGCTGAGGCTGCGCCCCAGCTCTGCACCCCGGAAGGACTCGTTGATCCGACCCCGCAGGGTCACCACGGTCATGCCCCCGACGGGGCGGGCGTCGACGACCACGTCCCCGGGGGGGAGGTAGCTGCGCCGGAGGATCGGACGGCGCTCAGGGCGGACCCCCTGCGGCTCAGCGGGGGGCTGAGAGCGAGCCTTGGCCTTGGCGGCGGCGTCTGCCTCGCTCTGGGCGAACGTCTCGAACGCGAACCCAGGCTCCTCCCCAACAGCGCCGGCGTCTTCGAACACGAGGGTCTTCTCGTATGAATCATCGTCTCCGTCTCGCTGGAAGCGAACCGGGGGGGCCCCGCCATGCCCCGTGTTTTTGCCTGACATCCCGTCCTTCTCCGTTCAGGGCCCCTGGGGTCGGGGCGGTTCGATAGTACTACGAGTCCCTCTCAGCTTGATCTACACCTTCGGATCTGGAGCCTTCCGTTTTGGTGAAAACTTGAGCCCCCCGGCTGAGCTCCCGATCTAGCGCTCGTCCTCGATCATGGGCTTTGGGGTTGAAGGAGATGGAACAGGGGGTGGGGTGGGCCTCCGGACGCGGGGGAGGGTGGGGCTCCAGTGCTGAGTCGGATCATCCATCCGGATCTCCTGGGTCTTATAGCCCTTGAGCTTGAAGGTCAGGTCTCGCTCGAGGCGCTCCCCAGCGGGGTGATCGATGGTGCAGGGGGTCCGGGAGCACAGCAGGTTGTCAGACTCCCAAACCTCGGCGCCCTCGGGGCTCGAGCTGATCTCGATCTGGATGATGCTGTCTTCTTGAGGGACGGGATCGTGGATCGGGAGCCGGATCTCAGCGGTTGGATCAGGCTCGACCGACTTGACCTGAGGGGACTCTATGACCAAGAAGACGATCAAGACCAGGCCGCTCGCGAGCACGACCGTGCCCATGACCCCGAGGACGAGGAGCATGGGCAGCAGGGAGCGGGTTGGAGGAGGAGGAGGGAGGGGGGTGGTGAGCTGGAGCATTCCGGTGTGGGGAACCAACTCTGCACCGTCAACGAAGCAGTACTCAACATGGTCGTCGTACTCAGCACGACACTGTGGGCAACGCTTCATGGGGCCGCCATGGGCTTGTGGTACAGGGGATGTCGTGTCGGGAAGCATGCGGGTGATCCGGACAGGCACTCTCCCCTGGATCATTCCGTGAAGTGTCCCTCACTTACAAGGGGGTTTGGGTTTTTTGATGGGATAGCCCTCGTGATATCGAGACTATAGCCTGGTTGGCCCCCACCAGACGGAGCGCCGGACGAGCGCGAAGATCGCAGCATGGGGCGCGTGCTGGACTGGCTGCGCAGCACAGACCGCGCGATCTGTCCACCCCCCTCCGGCTCCACCACCGACTCCGGCTCCGGCTCCGGCTCCGGCTCCGGCTCCGGCTCCGGCTCCGGCTCCGGCTCCGGCTCCGGCCCACCAGCCGAGCGGTCGGCAGGAGCAGCCCCCGCCGCAAGCCGATCGTCCACCGCGTGACGAGGCCGCGGTGGGCCCGGGGCGGACCAAGGTCCCGCCACCCCGGCTCAGGGCGAGCGCAGCTACGATGAGCCCAGGCCCGGATATGTCCAGGACGGGAGGCGTGCGTGTCCAGCCGTGCCCGGATCTTCGATAAGGCGGCCTTCCATCTCGACTCAGTCCGGGCCCATGGTCTCGACGATCACCAGGCGGTGGTCCACGCAGGGCTGTACTTTGGCTGGGCGGTGGAGCGTGGGCTGGTGGCGGAGTGGCTCGAGGCCCGGACCCCCGAGGCGTTCGCAGCCTACCGCGCCCGCGAGATCAGCGGGGGGGAGCTGCTGGCTCGCTGGGACGGCGCGCTCCTCGAGGACATGTTCACCGACGAGGGAGCGGCCTTTGCCGCGGTGTACCTGGATCACCAGAGCGGGAGCTTCCTCGACGACTACCTGCGCACGATGGCCCGGGGGCTCCCGTCGGAGTACCACGTCGAGGACTCCCGGGAGAACCACGAGCGGCTCGCTGTGGTGCTCGACGAGCGCTACACCACCTGGCGTCGGGGCTGGGATCCGGGCGCACCAGGCCCCAGGGTCCCGGGCGCCACCCGCACAAGAGCTCCCGCCCCGCCCGAGCGCGGCAGGATCCCGATCCTGCCGGTGACCCAGGGGATCGCGCTGCCTCCGGGCGCTCTGTCGATCCAGGTCCGGCGCCCGGGCTCGGTGGTGGCGATCGAGGCCGCCCGGGCCGGGGACGGCTGGCTGGGGCTGGTGAGCCCGGCGCAGCCGGGCGGGAGCTCGGATCCGACGCCCGGCGATCTCCTGCAGATCGGAGTGCTGGCCTCCGTCACCCAGATCGCTGAGTCCCCGGGGGTCCCCGGTGGGCTGGACGTGGGGGTCTGCTGCCGGGCCCGGATCCAGATCGAGGCCTGGGGTGAGGGCTGGTGCGCCGACGTGGTCCGCCTCCCAGAGCCCGAGCCCACCAGCGGGGACGCAGCGTTGCTCGAGGCTGTCCGCCACGGCGTGGGGGAGGCACTGCGCAGCCGGCGCCGGGCCGGGGAGCCGCTGGGGCTGCTGGCCCTGGCCCCGACCCTGTCGGGAGCTGCGCTGCTGGACGCGGTCGCCGCTGAGCTGGGGCTGAGCCGAGAGGAGCGGCTGCTGATGCTTGAGGCCCCGGATCTGATGACCCGGGCCCAGCTGGTGCGTGCGGCCCTAGAGCGTGGGCGCTAGCCTGGAGCGTGGGCGCTGGCCTGGAGCGTGGGCGCTGGCCTGGAGCGTGGGCGCTGGCCTGGAGCGTGGCCGGGATCGTCCTAGAGCGCTGGATCAGGGCTGCTTGAGTCGGGCGACCAGCTCCGACATGGTGTCCCGGGCGTCGCCGAACAGCATCCGGGTGTGGGGGTGCAGGAACAGGGGGTTGCCCACGCCTGCGTAGCCTGCACGCATCGAGCGCTTCAGCACGATGCAGGTGGCCGCCTCCCACGCCTCGAGGACGGGCATGCCATAGATCGGAGAGCTCTGATCGGTCTGGGCGCTAGGGTTGACGATGTCGTTGGCGCCGATCACCAGACACACGTCGGTGTCGGGGAGGTCGTCGTTGATCTCGTCCATCTCCAGCACGATGTCGTAGGGCACGCCCGCCTCGGCCAGCAGCACGTTCATGTGGCCCGGCAGCCGACCCGCCACAGGGTGGATCCCGAAGCGGACCTCCACCCCCCGCCCCCGCAGCAGGGTGGTGAAGTCCTGGACCGCGTGCTGCGCCTGAGCGACGGCCATGCCGTAGCCCGGCACCAGGATCACCCGCTTGGATCTGGCGAGCAGCGCAGCGGCCTCGTCCAGCTCGATGGCGACGATCTCCCCGGTGGGTTGGTCGCCCTGGGCCGGGGCTCCGCCGCCGGCGTCGGTGCCGAAGCCCCCAAAGACCACGTTCCAGATCGAGCGGTTCATCGCCCGGCACATGATGTACGACAAGATCGCGCCGGAGCTGCCCACCAACGCACCGGTGACGATCAGCAGATCGTTTCCGAGCATGAAGCCCGCCGCCGCCGCGGTCCAGCCCGAGTAGCTGTTGAGCAGCGAGACCACCACGGGCATGTCGGCTCCGCCGATGGCCGCGACCAGGTGGACGCCGAGCAGCCCCGCCAGCCCCGTCATCCCCAGCAGCCACACCAGGCCACCTGGATCGAGATCCATCGAGAACGGCACGACCAGGGCTACGCTCCCGCCGGCGACGAGCAGGTTGATCAGGTGGCGGCCGGGCAGCAGCAGCGGTGCCCCCGACAGCCGGCCCGACAGCTTAGCCCAGGCGACCACCGAGCCGGTGAGGGTGATCGCGCCGATCCCCACGTCGAGGAAGATCTCTACGTCGTGGACGATCTTCTCGGCTCCGGACAGCACCTCCCCCGGGTGCAGCGCGGTCGAGATCCCGACCAGCACCGCGGACAGGCCGACGAAGCTGTGGAGCAGGGCCACCAGCTCCGGCATCGAGGTCATCGCGACCCGGGCCGCGAGCCCCGCGCCGATCGCGCCACCGAGGATCACCGCGCCGGCCACCAGCCCATAGCCCGCGCCGCTGATCCGGGGATCGAGCAGGGTGGCGACGATCGCGAGCCCCATGCCGATCATGCCGTAGAGGTTGCCCCGGCGGGCGGTCTCCTGGTTGGACAGGCCCCCCAGGGAGAGGATGAACAGGGCAGCGGCGGCCAGGTAGGCCACGGTCAGCAGGTTCGCCATGGCTACCTCCGGAACATCTGCAGCATGCGCTGCGTCACGAGGAACCCACCAAACACATTGATCGACGCAAAGAGGATGGCCACCAGGCCGAGGATCGCGCCGGGCTCCAGCGCTCCAGCGCCGGCCTGCAGCGCCCCCCCCACCAGGATGATGCCGCTGATCGCGTTGGTCACGCTCATCAGCGGGGTGTGCAGCGCGGCGGTCACGTTCCACACGACCTGCCAGCCGATGAACACCGCGAGGACGAAGACGGTGAGGTGCTGGATGAGCTCGGGCGGAGCGAGCTGCCCGATCGCCACCAGCGCGATCGCCGCCACCGCCCCGATCCCAGCCACCGCGGTGCCCGGCAGCGGGCCCACGGTGTGGCCGGAGGCCCGGGGCGGCCTCGCCAGCACGGGTGGAGCCGGTGGGGTCTCGGCCCGTGGGGGGGCAGGGGAGGGCTCGGGAGGGGGGGGAGGAGGCAGCACCTCGCCCCGGCACACCACAAGGGCCCCCCGGATCACCTCGTTGTCGAGGTCTAGCTCGAAGGACTCGGCCCCTCCCAGCTCTTCGAGGAGGTGGGTGACGTTGCGGGCGAAGAACTGGCTCGCGTGGCCCGACAGGCGGCTGGTGAGATCGGCGTAGCCTAAGATCGTCACCCCCTGGTGCTCGATCGCCTCGCCCGGCGAGGTCAGCTCGCAGTTGCCCCCCTGAGCCGCCGCCATGTCCACCACCACGGAGCCCGGAGGCATCGCCTCGACGTGCTCCCGGGTCCACAGCAGCGGCGCTGGCTTGCCCGGGATCAGGGCGGTGGTGATCACGATGTCCGTCCGGGGCGCCTGCTCGAGGAACAAGGCCATCTCGGCCGCGATGAACGCCTCGCTCATCACCCGGGCGTAGCCCCCCGAGCCCTCGCCCTCCTCCTCGAACACCAGCTCGAGGAACCGCCCCCCCATCGACTCCACCTGCTCCTTGACCGCGGCCCGGGTGTCGAAGGCGTAGACCTCTGCGCCCAGGCCCCGGGCTGCGCCGATCGCGGCCAGGCCCGCCACCCCCGCACCGATGATCAGCACCCGCGCGGGTGGGGTCTTGCCCGCGGCGGTGATCTGGCCCCCGAAGAACCTGGGCAAGCGGTGGGCAGCCTCGATCACCGCTCGGTACCCTGCGATGTTCGCCATGGACGACAACACATCCATCTTCTGGGCCCGGCTGATCCGGGGGATGCGGTCCAGCGCGATCGCCGACAGGCCCCGGGCCGCGATCTGCTGGACCAGCTCGGGGTGCTGCTGGGGCCACAGCAGGCTGATGAGCAGCGCCCCCTCCCGCAGGCCCTCGAGCGCTCCGGGCTCGGGGGGCTCCACCGCGATCAGGATGTCGGCGCCCCTGCGGGCGTCCTCCACCAGCAGCGCGCCGGCCTGCTCGTAGGCTGAGTCGGGGTAGCCGGCCCTGATCCCCGCGCCTGCCTCGATCCCCACCTCGAAGCCCAGCGCCCGCATCCGCTGTACGGTGTCGGGGGTGGCCGCCACCCGCCGTTCCGTCGATCCCCCCTCCCGGGGTACCCCGATTCGCATTTTGCCTCGCTCCCTCAGCCCGCGGTAGTCTATGCGATCGTGTCGCGTCTGCACCCCGGGCGGGCGAACGCTCCAGGGACGTGTAGACTGTCGAGCGTCTGAGCCTGAGGTGGGGGTGGCGACCACGGAGGAGAGATCTCGAGACCAGCTGCGTCATCGGTGCCCGCTGTGCGAAGCGAGGGTCTCCCCTGGAGCTTCGGCGTGTGGTGGCTGCGGTGCGTCCCGGCCAGAGCGAGGCTGGGTGCGCGTCACGGAGCTGGTCGTGCACAGCGGGTTTGAGGATCGCGACGAAGACGAGATCCCCACCATCCGTGGGATCGCGCCGGTCCTCGGTGGCCCGGGGGCGCCCAAGCCCCCCATCCACCGCACGGTCTACCTGGAGGCCCCCGGCACCCCCGCCCCCCAGGCGGATCCCGACGGTCGGCACACCCTCGGGCTGGCCGCCACCTTCCTCGTGACCTTTGCCGCCACCACGGTGGCGGTCCTCGCCACCTGGATCGCGATCAGCAACGAGCCCCTGCCCCTGATCCCGGTCGAGCTCCAGCCGGTCCGGCTCGATCCCGTCAGGGCCGCAGCCCAGCCCGGCGAGGGAGCACCCGTCGGTGATCCCCCTGTCGGTGAGGATCCCAGCGGTGCCTCCAGCGCCGGAGCCCTCGCCGGGGACGCCTCAGGGGCCGAGGGGGGCGTCGCTGAGGCTGAGGGGGGCGCCGCTGAGGGGGCCGCCGGCTCCTCCACCGGCGGGGCCGGAGCGCCTGGCGTCGGGGAAGATCCGGGGGCCTCCACGGGCGCGGCTGTCCCTGGTGAGAGCAGCACGATCCCACCCGCCTCCCTGCTCGACGGCCAGTATCTGGGCACGATCAACGAGCGACCCGTTACCTTCTGGCTCAGCTTCCTCGCGGGAGGGGTGTTGGAGGCTCGCATCGACGGCGATCTCGGCGTGATCGAGGCAAGGGGCGAGTACCAGCTCGAGGGGGACACCGCGACGATCCTGTTGGAGGAGGAGGGCGTCCCACAGGCCCTCGTGTACTCCGGCACGGTCGCCCCCGACGGTGCACGGGGCCAGGTCACCTCGTCCCTCGGCGAGGTTGGCTACTTCTCGGCCCAGCGGTTCTCGGCCCAGCGGTGAGGTGTCCGTGCTCTTTCCTGGAAAGTCCACCGGCAGCTGGCTGATCGACGATCTCGTCGGTCTCGGCATGCCGAGGACCTACAAGGCACGCCACTTAGAGGTGGGATCAGAGTGCCGCCTCAAGGTCCTGCCCCGGACTGAGACCACCTTGAGCTCTCAGCGACGCGAGGTGGAGGCTCTGCGGAGCATCTCCCACGAGGCGGTCCCCGAGGTCCTGGACTCTGGTGTCGATCAAGAGCGCGAGCTGGTGTGGACCGCGTTTACCTGGTTTGAGGCCGAGCCCCTGGAGGATCAGCTCCTCGCTGGCCCGATCCCCTGGAGGGATGCCTGCGCGCTGTTTCGGATCCTCGCCGACGCGATGTCCCAGATCCACAGCTTGGGCCTGCTGCACCGGGACATCCGTCCAAAGAACGTGCTGGTCGCTCCGGATCCAACCGGAGCAGGCGCCGGCTCAGCCTGGCTCATCGGGTTCGACTATGCGATGACTCAGCAACAGCTTGAGCGGCTGTCTCATGCGCCCTTCGGAGATCTGGCCTACCTCGCCCCCGAGGTCCTCAACGATCCAACCCACCACGGCGCCAAGGCCGACGTCTACGCCCTGGGCTGCCTGATGTATGAGGTCCTGACGGCCGAGCCTGCGTTCCCGGCCGCGGCCTTCGACGGAGAGCGGCGGGATCAGGCGCAGCAGATGTTGGAGTGGAAGACCCGCTCCGGGGTGCTCGATCCCGGAGAAGACTGCCCCGACTGGCTCCGCAACATGATCGCGAAGTGCACCGATCCCTACCCCCCCCGGCGCCTCCCCGACGTCGACACGCTGCTCGGCTGGCTCGATGGCGCCGAAGAGAGCTGGCGACCCCGGCCGGCGGCCCCGGCGGCCCCCACCCTCGCGCCTCCCCCGGTGCTGCTACCCACCCGCCCCAGCATCCGCCCCCCCAACCGCCTGCCCCGAGTCGGCAAGCTCTCCCCCAGGCCCCAGCAGGCTAGGGCCGCTGCTCCTGAGCCGAGGCCACCACCCCTGCCTCCGAAGCCTCAGGGGACCTCCCTGTCGGCCCAGTACCTGATGGCGGTGGCTCTCGGGGTGCTGCTGGCGCTCGGGTTCTCCGCCCTGATCATCCTGTTCATCGAGCTACAGAAGGGCAGCATCTGATCCGGGGGGCGTTCGCGTTAGACGCCCACAGCGAGCGAGGAGATCTCAGATGCAGTGGGTGACCTGGAGCGGGCTGGGGCGGTACCGGGATCTGGGGGTGGCGATCGTCCGGATCGGCCTGGGCCTCATGATGATGGTCCATGGCTGGCCAAAGGTGGCGGGCGGAGCTGCGAAGTGGGAGGGCCTCGGCCGCGCGATGGGCGCCGTCGGGATCGACTTCGCTCCGATCTTCTGGGGAGCGGCCGCGTCGTTCACCGAGTTCTTCGGCGGTGCCCTGATCGTGATCGGGCTGGCGACCCGGCCGGCCGCAGCCCTGATGGTGTTCACCCTGTTCATTGCGTCCGCGAGCCACCTCAACGCAGGGGACGGGATCGCCGGAGCGAGCCATGCGATCGAGACCGGGCTCGGGTTCTTTGCGCTGCTGTTCGTGGGCCCGGGGAGCCTGAGCGTCGATGGGCGGCTGCAGAGGTCCTCCTAGCTCGGGCTGCTCCTCGGAGATGCACGCTGGATGTCAGGCCCCGAATGTGATCATCTGCTCGTGTCCTGGTCGGGATCGTCCACGATCGAGGAGATCGATCGGGTGCTCCGGCGTCCCGGGGCGCCGACCGGCTGGTTGATCGGCCGGATCCGCTGGCGGCCCGATCTCTACGGGCCGGCCCTGTAGCCCCTGGACGCGCCCCCCCGCGATCGTTTCCGGTACAGTTGGGTTGTATCTCCTGGCGATGTAGGCAACTCGGGTGGCTGTGGGGATCGAGAGGAACAAACGGATCTGCCTTCGAGGGTGCTCATCCTGGCGCGGCCCCGGGCCCCCCCCTGTGCCGACGGGCACCCACGGGGCGTTCCCCACGCAGCAACCGATCCGGGGCTCCCCCCGATCTAGGGAGCTCCCGGGGGCTCGGCCGGGGCGTCGGGGCTCCCGGGGGAGGGCGCCTTGATCTGGTGGATCACGAGCGGCCTCGGCCTCGGCCTCGGCCTCGGCCTCGCCTCGCCGTCTGCGGAGGGTCCCGGTGCAGAGCAGTTCGGCTGGAGCCACTGGGATCTGGCCTCGGGGCTGCCGCAGTCCTCAGTCACGGAGCTGGGCCAGCTGTCCGACGGGACGCTGGCCTTTGGCACCTTTGCGGGGCTGGTCCGCTTCGATGGCCTTAGCTTCGACGTCCTGGGGATCGGCGCCCATCCAGATCTCGACGATGTGCGGTTCACCGCGGTCGAGGTCGGCGCCGACGACGTGCTGTGGATCGGCAGCCAGCACGGCTCGGTGTTCTCCCTCGATCAAGCCCGGCTGTCCCCCAGCCCCCCGGGGCCGAGGGGGGTGATCTGGGATCTGCTTGAGCGGGATGGGACCGTGTGGGCTGCAGCCTCCGACGGCCTGTGGGCCCTCGATCGGAGCGCGTGGCGCTTCGTGCCGGGCACCGGGCCGCTGCGCAGCCTGGCGCGCCTCGATGGGGCGCTGATCGCTGCTGGAGATCTCGGGAGCTTCCGGGTGTCCGATGCAGGGGTGGAGCCCCTCGGGGGGCCCGCCCTCGCCGGAGCCCTGGCCCCGGATCCAGAGCGCGAGGTGCTCTGGGTCTCGGCGAGCCAGGCCCTCGCGATCCTCGACGGCGACACCTGGGCCACGATCCCCCTGCCCACGAGCGCTCAGATCCTGGCGCTGCACCTGGATCGGGACGGGGGCCTCTGGATCTCCCGGGGCGAGCGGCTGCTGCGCTGGGACGTGGAGGAGATCCTCGACGCGGTCCGGGCCTCTGAGCCCCCGCCGGACGGCGCCGTGTGGTCGTTCGGCAGCCCGATCCGCGATCTGTTCGGAGACAGCGGCGGTGCCCTGTGGGTGGGGACCGATCACCTGGGGCTGTTCCGGGCTACGCCCCACGCGTTCACGTCCTTTGGGCGGGAGCAGGGGCTCCCATCCCGGGGGGCGGGGGTGGTGCTCGCCTACGACGACACTGTGCTCGTTGGCTCGGGGTGTGGCTCCTTGGTCCGGCTTGAGGGCGACACCTTCGTGCCCTGGGTCGAGCCCCTGTCGTGTGTGCGTGCCCTCGCCCGGGCCTCCGACGGTGGGCTGTGGATCGGGCACGGGACAGAGATCCTGCACCACGACGGGCCCACCGATCGGAGCGGCGGGACGGTGCCGGCGTGGGTGCTGGCCCTGCACGAGGCCCCCGACGAGACCCTGTGGATCGGGACCGCGGGGGAGGGTGCGTTCACCCTCCGGCGCGGGAGGATCGAGCCGGTGCCCCTGCCCCGGGAGCGGTGGATCAGCGCGATCGAGCCCGGGCCCGATGGCTCGCTGTGGTTCGCGGGCCACGGGGGGATCGCGGTGCGCTCCGTGGACGGCTCCTGGAGCCACCTGGGCCCCGAGGACGGGCTGCCCCGCGCGGTGATCCGGGCGATCCACCACACCCCGTCCGAGACCTGGCTGGGCAGCTACGGCGGCGGGCTGATCCGGATCCGTGACGGCGCCATCGCCCGGATCAGCACCGCACAACACCTCCAGGAAGACGTCGTCTCCTGGATCCTCGAGGACGACGGGAGCCTGTGGCTGGGGGGGAACCGCGGGGTCAGCCGGGTCTCCCTCGCCGAGCTGAACGCGGTGGCGGATGGGGCGCTCGAGAAGGTGACCGCCCGGCTGTTTCCCTCGGGGGAGGGCAACGGGGGCTCGGCCCCCGGGGGCGCCGTTGGGGCCGACGGTCGGCTGTGGTTCCCCACGATCGAGGGTGTCGTGGCCATCGATCCCGACGCGATCTTGCCCCCCTCGGAGCCCCCGGTGGCTCGGATCGAGGGGGTCGAGTTCAACGGAGAGCGGTTCGAGCCCGGGGATCTCTCGGAGCTGCCTCCGGGGATGCGGGATCTGACCTTCTACTTTGGAGCTTCGATCCTTGATCACCCAGAGCTCGGCAGGTTCGTGTACCGGCTGTGGCCCGAGCAGGACTGGATCCGAGCAGGATCTCGTCGATATGCGCACTATGCAGGGCTCAAGCCCGGCCTGTACCGGTTCGAGGTCCGGGCTATGGCCGAGGGAGGGGACTGGTCGGAGATCGCCGCCGCCCAGGTGGTGCTCGAGCCCAGCTGGAGCGAGACCTGGAGCTTTCGGCTGTTCGTGATCCTGGTGGGGCTGCTGGCGGGGGGGGGGGGGTATCGCTGGCGGACCGCCACCATCCGCTACCGCAACGAGGCGCTGCGCAGGGAGGTGGAGTCCAGGCGGGCCTCGGAGGAGGTCGCTCGCCTCAACGAGGCGCACTACCGCGGGCTGTTCCAGGCCAGCACCGAGGGCCTAGTCGTGGTCTCCAACGACGGAGAGGTGATCCTGGCCAACCCCGCCGCCGAGCAGATCCTGGGGGTCGGGACCGGGGGGCTGGCGGGGGTGCGGGTCGACGAGTTGTTCGTGGAGATCGAGGGCATGACCTACGGCGCGGCGGGGGGGGAGCCCGGGCGCCCGGTGCGGATCAGCCCCCAGGTGCCGTTTGGAGAGGGGCAGTACCTGATCACCCTCTCCGATCTGAAGCAGCTGACGGATCTCCAGGAGCGCCTGGCCCGCTCTGAGCGCCTCGAGGCCATCGGCCGGCTGGCGGGGGGGGTGGCCCACGACTTCAACAACCTGCTGACCGCGCTACGGGGCAACGCGGCCGTGCTCCAGGGCCTCCTGGCCGGTGCCGAGCCCGACGCCGTCATCTGCGTCGAGGAGATCATCGCGTGCGCCGATCGGGGCACCACCCTGACCCGGCAGCTGCTCGCCTTTGGCCGCCGCCAGCTCCTCCGCCCCCGGGTGGTCGATCTGGTCGAGTTCATCGAGGCGTCCCTGCCGTTCCTGCAGCGCCTGCTCCGCGACAACATCGTCCTGCGGGCCCGGCTGGAGGTGACCGAACCCGTCGTGGTGCGCGTCGATCCCTCACACCTGGAGAACGCTCTGTTCAACCTGGTGATCAACGCCTGCGACGCGATGCCCGGCGGTGGAGCGGTGACGATCACCCTGGGCGTGGATCCGGGGGAAGCGATCCTCGCCGTCTCCGACGAGGGGCAGGGGATCTCCGAGGAGGTGCTCCCCCACATCTTCGAGCCGTTCTTCTCCACCCGGGGGGGGAGCGGCTCGGGGCTGGGGCTGGCCAGCGTGCACGGGTTCGTGACCCAGTCCGGCGGAGGGGTCCGGGTCACCCAGGGGCGGAGCGGTGTGGGGACCCGGTTCGAGATGCGCCTGCCGCTGGACAGCGCGACCCCCAACCTCCCCGAGCGGACGTCGCCCCCCGAGCTCCCGCTGAGCGGGACGGAGCGCCTGCTGCTGATCGACGACGACGATCGGGTGCGCCGGACCCTGAGGCGCTGCCTGCAGCAGGCGGGCTACGAGGTGCTGGAGGCCGCCGACGGCTACCAGGCCCTGGAGCTGCTCAAGGAGACACAGCTGGTCTTGATGATCACCGATCTGCTGATGCCGGGGATGAACGGTGTTCAGGTCGCAGAGCAGGCCCGGGCGCTCCACCCCGGGATCGGCGTGATCTACATGAGCGGCTACACCGACGACGTGCTACCCGAGCGAGAGGCCATGCACCAAGCCTTCCTCCCCAAGCCGTTTCTGCCCGAGGAGCTGCTGGCGGTCGTGCGCCGGGTGCTGGATGGGGGCTGATCCCGATCGCCACGCACCGCTGGCTCAGCCCCGGGCTGGATCCCACAGCAGCCGCCCCTCCATGCCCCCCGCCACGGTGAAGATCTCTCCGGTGACGTGGCGCGAGGCCACGGGGGAGAGCAGGAACGTCACGGCCTGGGCGATGTCGTCGGGGGAGCCGACCCGACGCAGGGGCATGGTCCGGGTCACGCCCTCGATCACACCGGGGACCTCCAGCCGCGGGCTCACCGCCGGTGTGGCGATCCAGCCCGGCTGCACGAGGTTCACCCGGGCCCAGGGATCGATGGCGACGATCTCGTTCTTCAGGGTCAGGGTCAGCCCCACCAGGGCCGACTTTGCGGTGGCGTAGGCGATATGCCCCGCCTCACCGAAGCGACCCGCGGTGGAGCCGGTGAACACCAGGCTCGCGCCCGTGCCGTCGGGGTGGGGGCCGGTCCTTGCCAGCGCGGTGGTGAACCCCCGGGCGGTGAGCAGCGCGGTCCACAGGCAGGCGTCGACGGTACCTTGTAGGCGCTCCACCGAGGTCTCCCACAGGGGGGCGTCGGGGATGGGCCACCGGCCCGCGTTGGCCGCGACACCATCGATCCGGCCGAACCGCTCCAGCAGGCGCTCGAACAGGGCGTCGACCTCCCCTGGATCCGTGAGATCGGCCCGCTCGGGGTGGATCCCCAGCTCGGGGCACCAGGCCCTGAGGGACTCGAAGCCATGGAGCCCGTGGGCGATGACCGTGGCCCCCTCCGTCGCGAGGGTCGAGGCGATGGTGCGCCCGATCCCCCCGGAGGCACCGGTCACGAGCACCACCCTGTCGGTCAGTCCCAGCTCCATCCTGTCTGTCCTTGTGCTTGAGAGGGCCGATCCCTGTTGGGGGAGCTGGATCCGGATCTAGGCTGCCCGATCCGAGCTAGGCCGCTCGGTCAGAGGGTGAAGGTGATCGCGTCGATCAGCGCACCGGGGACCCGATCGCTGGCGGTCGAGCGGCGTTCGAAGTGGACGGTGCTCGGCAGGAGCTCAGCGGTGTCGGACAGGTGCTCTAACCCCGCTCCGAGCAGGTGATACAGCGTGTCGTCGAACCGCAGCACCTCGACGGGGCAGACCACGCGCCCGTCCTCGACCCACAGCGTGGTGAAGCGGGTCATGCCCGTGATCCGGCCCGCTGGACGATCCGAGAAGTTGAGGTACCACAGGTTGCTGATCCACAGCCCGGTGCCCAGGGCCGCCAGCGCCTCGGAGGTGGGCAGGGTGCCCGGCTGCATCACCAGGGCGTTGGGGTACTCGCCCGGGCCGCTGTTGCCGGGGACGCCATACTCCTGAGCTGAGCGGGGGCTCGTCAGGGTGCCGACCAGCTCGCCCCCCTCGATCAGGGGGACGCGATCGGGCAGGGCGAAGCCGTCGCTGGTGAACGCGGGGCCCCAGCCCCCCGCGGTGTCTTCTGTGATCGTGAGCTGCTCGGACAGGGCACACTCCCCCCGGATCAGTCGCATCAGGGGGGACTGTGCGGTCTCGGTGGCCCGCCTGGAGAGCCCCCCCCGCTTCACCATGCCCAGCAGCCCCGCGACCGCGGCGGGGGCGAGCCAGGCCCGGTATCTCCCGGGCTCGAGGCGCCTCGGTGGGATCGCGAGCAGCGGCAGCTCGCTGCGGATCTCCTCGATGCGGGCAGCGATGGTGTCGGGCGCTGGCTCGGTGCCCGCGAGGGTGGACTTGATCGCCCGATCGGCGCCCTGGACGACGCTGAAGTCGAGCAGCCAGCCATGTCGCTCGTCCCAGCGCTGCAGCCCACGGCTGCTGGCGAAGCCCGTCCACAGCGGTCCTGCGGTGAGCAGCCCCACCAGATCGAGCCCGGCCGAGTGCTCCACCACCGAGGTGATGATCGACTCCGCGGGGGCGGGCCCGCCCTGCTGAACCTCGACGGTGGTGCCCTCTTCCTGGCACCACCGCAGGTGGGGATCCGGGGGGACGACGTCGAGGACGTCGTCGAGGCCGTGCATCGCGGTCACGAAGCGATCGACGTCGTCGTGAAGATCACGGCCGCCCAGGGTGACGCCGGCGCTCGCGTGACGATCGCCCCGGATCCGCCTCAGGAGGCCCTGCTCCTGGGTGACGGTGCCCGCCTGGCGGATCTTCCCGTGGTTGAGCCGGACGAACTCAGAGCGCTCGCCCCGCAGGTGGATCGTCGCGTCTTCGCCGGGCGGGAGCCGATCGAGCACCGCACGGGTGAGCGCCTCGAAGTGCTCACGTTCCATCTCAGTGCCCTCCGAAGACGTCGACGTCGACGAACCGACAGGCCGGGGACGCGTGGCCCACCTCGATGACCTGCATCGGCTCACCCTTGCCACAGTAGGGGGTCCCGAGGACCTGGTTCGTGCTCTCGTCCCCCACCCCGGCGAGGTTGCGCCAGAAGGTGGCGGAGATCCCACGGTAGTTGGGGTTGCGTACGACCCCCTTGAGGACACCATCCTCGATCAGGCGACCCCACTCGCACCCGAACTGGAACTTGTTGCGGGAGTCGTCGATCGACCACGACAGGTTGGTCTCCATCCACACCCCCCGCTCGACCCCCGCGATGAGCTGCTCGAGGCTGCTGTCGCCGGGCTCTAGGTTGAGGTTGGCCATCCGATCGATCGGGGCCCGGCTCCAGCTGCACGCCCGGGCGTTGGCGACCCCCTCGGTGCCTGCGCGGTGCTGAGACAGGGCGCCTCCGAGGGGACGCACCAGGATCCCGTCGCGGATCAGGTGGGCTCGCTCGGCCTCGGCGCCCTCGTCGTCGAAGCGGTAGCTAGCGAGCTGCTCGGGCCGGCTTGGATCGAAGGTGATGTTGAGCAGCTCGCTGCCGTACCGGTAGCCGCCGAACATGTCGAGGGTGACGAAGCTCGTACCCGCAAAGTTACGCTCATCCCCCAGGATCCGATCGAGCTCTAGGGGGTGGCCGATCGACTCGTGGATCTGGAGGATCATCTGGTTGGGTGCGAGGACCACGTCCATGATCCCGGAGGGACACTCAGGGGCAGAGAGGAGCTGGGTGACCTGATCCCGCAGCCGCTCCCCCGCACCGACGATCCCGACCCGATCCAGCACCTCGTACCCGCCCTGCTGGCAGCTGTCCTTCGAGCCCATGCTGCGCTGCTGGGCGATGTTGCCCCGGCTGGCGGTGCAGGTGATGTTGGGGGCGATCCGCTCGAAGTGCTGCTCTGCCTGCTCGCCGTCGGCGGACAGCAGCACGACCTCATCACAGGTGTAGCCCAGGGTGGCGATCGCCTCCACCACCGGATCGCCCCCCATGGCCTCCACCTCGCGCTTCAGCAGCGCGATCTTGTCGATCAGGGGCACGCTGGCCCAGGGGATCTCGACCACCGAGCGGTAGCTGCCGGTGAAGCGGGCCCGTGGCACCCTGGCGTGATCGATCAGCGAGATCGAGGCGGTGGCCTCGGCCCAGTCGCGGGCACGGGCAGCGGCCCGGCGGAGCCCCGATGTGGACAGATCAGAGGTGGCTGCGTAGCCCTGACCGCCCCGGTGGGACACGGTGATCATCGCACCCCGGTCGAGATCCCGGTGGACGGGCAGCGCGACCTTGTCGCGTACACCGACGAACTCGAAGGTGCGATCGAGGGCACGCAGGGTGCAGCGATCGACGGCGGGGGCGGCCTCGAGGAAGCGCTCTCGTAGAGAAGACATCCAGCTCCATATCCAGAGGCTCTGTATCCGGGAGCCCCATATCCAGATCCCCCCGGCCCGGGGAGCCCCGCCCTGGAGTCGATGTAGTGGAGCCGAGCCAGATCACACGACCGGACGATCCGGTCGGCGGGCTGGAGGAGCGGCACGATCCGATCAGGCAGCCATCGCCCGGAGCCGAGCCACCCGGGCCTCTGTGGCGGGGTGGGTGCGCAGCAGGGGCGGCTGCAGCCCCCCGGGGATCCCCACCAGGCGCCCCAGCGTGGAGGCCTGTGCGTCGATCACCTGCAGCGCGGTGGCCAGAGCGACGGGATCGCCGGTGAGCTGGACCGCCCTGTGATCCGCGGCCAGCTCTCGCCGCCGGGACAGGGCCAGCAGCGCCAGCTGGGCCACCAGCGGGCCAGGCATCAGCACCAGCGCGGCGAGGGCGAGCTGAGGCTGTCCCGAGAGGAACGCGAGGATCAGCAGCACCCCACCGAGCTGCCCCCCCACGGAGCTGAAGTGCGCGAAGGCCTGGGCGAAGGCCATCCGGCCCAGATCGTCGTGGGCGATGTGGCTGATCTCGTGGGCGAGGACTCCGGCCAGCTCCCTGGCGCTCAGCTGGTGCAGCAGGCCCTGGGTGATCGCGATGACGGGACCCTGCTGGCTTCCGAGGGCCATCGCGTTGGGGAGCTCCGTCGGGATCAGGGCCAGCGTGGGTGCAGTGGACAGCCCCGCGCGCCGGGCGAGCCGTGCTGTGAGCCGCTGTAGCGGCTGGAGCTGGCCCCGGTGCAGCCTCCGGGCCCCCACCACCCGGAGCACCAGCTTGATCGGGGCCCGCGACGAGCTCCCGAGCAGCCCGGCGACGATCAGGACAAACAAGGCCCCGATCCAGCCCGAGAGCAGGTAGCCGAACGCCAGGGCTTGTAGGACGAGGAACCCGAGGATCAGCGCAGAAGAGAGGTGGTCCTTCAGCTGGTGTCGCATGTCTCGAACCTGTCCACCCCGGGCGCGGAGGAAAGGGGCAGGAGCGTACCCTTCGGTCCCGTCTCGTCCCGACCCGTCGCGGACAGGCCCCGGGCAGGCCCCGGACAGGCCCCGGACGGCCCCGGACGGCCCCGGACGGCCCCCGGACAGGCCCCGGACAGGCCCCGGACGGCCCCGGACAGGCCCCGGACGGCCCCGGACGGCCCCCGGACAGGCCCCGGGCAGGCCCCGGACGGCCCCGGGCAGGCCCCGGACGGCCCCGGGCAGGCCCCGGACGGCCCCGGACAGGCCCCGGGCAGGCCCCGGACGGCCCCCGGATAGGCCCCGGGCAGGCCCCCGGATAGGCCCCGGGCAGGCCCCGGACGGCCCCGGACGGCCCTGCAGCTCCCTGCGCAGAGGCCCCCGGGCCCCGGGCCCCCCGGGCCCCCCGGCGGCCCCCGGCGCCGGTGACGCCCGTGGCCCCGGCGGCTCCCGGTCTGGGGCGCTACTCCGCCTCGGGGCGGGCTCCGGGGCGCTTGCGGGGGCAGGCGAGCACCATCCTCACCGCGACCGAGGTGTGCCCTTCGAGCTTGGACTGTAGCCGGGCGGTGGAGGCCGCCGCCCGCCAGGCCTCGAGGACCTCGAAGAGCATGAAGGCCTCGGGGTTGTCGTGGGGCGCGGCCTGGCGCTCAAGGGTGGCCACCAGGGCCCGCGCCACTGGATCCGGCAGCGCCCCGACCGCTTCCTCGTGGGCGGTGTCGTGATCGCCCCGGAGCATCAGGTTCAGGGCGAACAGGGCCTGGATCCGGCTGTGCTCGGGGGCGGAGCCGGCGAGGGCGAGGAAGAACATGCGCTCAGCGTCGTCGAAGTTGTGCTCGATGGTGTAGACCACCCCGAGGATCCCCCGCGCCAGGGCCACCAGCCCGTGGGCCGAGGCCTCCCTCGCCGACTCCATCACCTGCTCGAGGTGCTCGGTCGCCTCGTCTGCGGCTCCGATGCCGACCAACAGCTGAGCCAGCCGCATCTGGCACCGGCAGGCGTGGAGGCGATCGCCTCCGTCGAGGAACACCTCCATCGCCTCGGACAGCAGGGCCACCGCCCGCCGCCCCTGCCCCCGGGTCGCGAGGACCTCGGCGAGGTGGCGCTGGCTGTGGGCCGAGCCGATGTCGGCGTCGAGGATCCCGAAGCCGTGGAGCGCCTCGACAAAGGCTCGCTCGGCCCGGGTGCCGTCGCCCTTGGCCACCAGGACACGGCCCCGGAGCAGTGCGGCCGTGGCCAGCACCCAGGGATCGGTGGTGGTGAGCCGGTGCAGCGTGGCCTCGGCCTCGGAGGTGGCGCTCAGCTCCATGTGGAGCCAGGCGGCGTTGACCAGCAGCCCGACCTCGCCGGGGGGGAGCCGCTCCGAGGCCTCCCGCAGGGCCTCCCGCGTCTTCTGAGGCTGGCCGAGGTACAGGTTCAGCCTGGCGCTGGCCAGCAGGGCCGCCGCCCACCAGGGGGGGCTGCCCTCGGAGGGCTCCCTCAGGGTCGGCTCCGCGAGGATCCGCTCGACCGCCTCGCACAGGGGTCCGGCCTGCTCCTGGCCGAGGATCGCGGTCAGCCCCAGCGCTGCCCCCGCGGCGGGGGGCCCGCCCTGCTGCAGCGCTCCCCGGAGGTTCTCCCGCTCCCGGAGCAGCACCGCGCGCTCGGGACGCTCCACCCATGGCCGGCACCCCAGGCGCAGCCCCAGCGTGCCGTAGCACACGCCGTGGCGCTGCTGCGCGTCGTCGAGGGCGTAGGGGCTGAGGGTGCGGCGGAGGTAGGAGCGGACGGTCTCGTACGCGCTCCAGCGCATGCTGGTCGAGTCGGCCCCTGCGGTCATCTTGAGCAGAGAGCGTGCACACAGCGACTCGATCGCCGTGATCATGCCCCGGTCACGGACCGGCATCTGGATCACTGACTCAGCGCTCCCTAGATCGAAGCCACCCCGGAAGACGATGCACTGATCGAGGACCGCCCGCTCGACACGATCGAGGCGATCGATGGTGGCGGCCAGATCTGCGTCGAGGCCCGCCTCCCCCCACTCGAGATCCTGCCCGCGCTCGAGGCGCTCGAGCAGCAGATCGGGAGCCAGAAAGGCGGTCTGGGCCGCTGCGGCCTCGATGGCCACTGGCATCCGATCGAGGTGGTTGACGATCGCGGTCGCCAGGGACCCATCGATCTCGGTGCCGGGCCGGAACTGAGCCACCCGCTCCCGGAACAGATCGACGGCGTCCTCCTCGTCGAGGGCGACCAGCCGGATGCAGCGCTCCCTGGGGAGCTTGAAGGCCCCCCGGCAGGCCACCAGGACCCGCCCCCCGCCCTCCTCCGGGGCCCGGGACGACCAGGCCTCGAGCGCCGCCTTCAGCGCAGGATCCGGATCGGGGGCCTCGAGGAACAGCAACAGATCGTCCCGCTGGGACAGCATGGTGCCGATGTCGGTGAGGATCTCCTTTTCTTTTCGCCCGATCCTGCGGATCCCCAGCCCCCTGGCGAGCCTCGAGATCATGGGCTCAGGGCCGTTCACCAGGCAGTGGTGGACCTCCCAGCCCTCCGACTGCAGCTCGTGGGCGGTCTGCAGAGAGAGCTGGTTGGCTCCGCTGCCGGGGGGACCGACCACGCTGACCAACGGGGCCTCGTCCAGGGCGTCCCGCACGACCTCGAGCTGAGGCTCCCGGCTGCGGAGCGAGGCGTCGAGCTCCGGCAGGGGCTCGGGGCGGATCTCCGGCGCCTCCCCTGGATCGAAACGGTAGCCGACGCCATAGACGTTGAGCAGGTGATCAGGCTCCGCCGGATCGTCCTCGATCTTCTTGCGCAGCCGCGTCACGATGCCGCGGATCGAGTCCGGGGATCCGTGCTCCTCTCCGAGGGCCTCGCGCCAGATCCGCTCGCGATCGAGATCCCGGTGGGAGTTCTGGGCCAGGTACGACAGCACCGCGGTCTGGTTGCTCGACAGCCGGGTGAGCTCCTCACCCCGCAGCACCAGCCCCTCCTCGAGATCCACGGTCACGGCCTTGAGGTGTAGCACGCTGGCGCTGGCCCTCGGCTGCAGCGGCAGCTCCTCCTGCTCCTGGGGCTGTGCGCTCCATAGGTCATCGCCCTCGTCGCCCTCGTCGCCCTCGTCGCCCTCGTCGGGGGAGGCGACCGGGCGGGGCTGCAGCGGCAGCTCCCGCTGAGGCACGGTGGGCTTGGGCTGCACCTGGGGTAGATCGTCCCAGGGCTCGGGCTCTTCGTCCTCGCTGAGGGGGACGTGGCGGGTGGCGATGCCGCGCACCACGTGCCCGATGGACTCCACGTCGACGTCGATCTCATCGGGGTCCAC
>DRPG01000497.1 GCA_011376105.1 Deltaproteobacteria bacterium
GATCGCGCCACCGTCTCCGTGCTCGCTGCGGCCGTCGGTGAAGATGCTGCCGTGTACCTCCAGGGTCGAGGGCCCCTCGGTGGCGATCATGCCCCCCCGGCGCTCGCTGTTGTACACCCGGGAGCTGGAGAAGGTGGTGCCCTCGACGATCAGGGCCCCGGAGGACACGAGGACGCTCCCGCCGCCGGTGTCGCCGTTGCTGGTGTCTCGGACGGTGCTGTCTGTGAGGGTGAGGGTGGCCCCGCCGGAGATCCGGGCGAGCCGGTGGGAGCCCTGCCCCTCGAAGGTGATGCCCGAGACGGTCACGTCCCCTCCGCCAGTGACGTGGAGGAACCCGTTGAACGATGACTCGGCCTGGATCGTCGGCCCCCCCACGCCCTCGAGGATCACCTCGAGCCCCTGGACGAGGAGCGTCTCGGTGTAGGCCCCCTGATCCCCGCCCATGCCCGCATGGATCCGGATGACGTCGCCGTCGGACGCCTCCTGGAGCGCGCTCTGGATGGTCGGAAACATAGGATCCTGCCCTACCTCGAAGGTGCTCTGGGCCGCCGCGGTGGCTAGCAGATGGATCGTCAGCATGCGGATCTCCTATTCCCAAAACATTGTTGAGGCCCCGAGCCCTGTGATCGGGCGGGGGCGGCGCGGGGGGGCGGAGGCAGGCGGTGGCCACGAATAGAATCGGGATCAGGGACGTCGTTAGAGCCCCAGACACAGGCGGAGCACCTCCACAGCGGGGGGCCTCCCGGTGGCTTATCTCTTCGGGTTTGGCTCTCTCCACAGATAGATCTAAAGATCACCTGGGTCGGCAGCGGGCCCGTTTACGCTGAGAAGGTGGGGACCTCCGGGGGGGATCATGCCAGCGACACACCAAGAGCTCCGCACCATCTATGGCGAGCTGCGCACCGTGGCCCGGGCCTTGCTGCGGCGTGAGCCCTACGCCCACACCCTGGAGTCCTGTGAGCTGGTCCACCAGGCCTGGGCGAGGCTGCTCGCCGGTGATCTGCGGCAGGTGGCGCTCGACGAGCCCCAGCGGGTGATCGCGCTGGCGGTCACCAACATGCGCCGGGAGCTGGTGGATCATGCGAGGCGGCGCAAGGCGGCCAAGCGACCCACCGGCCGCACCCGGGTGGACCTCGCAGACGCGCCCGATCTCTCCCACCAGCAACCCGAGCTGCTCCTCGCGGTGGATCGGCTGCTGGACGAGCTGGAGGCCGGTCCGGCTCGGGTCCGCAACGGCGCACGCAAGGCAGAGGCGGCGCGGTATGCGCTCTACGGTGGGCTGTCCGAGGCAGAGATCGCCGAGGTCATGGGGGTGCCCAAGTCGACGGTGGGCAGCGACGTGCGCTTCGCGAAGGCCTGGCTCGGGGCCCGGCTGGACGAGGGGGCGGGGTGAGCCTGTATGTCGACGAGCTCTTCGACGAGATCTCGAGGCTGCCCCCCGAGTCGAGGGAGCACGCCCTGAGCACGCGCTGTGCCGGGTTCCCCTCGGTGGAGGCCCAGCTGCGGGCCCTGCTGTCCGCCGACGAGGCCCCGGCACAGGATCCTCCCGTGGTGCTGCAGCCCGGCGTGGTCCTGGGGACCTACGAGCTGGTCGAGGCGATCGGGGTCGGCGCCACCGCCAGCGTGTGGCGGGCCTGGGATCGTCACCTCGAGGTCTCGACCGCGCTGAAGCTGCTCAACCCCACCGGCCACATGCAGGGCAACAATGCCCAGAGCGCCGTGCTAAACGAGGCCCGCGCCGCCTCCAGCATCATCAGCGATCACGTGGTGCGGATCCGGGCGGCGGGCCGGTTCGCAGATGGCCACCACTACATCGACATGGAGCTGTGTGCAGAGCACCGCCCCGGCGACGATGGATCCGAGGTCCTCGAGATCGGGCGCTCCCTGTCCGAGGTCCAGCTGCACGGGATCGAGGAGAAGGTCCGGGTGATCGCCGAGGCCGCCCGCGGTGTGGACGCCGCCCACCGGGTGGGGGTGCTCCATCGGGATCTCAAGCCGGGCAACATCCTGCTGACGCCGGTCAGCCGCCGCGCCAAGGTCACCGACTTCGGGCTCGCCGCTGAGCAGATCTACCCGATGCCCGACGCGACCACCAGCTGCGATCAGACGATCACCGTGCTGCTCGAGGCCCGGGACGGCAAGGTGGTGGGCACGCCGGCGTACATGCCTCCGGAGCAGGCCTTTGGCCACCCGCCCACCCGGGCCACCGACGTGTACGCCCTGGGCGCTACCCTGTATGCGCTGTTGGTGGGGGAGCACCCCTACGAGCCCCGCCTCGGCGCGCCGGTGCCTGCGCTGGATGTGCTGGCCCAGGTCCGGCAGAGGCCCCCCAGGCCACTGCGCCGGGCCGCCCGGGTGCCCCGTCGGCTGGAGCGGATCGTCGAACGAGCCATGGCCCGCTCGGCCCGGGATCGCTACCCCACAGCCAGCGCGCTGGCCGATGATCTCGAGGCCTGGCTGGCCGGCCTGCCCACCCAGGTCGACGGCCGAGCCCCGGTGCTGCGCTCAGTGCTGTTCGTGGGGCGCCACCGCACCGTGGCCACCACGATCGCTGCCCTATGGGTGGTGTTGATCCTGTTCTCCGGTGCGCTGGGCTGGCTAGAGCTGCAGCACCTGGGCCTCGAGCGAGCCATCGCCGAGGAGCGCTCGGAGCTCGTGATCATCCAGCAGGAGGCAGATCAGGCCCGGGACGCGCTGCAGCGGGCGGAGGCCCGCCGCGAGAGCGCGGTGGCGGAGGCCGAAGAGGCTCAGCGCCGGATGACGAAGGCCGAGCAGGGCAAGGACCGGGAGGCCCAGTCCCGGCGCCAGGCCGAGCTGGCCCAGGCCGACGCCGAGGCGGCCCGGGCCGACGCCGAGGCGGCCCAGCGCCGGGCCGAGGCGGCCCAGGCCGACGCTGAGGCCGCCCGCGCCGATGCCGAGCGGGGGATGCTGCTGGCGGAGGATGCGAGGGATCAGGCGTCCGAGGCCCTGAGCGTGGCGCAGGGCGCCCTGGCCCGGGCCAGGGAGGAGCTGGCGACCTCGAAGCGAGCGTTCACCGAGATCAAGGCCGAGCTCGAGGCGCGGCTGGAGCGCGAGCAGATCGCCCGGGCGGAGGTCGAGGCGGCCCTGCGGGGCTCCCGCAGCGCGATCCAGGAAGCTGAGCAGCTGATCGACGATCTCACCCGGACCCTGGTCGCAGAGCAGGCCGCCCGGAAGCGGGCAGAGCAGGATCTCGATGCCCTGAGCCGCGTCGTCACGATCTCGCACGGCCCCCCCGAGCCCGGGGAGCTGGTCGAGATCTCCCACAACGACGCACACTGACGCCCCCACGAGGCCCCACGAGGCCCCGCGAGGCCCCGCGAGGCCCCGCGAGGCCCCGCGAGGCCCCGACGAGCGCTATGGGCCCACGCCACGGTGGTGGGGGGCTCCCGGGGTGTGCCGGGGCTCGGGATCGGCATCACCGATGTCCTCGTTGGATCCGCCGGATCCCGGGGTGTGCCGGGGCTCGGGGCCCGCGCCTCAGCCACCCGACTCAGAGCGCTCGTGCTGGGCAGCCCGGACAAAGCCCGCCAGATCGATCCCGTCCCCTGGGTCGAAGGTCTCCTCAAGGATCTGCAGCGACTGCATCCGATCGGGTCGGAAGCTGCGCCAGTCGCTGCGGAGCTCGCACCACGCTGCCAGGGACCAGCTGCGGCCCCAGAAGTACAGCCCCAGCGGGCGGACGACGCGCTGGCTCTGCTCCCCCTCCCGGTTGATGTAGGCAAAGGAGACCTTTCGTCGATCAGCGATCGCGTGGCGGAGATCCCCGAGCCCTGCGGTGGCGGCTCGCCACCCAAAGGGAGCAAACAGCACGGTCTGCTCCAGGGCCTCCCGCAGGGGCCTCGACAGCACGCCCTCGATCTTGCGCAGGGACGCGGTGGCGGCGTCCGCCAGCTCCTCGTCCCCCCAGGCCCGGACCATGCGGATCCCCAGCGAGAGCGCCTCGAGCTCAGGGGTGGTGAAGGTGATGGGAGGCAGCTGCTGACCTGGGTTCAGCCGGTAGCCCACCCCCGCCTCCCCCTCGACCGGCACCCCCGAGCGCTCCAGCGCCCGGATGTCTCGATAGATGGTGCGCACCGAGACGCCAAGCTCCTCCGCCAGCTGGGCCGCGGTGGTGATCGGGTCTCGGCGCAACAGCTGAACGAGCCGGAACAACCGGTCAGCGTGCCGCATGGTTGCTCTTAACGCTCGGGCCGGGGGCGGATCCCCATGGGCCGCAGGCCCCGGCGCACCCGGGGATCGGAGAGGAACGCGCCACACCAGAGCGCGGGGATCAGGTCCGTCCACAGGGCGAGGGCGAGGGCGAGGGCGAGGGCGA
>DRPG01000498.1 GCA_011376105.1 Deltaproteobacteria bacterium
CCCGACAGCGGGGGCACAGCAGCAGCGAGCGAACGAAGGCATCGACGCCGGGCTCACCGGGCGGCACGCCGTCGGCCCGGGGCCCAGCGGCCGGATCTCCAGCGGCCGGATCTCCAGCGGCCGGATCTCCAGCGGCCGGATCTCCAGCGGCCGGATCTCCAGCGGCCGGATCTCCAGCGGCCGGGCCGGGTGGCTCCCCGCCCGGCGCGCCCTCGGGCTCCGGGCGGAGCCCTAGCGGCTCAGATCCATGCCCAGGAAGCTCTGCTGGATCGCCGACTGGCCCGGACCTTTCGCCTTGATCTCGAGGCTCTCCCCCACGTCCCACGACTGATCCTCCGACAGGGCCACGATGTGGCCTTGCTGCAGGTACGGATAACCCTCCGTGCCCTGAGCGATCAGCGAAGACGCGGTGGGCCCCCCCGCCATGCTCCAGCTCCGCTCCAGCATCTGGCCGGTCCGGCGATCGAAGGTGGCCTCGCCCCCCATCCGGGTGTCGTACTTGTTTCGGCCGTCCCCCGGGAGGATCACCGCCCGGCCGCTGGTGCCGATGGTCACGATGTCCCCAGACTCTCCGATCACCCGATGTACGATCTCGCTCGAGCCGACGCTGCCATCGGCGGCGGGGGCGCGCATGATCCAGCTCGAGTGCTGGTACCAGCCACGCTCGGGGCCCTCGGGCAGGGGGAGATCGAGGCCTGCGAAGCCCCGGGTCAGGATCAGCCTGAGGTTCTCGTTGATCCGCCCGAAGCGCCGATTGACGCGCTCCACATCCTCCAGATCGATGTTGACCATCCGGCCGTCTCCCCGGATCTGGAGCTGGACCTTGGCGCCGGTCATCCGCTCGTCGAGCTCCTCGACGATGGGCTGGACGAGGCCCTCCTCCTGGGGCAGCGCCTCGGCGCTCAGGGCGATGTCCTCGATCGTACAGATCACCTCCCACTTGTTCCGGCTGAGCGGCTCTCCGGGGGAGCACTGTGTGACCAGCCTCAGATCGAACAGATCGACCCGGGCCTGCTTGTTCACCCTGGCGGCGAGCCAGATCATCTCAGGCAGCTGCACCTGAGTCTGGATGAAGTAGCGGTGGGGCTGACTCCAGTCCCACTGGATCCCCTCTTCGAGCTGCGCAGCCTGGACGGATCCAGCGAGCATGGGCAGCAACATCATCGTGCTCGCGAGCAACGCGCACCTCCTAATCCAAGCGTAACCCTGCAAAGGGATGGTTCCCGTCTGCAAGTGTCTCGAGGGACCCGATCGTTCACCCAGCAGTGCAGACTTGGTCTAGGGGACAGGCTCTACACACCTCGGGCTGACGGTGGCCCCGGCACGCCCCCGAGATCCCGAGGTGGGCGATGGCGAAGTCGTACCGGACAGGATCGAGGGGATCGAGGTGGGCCAGGGCCCGGGTGACCTCCCGGGCGGTGCGCAGGGATCCGTCCCTGCGGGAGGTCAGGCCGAGGAAGCCGCTGATCCGGAGCACATGGGTGTCCAGCGGCACGAGCAGCTCCGCCGGGGAGCGCGTCCGCCACATCCCCAGATCGATGCCGAGGGTGGGACGCCGCACCATCCAGCGCAGGAACATCCACCAGCGCTTGGTCGCCGAGCCATCCGCCGGACGTGGGAGGAGCGTCCGGAGCCCCCGGGGCAGCTCGGCGAACGAGGCGGCGTCGAGCCCGACGACGGGTGCCGCCCGGATCGCGTCGCCCCGGATCGCGTCGACCAAGGCGCTGAGGGCCTCGGGCAGAGGCTGCTCAGCGGGCAGCAGGGCCTCGAGGGTGTCGACCCGGCGGTAGGCCGCCTGCAGCGCGGACAGCAGCAGGATCCAGTCGATCCCGCGGTTGAAGCGGTAGCCCAGGGGCCGCAGGGCGGCGCCGTCCCGTCCTGGATCGAAGCCCTGGACCCAGGCCCGTGGGCCGCCTGCGGCGTCCGCCAGGGCAAACAGCCGCTCGAGGACGACGGAGAACGCCTGGACCCGACCATAGGCCAGGGTCGAGGCAAGGACCGCCGCCACCTCCCGGTCGGCGTCGTCGCTGTAGCGGTGCACGAAGCGCACTGGATCCCGGGCGAGCCGGGCGGGGACGTCGACGGCCTCGACCAGGGCGTCGAGCCGGGGGCGGAGGCCGGGCCTCACGCCAGGACCTCGACGCGATCCACCAGCGACTCGGCGAACGGCAGGGCGCAGGTGAACGCGGGCGAGACCGCGTTGAGCACGTGCAGCGAGCCCGGCCCCACCTCCACCACGAAGTCCTGCACCAGCCGCCCGGTGCCCGCCTCGACCAGCTGGGCCCGGACCCCCGGGCGCCCCCAGGCCCGGAAGTCGCTGGCTCGTAGCCCGCTCACCAGCCTCGACGCAGCCCGCACCAGCCAGCGCCGCGACAGCTTGGGGGCCGCGGTCATCGCCAGCCGCCTCACGCCTGCGTTGCGGGTCCACAGGCCGGCCTGGACCCGCAGCTGCTCAGCCAGCTCCCCGAGCCGCAGCCCCCCGAGCCCGCCGTAGTCCTGGCGCCAGCGGCCGGGCACCGCCGTGGGCCCGATCTTGATCCCCCCCGACGGGGTCGGGGTCAGGTGGATCCCAAGGAACGGCATCTCCAGATCCGGGACCGGGTAGACACAGCACGACAGCGATGGAGCCCCGGCCCGCCCCACGACGTAGGTGCCCCGGAAGGGCACCAGCCGCCAGCGCGCACCACAGCCCCAGCCCGCGGCGACCCGATCGGCGTACAGGCCCGCGGCGTTGAGCACCACCCCCGCCTCGATCGATCCGGAGGGGACGATCACGGCTCGCCCCGCCCGCCCCAGGTAGGGGGCGCCGGTTCGCAGCACGATCCCCTCCTGCACGCACACCTCCGCCAGCTTCGCCATCACCGCCCGGGGATCGACGGTGGCCGTGTCGGGGGAGAACAGGGCGCGCTCGACGGTGCGGGCCCGGGGCTCGATCTGCTGGACCTCAGCCCCGCTGACGCGCTCGATCCGCACCCCGTTGCGCTCTGCTCGTCGCTGCAGCTCGTCCAGACCGGCGTGATCGCGGGGGCTCCGGGCGACGACCAGCTTGCCACAGCGCTGGATCGCGACCCCGTGCGCACCACAGAAGTCCTTCCACGCCCGACAGCCCGCCACGCTGTACCGGGCCTTGAGGCTGTCGGCGCTGTAGTAGAAGCCCGCGTGGAGCACACCGGAGCTCCGCCCCGAGGCATGGAGCCCCACCCGGGGCTCCTTCTCGAGGACCACCACCCGCTGGCCCCGGTGACGTCGACGGAAGGCCAGCGCGGCGGTCAGGCCCACCACGCCCCCTCCTATGACCAGCAGATCCGTGGTCTCCATGGCCCGGGCCTGTATCCCGCCCCTCCCCCGGGGGCAGGAGCTGGACGAGACACGGTCCCGGCGTGATCTCTCCGATCTGGGGCCGTCCAGCCGGCACATCCTGATACGGTGTGACACGGCCCAGGCCGGCTAAGCAGGCACCTGCTTCGGAGGTGCCATGCGCTCACTCGGCCTGCTCACGTTCCTCGCCCTGCCCAGCCTCGCGTCCGCACAGGATCTCACCCTGACGTTCACGCAGCTGCTCCCGGGCAACACGGTGGACTACACCGTGACCAACCTCAACGCCAACGAGACCGTCTACATCCTCCGCGCCGTCGGCACCGGCAACGGCGCCTGCCCCGCCCAGATCGGCGGCGAGTGCCTCGGGATCACCGGCCCGCTGAGCGTGCTGGGCACGCCCGTCGCCGACGCCACCGGCACCGCCACGCTGCAGATCCTCCTGCCCGCCTCGGTGCCCGTCGGCACCAACGTCAGCTTCCAGGCCGCGGCGATCCGGGGCCTGGGCGGCGTGGACTCCGTGGTGAGCAACGCCATCGGCGCCACCGTCACCGGCGCCAACCTCTGCCCTGTCTACGCCGATCCCAACGTCCTGCCCGGCGGAGATGGCTCCGTCGGCAACCCGTTCCCCTCCATCGGCTACGCCCTCGCCTTCCGCGATCCCGCCTGCGACGAGATCCTGCTGAAGCCCGGCACCTACGACGAGAACGTCGACTACGCGGGCGCGAACGTGGCGATCTCCTCCACCGACGGGCCGGGCAGCACCACCCTGATGTCGACCGTCGGCGGCAACCTGGTGTCGTTCGTCAGCGGAGAGACCTCCGCCGCCAGCCTCTCCGGCGTCACCGTCCAGTGTGGGAACGGGCCCTGGGACCGGGGGATCGAGGTGCTCAACAGCAGCCCCACCCTCGACGATCTGGTGATCGACGGCTGCGACAGCTACGGCGTCAGCCTGAGCGGCTCGAGCGCGCTGCTCACCCACAGCAGCTTCACCGCCAACGACAACAGCGGCAGCGGGGCCGGCGCGCTGTACGTCAACGGGGGCTCCCCGACCATCACCAAGAACCGGTTCGCCGGAGAGTCGGGCAGCAGCTACTCGGTCCACCTGTACGACACCGCCGCCCTGTTCGCGAACAACCACCTCGAGAACAACAGCAACTCGTACGTGCTGTATGTCTACAGCGACAACGGCAGCGTGATCGCCAACAACACCTGGCTGTCGAACTCCAGCTACAGTGTGTACTTCGCGTACTCGAGTTCCGCGGACTTCGTCAACAACCTGCTCTACGACACCATCGGCAGCTACGCGGTCTACGCCTCCCCGTCGGGCTCGACGCCGAGCACCTTCGAGAACAACAACGCCTTCCCCGACACCTACAGCAGCCTCGTCGGGAACCAGACCGGCAGCAACGGCAACATCTCCGCTGATCCCCTGTTCGACGCGAGCGGGGTGTACGTGGGCTGGGGCTCTCCGTGCATCGACGCGGGGATGAACGCGAGCGTCTACGGCATCGGCGACGACTTCGACGACAACCCCAGGCCGCTGGGCCTCGGCTACGACATCGGAGCCTACGAGTCCTGGTAGGGCGGCAGCCGCGAGAGCAGCGCGCTGGGCAGGGACACCGATACGTCCCGCCACCAGGTGACCCCCCGCAGCGAGCTGGGCAGCCGCACCGCGTCCTTGGCGGTGCACACCAGCGGCAGCCCCCCGGCCCGGGCCCGCAGAGACTCAGCGAAGGCCGCTGTCAGCGGCTGGTGATCGGCTAGGGCCACGAAGGCCGCCACCGGTCGATCCAGCGAGGCGAGGAAGTCCGCGGGGCGGCCGATCCCACAGAAGGCCAGCACCGGCCCGTCCGGGGGATCGGACGGCCCCGAAGCCTGCTGCCAAGGCCCCGGGGACCGGATCACCGGGAGGCCCTCGGCCTGGAACAAGCCCCCGCCGTGGTGCACCAGCACCAGATCCACCCAGGCTGGCACCGCCGCAAGCTCCCGGCGCTCGCCGGCGGGCAACAACCCCCGGGCAGCGGGGAAGCGGGCATCGATCACCGCTAGATCGAGATCCCGGTGGAGGCGACGCTGCCCGAGCCCGTCGTCGAGCACCACCACGCTCACCCCGGCGGCCACCAGGGCCCGGCCACAGGCCACCCGATCGGGCCCGGCGGCCACCAGGGCCCCCGCCGCCGCCAACAGCGCCCCCTCGTCCCCCAGATCCGCAGCCAGGGAGGTCTCGGTGGACAGGCGGACGTCCCGCCCCGGGCGCTGGCGGCGGTAGCCCCGCAGGGCCACCCCCACCCGGTGCCCCCGCTGCGCCAGGACGGCCACCAGGGCCCGGACGGTGGAGGTCCGCCCGGGGCTCCGGGCGTTGGTGCTGCCCACCGAGATCACCGGCACCGGCAGCAGGCACGAGCGCTGCAACCCCAGCCCATGGGCCACGTCCCGGGCCGATAGCCCCAGGCCCAGCGCCAGCGCCAGGGGGATCGCCCACGGCCGCGGAGCGACCTCCGGAGCCGGTGGGCCGAGGTGGGCCTCGAGGGCCTCCACCAGGCGGCTCCCCTCCCCCCGCGCCGGAGCCGGGACGACGGGCGCCCTGTGCATGCGCTGTACCACGTCGGCCAGCCCACCGGGGCCCGCGCCCCCGTGCACCCGCACGGCCCCGACGGCCTCGAACGCGCCGCCCTGGGCGTGGCCATGGGGCCCCGCCACCACCGGAGATCCCGCCATCGCCGCCTCCCAGGGCGTGTGACCTCCGATCGCAGGATCGAAGGTGCCCCCGATCAGGACGAGCCGGGCCCCGGCCAGGCAGCGGTGCAGCTCCCCCAGGGTGTCGAGGATCACCACATCGATCCCGGCTGGGACCGCTCCGTCGGGCAGCTCGCTGCGGCGCACCTGGATGCGGCCCCGGGCGCGACAGGCAGCCTCGATCGCGCCGATCCGATCCAGGTGGCGGGGCGCGAGCAGGACCTGCAGCCCCAGGCCCTCGGTCGCGTCCAGCAGGCGAGCCTCGTCTCCGTCCCGGGTGCTGGCCCCGACCACGAAGGGCCCCTCAAAGCGCAGGGGTGAGGGCTCGATCGGGATCGCCAACGCCTTGAGATCGCCCGCGACCTCGACCGGCGCTCCCTGCACCGAGCGGAGCCACTGCGCCGAGGCCTCGTCCCGGGCCAGCACCACATCGGTGGGCCACCACCACCACCGCAGCAGCGGGCCCGCCCGTCGGGTCCGGGCGCTGGCCCTCGTCCCGAGCCGGACCACCGCCACCCCCGCCCGACGGGCCCGCCACGCCAGCGACGGCCAGAACGTACCCTCGATGAAGATCACGATCCGGGGACGGGCCTCCGCCCACAGGGCCGCCAGCACCAGGCCATGATCCACCGGGCGGATCTGTGCGGTGACCCCGATCCTCCCCCCTGCGATCCGCCTCGCCTCCTGTGCGCCGGTGTCGGTGTCCGCCGTCAGCAGGATCGGCCGCGGCAGGTGCGGCAGCAGCCGGGCCGCGGCCCGGATCTCCCCCACGCTCGCTCCATGGATCCAGATCGATCCCGGCTGGGCCAGGGGGGCGCTGAGCCCCCAGCGCTCCCGCAGATCCACCCGCAGCCTAGGGTGGAGCGCGGTGACCAGCAGCCACGCAGGCAGCAGCGGCAGGGTCAGCGCGGCGAGGACGCGGTCCACGTCACCCCCCCGAGCATCTCCTCCGGGGATCCCACCCCCACTAGCCTCCCCGACTCGATCCGGGCCACCCGATCGGCGCGCTCGGCCACTGCTCGATCGTGGGCCACCACGATCACCGTGCGCCCGGCCCCGACGGCCCGCAGCGCCCTCAAGATCGCCGCCGAGGTCTGGGGATCGATCTGGCTGGTGGGCTCGTCCAGCAGCAGCACCCGGGCGTCCCGGAGCAGGGCCCGCGCCAGCACCAGGCGCTGCCGCTCCCCCCCCGACAGCCCCCGCCCACCCTCCGGCAGGATCGCGTCCAGGCCACGCTGCAGAGCGAAGCCCGCCGAGGCCTGCTCCAGGGCCCACGCCGCCCTCCCCCGATCCGGCCCGAGCCCCAGGGTGACGTTGTCGAGCAGGCTGCGCCCGAACAAGAACAGATCCTGGGGCACCACCGCCACCGCCCGGCGCAGCTGTGGCTCACCGATCCGACGCAGATCCACCCCTCCAAGAGTGATCCGCCCCTCGTCGGGATCGAGGGCTCGCCAGCCCAGGCGCAGCAGGGTGGTCTTGCCACCGCCCGTCTCCCCCACGAGGGCCAGGATCTCCGACGGCCTGGCCTGCAGCGTGATCGCCTCGAGGATCCGGCGCCCCCCCAGGCTCACCGAGGCCTGCTCCCAGGACAGGATCAGCGCACCCTCGGGCAGCGCCAGGGGCGAGGAGGGGGCGGGCACCCGGGGCGGGAGCTGCAGGGCCTCCTCCACCCGCTGCAGCGCCCCCAAGGAGCGCTGCAGCAGGCTCCACACCTCAGCCAGCCCCGACAGCGGTCGGCTGGACAGGCCCAGGGCCACCACGAAGGCCACCAGGGACGCAGGCGACAGCGAGCCCGCTGCGATGTGACCCGCGCCGATCCACAGCAGCACCGCCAGGGCCCCCGCCACCAGGATCTGGACCCCCACCGCCGGCACGGTGCGCTCCACCTCGAGGCGGATCCGGGCGAGCCGATCGAGCCGATCGAGCTGCCCGAGGCGGCCCACCTCGAGCTCCGCCACCCCCAGGGACGCGATCGTCTCGTGCCCCGACAGGTGCTCCTGCAGCAGGCTGACCAGCGCTGCGCGGGCCCGCCGGGACCGGACCGTGAGGCTGCGGATCCGAGCCCCCCCGAGCCAGGCGGCCCCCACCGCAGGCAGCAGCAGCAGCAGGGAAGGCAACGCCAGCGTCGGAGCCACCGAGATCGCCACCGAGGACAGCCCGATCAGGGTCAGCGGGTTGCGCAGGGCGGTGACCAGGGCGCTCACCCCATACTGGACCTGATCCACCTCGTCGGTCAGGGCCGCGATCCGATCGCCCACCGCCCCCCCGGGGGCCGCAGCCAGCCAGGCCGCGTGCACCCTGAGGCGGAGCTCCGACGCCACGGACCAGGCCACGCGCTTGCTGATCGCGGTGCGCAGCACGACGCAGACCCCGTGCACCAGCTGCAGCGCGACAAAGGCCGCCACCAAGGGCCCCAGCCCCTCAGCGTCCCCCGCCAGCAGCCGCTGCAGCGCCCCCTGCAGCAGCCACACCGCCAGCCCCGGCACCGACGCGGTCACCGCCAGCAGCAGCCCCGCCAGCAGCAGCGCCCCCCGGTGGGGCCGGAGCAGCGCGAGGTAGCGTCGCAGCGTCACCGGCGGACCTCGAACAGCTGCCAGGGACCCACCGCGCGGCCGGCCTCGTCCTGGCCCCGGATCAGGTGGGGCCCCGAGATCACCTGATAGTGCGCCAGCGCACAGTCGGGGGGGCCAGAGCGGGCGGGGCGGACGAAGAAGGCTCGCTCCGGCAACGCCCGGGGCCACAGATCGTCCTGGCCCGCCCGCCCACAGCCCGGCAGCACCCAGGCGGGCAGGCCGGTGTGGTACCCGATCAGGGCGGCCTCCTGGTACCGCTCGGTCAACACCGGCGTCCCCCCGGCCGCCCCCCCGCCCCCGGCAGCGATCCCCAGGGGCAGGGCCCAGCGACCCACGGCGTGGGCGACCACCTCCCCCTCGGTGAGGCGGACGGCTGGATCGAGCCTCAGGGGCACCAGCGGGTGGTGGGCATGCACCAGGAGGGCCACCGAGGCGAACGCACCGAGCCAGGCCCCCACCCACGCCAGGCGCAGCAGGCGGCCCGCGCTCCGCGACAGCCCCAACCCCGCACCGAGCCAGGCCGGCACGGACCAGTGGGCCTCCGGAGGCCCCCCCACCGCCGCCAGGGCGAACCCCACCGCCACCGGTGCGCTCGCCCACAGGCAGATCCGATCGAGCCGCCCGAGCCGCCCGAGCCGCCCGAGCCGCCCGAGCCGCCCGAGCCGCCCGAGTAGCCCGAGTCGCCCGAG
>DRPG01000499.1 GCA_011376105.1 Deltaproteobacteria bacterium
GCGCGGTGGAGCGGTGGAGCGGTGGAGCGGTGGAGCGGAGCGGCGGCGGCCCCCCGCCCCTCAGGGGGCCCCACCCGGGGCCCGGGAGTGCACCCGGATCTCGCCCGGGACCCGCTGCAGGACCTCGGCCTCGTGCTGCGCCAGGGCCGACAGTCGCTCCAGGGTCTCCCGCCGATCGAACCACAGCAGGGCGAGATCGACATACAGCGCGTGGTGCCTCGCCTCGCTCACCACCAGCTCGCCATAGAACCGCGCCAGCTCCCGATCCGAGAGCTCTTCGGCCAGCCGCTGCATGCGCTCACAGCTCCGGGCCTCGATCAGGGCGCACACCAGCAGGGTGTCCAGCAGCCGATCGGGCTCAGGCCTCCGGACGCCCTCGTACAGCGCTGCTGCATAGGGGCTCGGGGCGAGGGGGCCGAACGCCTGACCCATGGCAGCCAGCCGCTCCAGCACCGCCTCGAAGTGCTCGAGCTCCTCCCGCGCCACCCGGGACAGCGGGGCCATCAGCTCGATCCGATCCTGGTACCGGAAGATCAGGTTGATCGCTGTGGATGCAGCCTTCTTCTCGCAGTGGGCGTGATCGACCAGGAACGTGGGGAGATCGGCCTCCATGGCCTCGACCCACCCCGGCTCGGTCTCCACCGCGAGACGAAGCACGCTATCGCCGCTCGCCCGTGTCGAACCGGTAGGTCTGCAGCGAGCCTCGCTGGAACTGCATCTTCACCCGCCCGTCCTCGCTCTCCAGGCCGACCGGGCGCCATGTCTTCGCTGACATCTCTTTTGCCTTGCCGATCGCCGCAGTCCGCCCGACGATCTCTTCAGTGGCGTTCCCGGTTCGGATGAGGAACTTGATGAATTCCTGAGACTGCTCCTGCTCTTCGATGATCCACCTCCTTGTGGGTGGGCAACCTAGCCGCTGGCGACGCCGGCGCAAGTAGCACCGGAGGCACGGGGGCCGACAGCAGCCCCGTAGGCTCGCTCCCGGAGGCGCTCACAGGTTCCGGCGGTACTCCCCCCCCACCGCATACAGCGCGCGGGTGATCTGCCCGAGGGTCGCCACCCGGACCGTCCGCATCAGCTCGTCGAAGACGTTGCCCCCCGATAGCGCGACCTGCTGCAGCCGCGCCAGGGCGGCCGGGGCCTCGTCGGCGTGCTTGGCCTGGAAGCGCCGCACGCTGTCGATCTGTGCGTCCTTCTCCTCGGGGCTGGAGCGCCGGAGCTCGACCTCGGGGGGTTCCCAGCCCTCGCCGGTGGTGGCCGGATCGAGGTAGGTGTTGACCCCGACGATGGGCAGGGTCCCGTCGTGCTTGAGGCGCTCGTAGTACAGCGACTCCTCCTGGATCTTCGAGCGCTGGTACTGCAGCTCCATCGCACCGAGCACCCCGCCCCGATCCGACAGCCGCTCGAACTCGGCCAGCACGGCCTCCTCCACCGCATCCGTGAGGTACTCCACGAAGTGGCTGCCCTGCATCGGGTTCTCGTTGCGGGCCAGCCCCAGCTCGCGGTTGATGATCATCTGGATCGCCATCGCCCGGCGCACCGACGCCTCGGTGGGGGTGGTGATCGCCTCGTCGTAGGCGTTGGTGTGGAGGCTGTTGCAGTGATCCGCGATCGCCAGCAGCGCCTGCAGCGTGGTGCGGATGTCGTTGAACTGGATCTCACGGGCGTGCAGGGAGCGGCCGCTGGTCTGGATGTGGTACTTCAGCTTCTGGCTGCGGGATGAGGCGCCGTAGCGCTCCCGCATCGCGACCGACCAGATCCGGCGGGCCACCCGACCGATCACCGTGTACTCGGGATCGAGGCCGTTGCTGAAGAAGAACGAGAGGTTGGGGGCGAACGCGTCGATGTCCATCCCACGGGACAGGTAGTACTCGACCAGGGTGAAGCCGTTGGCCAGGGTGAAGGCCAGCTGGCTGATGGGGTTCGCGCCGGCCTCGGCGATGTGGTAGCCGCTGATGGACACCGAGTAGAAGTTGCGCACGTCGTGCTCGACGAACCACTGCTGGATGTCGCCCATCATGCGCAGGGCGAACTCGGTGGAGAAGATGCAGGTGTTCTGCGCCTGATCCTCCTTGAGGATGTCGGCCTGGACCGTGCCGCGCACCACCGAGACGGCCCGGGCTGAGAGCTCGGCGTGCTCGTCGGGGGTGGGCGCCCGGCCCTGCTGCTGCTGGAAGGCATCGACGGCCTGATCGATCGCGGTGTTGAAGAAGAACGCGAGCAGGATCGGGGCAGGACCGTTGATCGTCATCGACACCGAGGTGGTCTTGGCGCACAGGTCAAAGCCGCCATAGAGGATCTTCATGTCGTCGAGGTGGGGCACGCTCACCCCGCTCTCGCCGATCTTCCCGTAGATGTCGGGGCGCTCGTCTGGATCCTCTCCGTACAGGGTGACGGAGTCGAAGGCGGTGGACAGCCGATGCACCGCCTCCCCCTCGCACAGGTAGTGGAAGCGGTGGTTGGTCTTCGCAGGCCCCCCCTCCCCGGCGAACATCCGCTTGGGCTCTTCGTCCAGCCGCTTGAGCGGGAACACGCCGGCGGTGTACGGGAACTCCCCGGGGACCCCCTCGAGCAGCCCATAGCGCGCGATGGCACCGTGATCGGAGGTGGTGGGCAGCGCCACCCGGGGGATCCGCTGCCGGGACAGGCTCTCGTAGGCCGCGGGCTGGTGGAGCTCCCGCCCCCGCACGGTGTAGGTGAAGGTCTCCCCCGACCAGGACTCGATCCGATCGGGCCAGCCCGCGAGGTATGTGGCCACCTCGGGCTGCACCTGCAGCCTGGCGTCGGCCAGCCGGGCCTCGAGCACGGCCTCGGCCTCGGTGCCGCGCACCTCCTCCAGGACCGCCTCCAGGCGCTGGCTGCGGCGCGCGGCCTGCTCCTGGGCCTCAGCTCGGGCCCGATAGCCCCGACAGGTGCTGGCGATGTCCGCTAGGTAGCGCTGGCGCCCGGCGGGCACCAGGGAGCGCCCGGTCAGCGCTGCACGCTCCGGCTCGATCGACAGCTGGCTGTCCCAGGGCAGCGAGGTCCGCCGCCGCAGCAGCTGCAGCAGCGCGAGGTACAGCCCGGTGACGCCGGGATCGGCGAACCGGCTGGCCACGGTGCCAAACACTGGCAGGGCCTGATCGTCGACCTCCCACAGGGAGCGGTTGCGCCGCACCTGCTTGCGCACATCCCGCAGCGCGTCCTGTGCCCCACGCTTCTCGAACTTGTTGATCGCGACGAGATCGGCGTAGTCGAGCATGTCGATCTTCTCGAGCTGGCTCGGGGCGCCGAACTCCGGCGTCATCACGTACAGCGAGACGTCGGACAGCTCCACGATGTCGGCGTCCCCCTGGCCGATCCCCGAGGTCTCGAGGAGGATCAGCTCAAAGCCCGCCGCCTTGCACAGCCCGATCGCCTCCCGGCACGCCGCCGAGAGCTCCCCCTTCTGGGAGCGCGTGGCCAGGGAGCGCATGTAGACCTCGCCCCCCTTCAGAGCGTTCATCCGGATCCGATCGCCGAGCAGCGCGCCCCCGGTGCGCTTTCGGGTTGGATCCACCGACAGCACGGCGATCCGACGCTGGGGTGCGTCGAGGAGGAACCGTCTGAGCAGCTCGTCCGTCAGCGACGACTTGCCGGCCCCCCCCGTGCCGGTGATCCCCAGCACGGGCACGTCGGTCCCGGCGCTCGCCTCGATCGCCGCCCGCAGCTCGGGGCTCAGGTGGGTACCGGGCTCGGCGACCTCGGCCTCAGCGACGGTGATCAGCCGCGCCAGGGCGTTGACATCGCCGGATCGGACCTGCTCGAGGGTGGCGGGTGCGCGCTCGATCGGATCGAAGTCGGCGCGCTCCAGCAGGTCGTCGATCAGGCCCTGGAGCCCGACCCGACGCCCGTCTTCGGGGCTGTAGATCCGATCGACGGCGCCGGAGGACTCGAGCTCGCGGATCTCGTCGGGGACGATCACTCCGCCCCCACCCCCGAAGATCCGGACGTGCCCTGCGCCCCGGGCGTCGAGCAGCTCCCGCATGTAGCGGAAGTACTCCATGTGCCCGCCCTGGTACGAAGACACCGCGATCGCCTGGGCGTCCTCCTGGATGGCCGCGGTGACGACCTCGAGCGCCGAGCGGTTGTGCCCAAGGTGGATCACCTCGGCCCCCGACGCCTGGAGGATCCGGCGCATGATGTTGATCGCAGCGTCATGCCCGTCGAACAGCGAGGCGGCGGTGACGATGCGGATCTTGTGCTTGCACAGGTAGCGCTGCTGTTCGGCCATGGGTGCTCCAGAGCCCCGCTCCGTAACCCTCGGTGGGCCCCTGTGCTGGGCCCGTGTTCGCCTGGCTCCGCTGGATCCCTGGGCCGCCCCGGAGACCGGTGCTACGTTCCGGCCATGCAACGTCGGCTGCTCACCTTCGTGCTCGTGACCCTCGCCACCGCGGCCCTCGCCACCTGGTGGTTGTACGGGGGAGATCTCGGGCAAGCCCTCGAACCCACGATCGCGGGGAGCCAGCCATGAGGTGGCTCCTCCCCGCCGTCTCCGTCGTGTGGCTGTCGACGTCCGCCGGGTGTCGCCGATCGATGTCCCCAGGGGAGGAGGCGTCCGGCGCCGGGCCCCGACGGGACTGGGCCCGGGCCATCAGCCTGGTGGTCACCGAGGAAGGCTACGTCGACTACGATCTCCTCGAGCAAGAGCGCGGGGCGCTGGATCGCTACGTCGCCTGGAGCGCCAACGAGGAGAGCTGGGGCGGGCGCACCACCCGCGACTGGCACTCACGCTACCTCAACCTCTACAACGCCCTGGTGATGTACCAGGTCCTCGAGCGTGGGCGGCCCGGATCAGTCCTCGATCCCAGGCGCCTGCTGCCGATCGAGGGCGCTGCGTTCTTCCTCGAGACCCAGTTCAAGGTCGGCCCTGACTGGCTGAGTCTGTCCGAGATCGAGCACGAGCGGGTCCGCCAGAAGGAGCTCGACTACCGGGATCATGCAGCCCTCAACTGTGCGTCACGCTCCTGCCCCCCCCTGCGTCCTGAGCTGTACAAGTCACGCCCCATCGATCTGAACGCCCAGCTCAACGACCAGATGACCCGCTGGGTGATGGACGATCGGGGGCTACGGATCGAGGGCGATCGGGTGATCTTCAACCCGATCTTCGAGTGGTACGAGCGAGACTTCTACTTCTTCTCAGCGGGTCGGGGGCTGTGCTCTATCGCCGCGGACCATGCCACCGGGGCGCGCCAGAAGAAGCTCCGGGAGCTGGCGTCCAGGGGCTGTCCCCACGACTTCTTCGTCTATGACTGGTCCCTCAACCACGAGCCGAGGCTCCCCTGAGCGCCGGGGGGGGGACCCTGGGGCACCGCTGTCCAGCCACCCCGAGCCCCCCGGAGTAAGCTCTCGGGTGTCCGCAGGATCACCACGAACACCACGAACACCAGACGAGGGGCATGGCGCGGTTCGAAGACATGAAGCCGACGGGCCGCCGGATCCGGGGCCCGATCTCCGATCTGATCGAGCTCGACGACGGAGAGCGCTACCTCGCTGTCGTGTTCCACGAGGACTACCGGGGGGAGCGCGCGGTGGGCAGCGGCCTCGAGCCCATCCAGGACTTCCTGGAGCTGCCCATGGTCGACGGCATCGCCCCGCTGTCGATCCTGCTGCCGGGCATCCTGGTGTACCGCACCGGCGAGGTGCGCACCGTCCGCGAGCTGATCGGTGTCTTCGCCGAGGAGGGGGGCTGTGGAGCAAGGGCGGGCCTGCAGCTACTCGCCGCAGCCTCCCGGGCCCTGATCGACGCCGCTGAGGCGGGCCGCGATCGGGGCCTGCGCAACCACGGCTCCCTCGATCCCTGGCGGATCTGTGTCGATCCCCGGGGCTCGATACAGATCCTGTGCTACGGGCTGCCCCCCCTGGACGTGGTCGACTTCCTTGAGGATCCCTCGCTGCCCCCCCCCAGCGACACGCTGCGCTACTGCCCCCCTGAGCGCATCGAGGGGGATCCAGAGCAGCTGTCCAGCGATCTGTTCGCCCTGGGCCTGATCGCCGCGGAGTTCGCCACGGGCCAGCCGGTGTACCCCGGCCGGCGGGCCGAGGTGCTGGAGCTGGCCCGGAAGCCCGCTGCCCAGCGCCTGCTGGCCGAGGTCCCCGCTGAGATCTCAGCCCTGATCCAGGGCCTGTTCGTCTACAGCCCCGAGCGAAGGCTCGATGCGGTCCATCGCATCGCCGAGCGGGCCGAGGCCGCGAGCCGGAAGGCCGCCGGCCGGGGGCTGGCCGAGCTGGTGGTCGAGGCCGCCGAGTACCTGTCCGACGTCGAGGAGGATCTGCCCCCCTCGTTCAAGCTCAAGGAGCTGCTCCCTCCCGATCCAGAGCGGGAGGAGGCCCTGGCCCGCGCCGTCGCAGCGGCATCGAGGGCGTCGGTGGCCCTGGCCAGCCTCAACGAGCACGTGGGGGTGACCCTCGAGCAGGTCGACGACGGCTTCCCCGAGGTCTCAGAGGCGCTCGACGCAGCCGATCAGTGGATCCAGCAGGCTGAGGAGGAGAGCCAGCGCGCCGGAGCCGCCGCCGGCCGGGCCGATCGTGCGGTGGACGCCACCCTCGCCCGTGCAGCGGCCGACGAGGCCGACGAGGCCGCGGGCCGGGCCTTGGATCACATCGACGCGTCCCGGGCCGCGATCAACCGGGCCGCCGCCTTGACCGAGACCGCCCGGGCCGAGGCTGTGGCCCGCCGTGCGGAGGAGGCCCGCCAGGGGCTACACGAGATCGAGACCCTGGTCGAGGAGGCCTCTGCCCTGCCCCCGCTGCTCGGTCCCGCAGCTGAGCAGCTCGAGGCGGCCCGGGTGGTGGCCCAGCAGGTCACGGGGGCCAGCTCGGCCCCCGAGCAGGAGGAGGGCCTGGCCGCGCTGCGGGAGATCCAGGGAGAGATCTGGGTCCTGGCCGAGCACGCGAGGGCCGTCCGCACCACCACTGAGGCGGTCGAGGCGATCGAGCGACTCCTCGAGCGGTTCCCGGATCACACCGACGAGCTGCGGCAACACCTCGACGAGGCGGTGGCCGCGGCCGCAGCCGCGGCCGCCACCGGGCAGCGCGAGGCGGCCCTGGCTGCGGCGTCGAGGAGCCACGACGCTCGCTCAGCGGCCGAGGCCGTGGGGGCGATCCTCGGGGCCCTGGCCATGGAGGCGGAGGAGGCCCGGGATCGCGCCCGAGAGGCGGTCACCCAGGCGGAGGCCGCCCTCGAGGCGATGCCCCACGACGACATCCTCCCCCACGTCGAGGCCGCCCGGGCCGCCCTGGGGCGGGCCGAGGCCGACGGCGCGATCGCCACCGAGGCCGCGGACGAGGCCAGCGCGGCCGCCCGGGCGGCGATCGAGGCGGCTGAGCCGCTGCGGGCCCGGCGGGAAGAGGCGATCCAGCGTGCGGTCGGGGCCCTCCGTCAGGCCGAGGAGATCCTCGAGGCGAGCCCCTCCCGGTCCGTCGCCGAGGTCGTCGAGGCAGTGCGGACCGCGGTCCAGCAGGCCCGGGGATCGCTGCTCCCGGAGGGCGCGGCCGCAGCCGCGGACAGCGCGGAGGGCCTCGCGCTGCAGGCCACGATCGCCGCCCGGGAGGCCAAGGCGAGCCTGAGCCGGGTGCAGATCAGCGCGGCCGAGCACCTCGAGCGAGCCCGAGCAGCGATCCCCGAGGGCGATCCGCGTCTGGATCCACTGGTGGCCCTGCTGCAGCAGATCGAGGCATCGAGCGAGCCCGAGGAGGCTCAGGCCCTCCTCGATGCGCTCAACACCAAGCTCCAGGAGCTCCTCGATCAGCTCGCCGAGGCCGCCAGGCTCGTCCGTGGGGCGCTGCAGCGGGCGAAGGCCTCGGTGGCCCGGGCCGAGGCCGCGCTCCAGACCGGCACCTCCGAGGCGGTGCGATCCGCCATCGAGGCCGCACGAGCCGCCCTGGCCCGGATCGAAGCCACCGACGATCCCGAGGCAGCGGTGGAGGCGGTCACCGAGGCGGAGGAGGCCGCCCAGGCGGCACAGGCCGCAGCTGAGGCGGCGAAGCGGGCCACCGAGGCCATCCACGAGGCACTGGAGCAGGCGACCGCCTCGGTGAAGCGGGCGGAGGAGGCGCTGCGGATCGGCACCTCCGACGGGGTGAAGGCCGAGATCGAGGCCGCCACCGAGGCGATGCGGCAGATCGAGGCCACCGACGATCCCTCGGTGGCCGAGGCCGCCGCAGCACGGGCCCAGCACCACTCGATCCAAGCTCAGAAGCTAGCTTTCGCGATCCGCCGGATCGGGGAGGCCCGTCGGCGGGCCGCAGCCTCCGCCGAGCAGGCCACCGCTGCGCTGCAGATCGGCACCTCGGAGGCGACCCGGGTCGCCGAGCAGGCGGCCCGGGCCGCCCTGGCCCGGGCCGGGGCCGCCGACGATCCAGACGAGGCTGAGGCCGCCGCCGCTGAGGCTGAGGCCGCCGCTCAGACCGCCCGGGCCGAGGCCGAGGCGGCGAAGCAGGCGGCCGAGGCCATCGCGGAGGCCCACCAGCAGGCCACCGCCGCGGTGGAGCAGGCGGAGGACGCGCTGCGGATCGGCAGCTCCGACGAGGTCCGGGCCGCCATCGAGGCCGCCCGGGCTGCCCTGGCCCGGGTCGAGGCCACGGGGGATCCGGGCGTGGCCACCTCGGCGGCGGCGGAGGCCGAGGCGCGCGCTGCCGAGGCGCACGCGGCGGCCCGGGCCGCTGCACAGGCGCTGTCCGCCGCCATCGAGGCGCTCGCGGCCCAGGCCCAGGCCGAGGTCGAGCGCGCGGCGGCGGCCGGAGTACAGAGCCCCGCGGCTCAGATCGCTGCACATGTCGAGGCCGCCCGGGCCGCAGCCGAGCGCCTCGGGGGCTGCGACGATCTCGGGGCCGCTGAGGAGGCCCTGGCCGAGGCACGCGCCGCCGCCGACGCCGCCGAGGCGGCGCTGCAGGCGGACGCCGCCACCCGGCGGGAGCTAGCTGAGCAGGGCCAGGCCGCCCTCGCCCGGGCCGACGAGATCCTCGAGGTCGCGGACATCGAGGTCGTGCGGGCCCACCTCGAGGCCGCCCGTCGGGCCACGGACGCGATCGCCACCGCCACCGACACCCAGGCGGCGATCGCTGACCTCGCCGAGGTGGAGGCGGCGCTGCAGGCTGCAGCCACCGCCGCTGGTGAGGCGCTGGCCGCCGAGCAGCAGCGCGCGATCGTCGCGATCAGCCACGCCCAGCGCAGCGCCGACGCCCAGGACGTCCCCGAGGCCCAGCTGTACGCGGAGGCGGCCCGGGTCTCGGCTGCAGAGGCCGCCCGGGCCACCCGGGCCTCCGTCGCAGCCGGAGCCGCCGATCGGGTGGAGGCCGCCGCCCGCGGGATCGAGCTCGCCCGGGCGACCCACGCCCTGGATCGGGCGGCGAGGGCCCAGGCGGAGGCCAACATCGAGGCCGTCCGGGCCCATGTCGAGGCCTGCCGGGTCGCGGTGACCCGGGCTCAGGAGGAGGGGATCGATCTGGCCTCGGCGGCCGAGGTCGCCACCGCAGCGATCGAGGCCGCCGACGGGGCCGAGGCCGAGGCCGGTCAGCACAGCAGGGCCCTCTCCGAGCTGCAGGCCCGGGCGCTGCGGGGCCTGCAGGAGCTGCAGGAGCTGGCCCAGGGGGCGCCCGGGGCAGAGCTCGATCGCAGGCTCCGCGCGGCCACCGACGCTGCGGACGCGGTCGCCGCCGCCCGCACCGTCGAGGCCGCCACCTCCGCCCTGCAGCGGCTCGACACCGTCGCTGAGGCGATCACCCAGGTGCTGGAGGAGCACAGCCGGCTGCTGAGCGAGGCGATCACCCGGGCGGACGCGGCCGTCGGCCGTGCAGAGGCGGCCCTCGGAGAGGCCGACATCCCGTCCCTGCGGGACGCGGTCACCGCCGCCGGGCTCGCCGCCGAGCAGGCCGGCTCCGCCACCACGGTGGAGGCCGCCGAGCAGGCCGCCGGGGCCGCCGAGCTCGCCGCAGACGAGGCCCTCGCGGCCCTAGGGGCCCACCGGGACGCCTGGGCCGAGGCCCTGCAGCGCGCCACCGCTGCCCTGTCTGAGGCCGAGGCGTCGCTGAGCCAGGCCAACCTCGAGGGGATCCGCCAGGCGGTGGTGCGCACCCGGGAGGCGGTGACCACCGCCGAGGCCGCCCCCACCCTCGAGGCGCTGCTCGAGGCCGCACGAGACGCCGAGGAGGGCGCGCGGCTCGCCCAGGTGGCGATGGAGGCCCACCGCAAGCGCCAGCTCGACGCGCTGCGGGAGCGGGCCGCGGCCGCGGCCCAGCGTGCGGCCACCTCGGCTCGACTCAGCGACGCCCGGCGGGTGGAGGCCGCGGCGTCCTCCGCCCGGGTCGCGGCCGAGCGTGCGGCGGCGGCCTCCACCGTGGAGGCCGCCGCCGCCGCCGCCGAGGCCGCCGAGGCCGCCGCGGACGACGCCGCTGCGGTCATCGACGGCGCGCTGGAGGTCGCCCGACACCGCGCCGGCCAGGCCGCCACCCGCGCCGCGGAGATCGTGGCCAGCACCCTCGAGGTGCCCGCGATGCAGGCCCTGCTGCTGGCCTGTGAGCGCGCCCGGGCCGAAGCCGCCGAGGCTCAGACCCCCGCCGAGGCCGAGGCCGCCGCGGATCGGGCTGAGGAGACGGTCAACGCAGCTCAGGAGGCCCTCGACACCCGGCGCAACGCCCTGCAGGAGGCCCAGGGACGCGCGATGGCCGCACGCAACCGCGCTGAGGAGAACATGACCGAGCCTCCGCTCCAGCCCGTCATCGAGGCCGTCGCGCTGGCCCGGGCGGCCGCCGAGGAGGCGATCGACACCGACGATCCAGAGCGGGCCCTGGCCGCAGCCACCCAGGCGGAGGCCGCCGCAGACGCAGCCCGAGCCGCCCTCGACACCCAGCGGACAGCCCTCGACGTCCTGCGCACCAGCGCCCGCGAGGCCCTCAAGCGCACCGAGAAGGCCCTGTGGGAGGCAGATCTCGACGTGATCCGAGCCGCCCTCAAGGAGGCCCGCGCCGCCGTCCGGGCCACCTCGGGCACCGACGATCTCGAGACCGCCGAGGCCGCAGCGCAGCGCGCAGAGGGCGCCGCCCAGCGCGCAGAGGACGCGCTCCGGGCCCGGCGGGAGGCGATCACCCAGCTCCGCCTGCGGGCCTCTGAGGCCGTCCGGCGGGCCGAGGACGCGCTGCGTATCATCGGGAGCCCCGAGGTCGAGGCGCTGGTGGAGCAGGCCCGCTCCGCCTCCTCCCTCGCCGATCGGGCCTCCGAGCCCGGGGCCGCCCAGAAGCAGGCTCAGCAGGCTGAGCTCGCTGCACAGCAGGCTATCTCCGCTGCAGAGGAGGCGGCGGAGGGGCGAGCCGCCGCCCGCCGGAGGGCTCTACGGGGCCGAGCCGCCACCGAGGCGGCCCTGGCGGAGATCGATCTGCCCGCGGTCCGCCACGCCCTGGCCGCCGCCAGCGCAGCGGTGGCCCAGGCCGAGGCCACCCCCGATCCAGCGGTGGCCGAAGCCGCCGCGGACCGAGCCGAGGCCGCCGCCCGGGCCGCCGAGGCCGCCGTCGATCAGCAGCGTGGGGCGGTCAAGGCGGCCCGCCAGCGGGCCAAGTCGGCCTACGAGCGGGCGAGGGCGGTCCTGGTCCTCGCCCGGGGGGCCGAGGTCGAGGCCCGGGTCGAGGAGGCCCGGGTCGCGATGACCACGGCCAACAACGCAGCCACCCTCAACGCCCTCGAGGCAGCGGCGATGCAGGCCGAGGCCGCCGCCGTCTCCGCCGATGTGGTCGCCAACGAGGCGATCGCCCGGTGTGGGGCCGCCCGGGCGCGGGCGCTCGAGGCGCTCGGGCGTGCAGAGACAGCCAGCAAGGTCATCGAACACCCGCTGATCCAGCAGCGCGCTGAGCAGGCCCGCGCTGCGGCCCGGGCGGCGGCGAATGCCCTGGATCCAGAGCAGGCTGAGGCCGCCGCCGAGGCCACCGTAGCCGCATCGGGCGAGACCCTGGTCGCGCTGCGCCTGATCCGGGCCCGGCTGACCGCCGCCCGGGCCCACCAGATCGTCACCGAGGCGGCCCAGGGCGAGGCCCCCTCCGGCGCCCCTAGAGCGCTCAAGGCCGAGGCTGACCGCATCCGAGCGCTGATCGCCGAGGTCCTGCGGGCTGTCGAGGCCGCCCAGGCCACCTCGGATCCAGCCGAGGCCACCCGCCTGGCTGAGGTCGCGACCCGATCCGCGGCCGCGGCCCTGAGCGCTCAGGAGCACCTCGACGAGGCGATCACCACCTGGCAGCGGGAGCAGCAGAGCCAGGCTCGACAGAGCGCTCAGCCCGTCGGTGGGCTGGCCACCCGGATCCGAGCTGCCACGACCGAGGCCAGGGCCCTCGCCCCGTCCGATCCCTCCATCCTCTCCGAGGCCGATGCGGCCGATGCCGCCGCCGAAGAGGCCGTCGAGAACGCGACCACCGCCGCCGAGGCAGGCGATCCCCAGGGAGTCCAGCGGGGCCTGCTCGCCCTCAAGGAGGTGCTCAAGCGCGCTCAGTCCGCGCGCTCCAGCGCAAAGAGCGTCAAGGAGCGCAGAGATCACACCCTGTCGATCCAGCGGAGGGCTGCGCTGCAGATCGCGGTCAGCGAGGCCACAGCGATGGTGTCGTCCGCCACAGCCCTGCTGTCCGGAGAGCCCGGGGAGGAGGCGATCTGGCACGCGAGGCGGGCCCAGGAGGCCGCTGAGGCCGCCCGCGACACCGCAGCGGCGGCGGTCGGGCACGCCACGGTGACCGGAGTGGATCTCGAGCGCGTCGAGCAGCGCCTGGTGCGGGCCCACAAGGCCCTGGAGGCCGCCCGGGCGAGCTCCACCCAGCGGATGGTCAAGCTCAGGCGCGGCAGCCAGGACGACAACAAGAAGGCCCTGGAGCAGCTCAGGGCCCTCCGGGAGCCCAGCCAGCCCGAGCCCAGCCAGCCCCCCGATCCAGCCGAGGGTGCACCCACGAGACCCCTCGATCCAGCCGAGGACGAACCCACGAGGCCCCTCGATCCAGCCAAGATCGCGGCGGCCCGGCTCACCGGGGCCCAGCCCGTCACGGCGCCCCCCCCGATCGAGCCGCCGGGGCCCGAGGAGCCCCACGTCCTGGAGCCAACCGTCGAGATGACCCTCGATCCCACGATGTTCGAGGCGCTCCAGGCCCCGGAGGGCCTCGGCGATCCCGACGCAGCGTCCGGCGGGCTCGAGGAGCTCGACACGATCGTCGACGGCGGGCTCGAGGAGCCCGACACCACGATCGACGACAGGCTCGAGGAGCTCGACACGATCGTCGACGGCGGGCTCGAGGAGCCCGACACCACGATCGACGAGCGGATCGACGATCCCGACACGGTGCTCGACGAGTCCCCCCTCCAGGTCCATGACGCGATCCTCGACGAGGTGATCGAGGAGGGGATCGACGATCCGCTCACGCCCGCCCCCGAGCCCACCGAGGATCCAGCGGATCCGGAGGAGCTCGTCGACGACGCCACCGTGCTGATGTCCAGGGATCAGCTGGCGCAGCTGATCGCCAGAGACGATGAGGCTCAGGAGAAGATGAGCGCTACGCCTGCGCGCCCTCAGCCCAGGATCCCTCCTCCGGTCCCGTCTCCGTCTCCGTCTCCGTCTCCGTCTCCGTCTCCGATCCCGGTCCCCGATCTCGAGGAGGAGGAGGACGACAGCGACGAGGCGACCACCATCGTCTTCCGCAAGCCCAGGCCACGCTCCGCCGGCCCCCAGAGGGACGAGTCCCTTGGCGAGACTGTCCTGTTTCGGAGGGTCCAGGGTCGGGATCTTCGGGAGGACGAGGTCTGAGGGTGCGCCCCAGGGCTCAGCGGGGCTCCTCGGGCAGGCCGATCACGAAGAAGGCGTAGCCGTAGCATCCTGCCCACCCCCGGCGGACCTCGATCTCTTCCTGGGCAGCGTCGAGGACCGCGCTCAGCTCAGGCGGGGCGCCGGCACGCAGCGCGGCCACCCTCGCCTCCAGGGGTGAGTAGTACAGCTCCCACCAGTCCCGATCGGGGAGCACAAAGTCGGCGTGCAGCGCCAGCCCCGCCGCCGCCACCTGGGCCCGGCGGACCGACAGGGGCTGTAGATCGGGGTACGCCCCCCAGCAGGCCCGGACCCGGGGGGGCGCGTCTGTGCTGAGCCACACCGGCTCAGTCAACGCGATGGATCCCCCCGGGGCCAGCAGGGGCGCCCACTGCTCCAGCGCACGCTCGAACCCGAGGAAGTAGGCAGCTCCCTCACACCAGATCAGATCGTGGGGGCCGTCGGGGGGCTGTGCGAGATCTCCCTCGACGATCTGGATCCGATCGGCCACACCCTCGGCGCCCGCCCGCAGCCCGAGCTCGTCGAGGAAGGGAGCGTGGGCATCCAGCGCGGTGATCGTGGCGTCGGGGAGCAGCCGGGCCAGATCCAGGGTCTGAGCCCCGGCTCCACAGGCGAGATCCAGCACCTGCGGCCGAGCCACTAGGGTGGGGATCGAGAACAGGGCCCGCGCGGTGCTCTCGAGGTGCCCCGGCCCCTGCCTCGGCAGCGAGCGGTGGTAGACGGTGAAGAAGGCCTCGCGATCGGTCATCGAACCTCCGAGATACTCCGGCCTCCGCTGAGTAGCTCGGGGCTGTCGTCGGCCCGGTCCCCGATCGGATCTCCTGGTTACGGGGATCCCCCGGAGGCTGCCCATGACCCGCACCACCAAGCCCCCCTGGCTCAAGGTCCGCATGCCGAGCTCCCCCCGCTACCACGGGATCCGCAAGCGAGCGCGGGAGCTGGCCCTGGCCACGGTCTGCGAGGAGGCCCGCTGCCCCAACATCGGCGAGTGCTGGGGCGGAGGCACCGCCACGTTCATGGTCATGGGCGACACCTGCACCCGGGGGTGTCGCTTCTGCTCGGTCAAGACCGCAAAGCTCCCGCCTCCCCTCGATCCAATGGAGCCCCGCAACATCGCGACCGCCATCCGGGAGATGGCGCTGGACTATGTCGTGATCACCAGCGTCGATCGCGACGATCTCCCGGACGCGGGGGCGGGCCACTTCGCCACGGTGATCTCCGAGACCCGTGCGGCGTCTCCACAGACGAAGATCGAGGTCTTGATCCCCGACTTCGGCGGGAACATCGGCAGCCTGCTCACCCTGTTGCTCGCCCAGCCCGATGTCGTCGCCCACAACCAAGAGACGGTGGAGCGCCTGACCTGGCCGGTGCGGGATCGCAAGGCGAGCTACCAGACCTCCCTCGAGGTGCTGCACCACATCAAGCAGATCGATCCAGAGCGCCTGACCAAGAGCTCCCTGATGGTCGGCCTGGGGGAGACGCCCGACGAGATCCGGGCAGCGATGGAGGATCTGCGCAGGGCCGGCGTCGACTTCCTCACCCTCGGCCAGTACCTGCAGCCCACGAAGAAGCACCTCGAGGTGGTCGAGTTCGTCCACCCCGATCAGTTCGCAGCCTACGAGGCGATGGGGCTCGAGCTGGGGTTCGCGTATGTCGCCAGCGGGCCGCTGGTGCGCTCGTCCTACAAGGCCGGGGAGCTGTTCATCCACCGAGCCCTCGGCGATCGGGCCAGCGAGCCCCGCCCGGCCTGGCGCCCCGATCCACCGACCGCCGGGGGGTGACGACATCTGCGCGGGACAGCGTTAGAGACCCGTCCCCACCGGCCCCCGCGACCCCATGATCAGTTCCCGGACCCACTCCCTGTCGATGGATCAGGCCCTGCACGAGGTCATGATCCAGGCCCTCGCCTCGGATCCAACCGTCGCGGTGCTCAGCGAGCAGATCAGCGCCGACGGACAGGAGCGCCACCTCGGGCGGTGGCGGATCACCCCCGTCGCCGATCGGGGCACCGTCGGCCTGGCGGTGGGGATGGCCCTGGGGGGCCGCAGGCCGGTGGTGTGCCTGTCCGGCACCAGCCGGCTGCCCTCGATCCTCGCTCCCCTGTCCGAGGCCAGCGCCATCGCCCAGCGGGGAGAGTTCTCTGTCCCCCTGGTGCTTCGGATCCCCTACGGGACCGAGGCGGTGGGCCTCGATCAGCCCGTGGGGCGGTTCTTGACCGAGCTCCCGGGCCTCACCGTGGTCTGTGCTTCATCGCCGGGGATCGCGGCGGGGCTGCTGCGCACCGCCCTGTCCGGCCAGCGCCCGGTGGTCCTGCTCGAGCCCAGGGCCCTGCAGGGCTCCCGGGGCACCGTCGGCCCCGACGCGATCGACTTCGGGGCACAGCTGGTGCGCCGGGGCCAGCACGTCACCCTGGCCACCTGGGGCGCAGGGGTGGCCACCGCCACCGCCGCGGCCGCCACCCTCTCCGGTGAGGGCATCGAGGCGGACGTGATCGATCTGGTGAGCCTCGCTCCGCTGGATCGGGAGCTGCTGCGTGCACGCGTGCGGGAGACGGGCCGCCTCGTGGTGGTCCACCCCCAGGATCCTGCCCTCGCACGTCATGTCCAGCAGATCGCGCTCGAGGAGGCCTTCCTCTACCTGGAGGCTCCCCTGGGCGAGGCGGGCGCCACCGAGCCTGAGATCACCACCACGGCGCGCACCACCACCACCTACTGAGTCCAGGAGCCGAGCCATGGCCTTCATGTTCGAGATGCCCGAGGTGGGCGAAGGGATCGTCGAGGCAGAGGTCGTCTCGTGGAGCGTCCGCGAGGGCGACTTCGTCCAGGCCGAGCAGCCGCTGTGCGAGATCATGACCGACAAGGCCCAGGTCGAGATCGCCAGCCCCCGGGCTGGTCGGGTCCTCAAACTACACGGCAAGCCCGGCGACGTGATCAAGGTCCATGCACCGCTGGTCGAGATCGACACCGAGGCCACCGGCGCTGCAGCGACCCAGCCCGCGGCGACCCAGCCCGCGGCGACCCAGCCCGCGGCGACCCAGCCCGCGGCGACCCAGCCTACGGCGACCCAGCCCACCCCTGCCCC
>DRPG01000500.1 GCA_011376105.1 Deltaproteobacteria bacterium
ACCCAGGGGCATCCAGGGGCACCCAGGGGCACCCAGGGGCGCTCAGGGCCAGGTGGACACGTCGAGGACGGAGACGCTGGCGCTCGCGTTGTTCGAGACGTACAGTCGGGCGCCATCGGGCGACAGGGCGCTGAAGATCGGATCGAGCCCCACCTGCAGCGTCGCCACCACCGTGTCCCGATCCATCGACGCTGGATCGACGTCGACCACCGCGATCTGGCCCAAGGCGTGGTTGGCCACGAACAGGTGGCGCCCGCTGTGGGACAGGGTGCCGCTCACCGGTCCGCCCCACAGGCCCAGCCAGGGCCCCGTCACCCGGGCCTGCTCTTCGAGGGTCAGCGCGTCGAGCCGGAGCACCTGGTTGCCTCCGGACACCAGCACGTACAGCGATGAGCCCGTTGGATCGAGCGCCAGCGCGTGGGGGAAGGCGCCGACGTCGGCGGAGGCCAGCGGGGCCGAGGTGATCGCGTCCAGGCGCTGGACGCTGCCTCCGGTCCAGCTGTTGGCATACACGCTGTCTGCGGCCTGCCCCCAGCCCGACGCGACCCAGCAGACAAAGCCGTCCGCCACCTCAGCGCGCCAGCCCCGATCGACGCGATCGGTGGTGGTGTCGATCCTCGAGATCCAGGCCCCGCTGAGGCCGTTGCTGCCCACGTACACCCACCGGCCGTCCGGGGAGGCGGCCAGGGCGTCGGGCGCGACGATGTCGAGCTGCAGCAGGCCCCCGATCTCCGCGGTGACCTCCAGCTCGGGCACCGCGATCGAGGTGACCCGGTTGTCCAGCGAGAAGTGGGCCACATACAGGCTGTCGCCGGTCGGAGACAGGATCAGGGAGTGCCCTCCCCCGGCCACCTCGATCTCTTCGACCAGCGCGCCGTCGTCGGTGGAGAACACCTGCACCACGCTGGACTGGCCCGGCCCCAGGGGCAGGCTGCTTGGGTCGGTGTGGGGCTCACCGATCACCACATAGATGTGATCTTCGTCTGCTGCGATCCCGTTGGGGTAGGCCCGGGTCTCGATCTGCTCCAGGGCGGGCAGCGGTGGGGGCGTCCCCTCCGGCCCCGGAGGGGACGTCGACTCTGTCTGTGAGCTTGTGAGCCCGATGGGCTCGGGCTCGCAGCCCGACAACCCGATCGCGATGAGCACCGTGGATCTCAGCATCGTTCCCTCCGTCGCGGAGGCTCGGACACCGCAGCGGGGTGTAGGTGTCACCGGCTCCGGGAGGAGCTACCCGGGCAGCAGCCGGTAGACGACCTCGGCAAACACCGCCGGCTTGTCCTGTCCCTCCAGCTCGATGGCGGCGCCGAACACGACCTCCTGCCACTCCTTGACCGCGCGGGTGCTCTGCAGCTGCAGCGCGAGGCGGTAGCGCGAGCCAACCTTCATCGGGTTGGGGAACCGGACCTTGTTGCAGCCGTAGTTGATGATCAGCTGGAACCCATCGAGCTCCAGCACCTCGAAGAACAGCCCCGCCACCAGAGACAGGGTGAGGTATCCATGGGCGATGGGGGCGCCAAACGGGCCAGCGGCGGCGCGCTCTGGATCGACATGGATCCACTGGTGATCGCCGGTGGCGTCGGCGAAGGCCTGGATCTGGGACAGCGGCATCTCCTTCCACCCGCTGGTGCCCAGGGGCTGGCCCACGTGGGCCTCGATGTCGGCGATGGAAGCAAGGCGGGTCGGCATGGGGCCTCCTCGGGGCGCAGGGCGCTGTGCGGGGCTCGGTATACCCCACCCCGGCGCTCCGGTCGCCCGTCAGCGTCCTCCGCGGAGCTGCTCGAAGCTCCCGAGCAGCGCTGTGGCGTCGACGATCGCCTCTCCGGCCCGGTGGCCGATGTGGATCCGGGGACGATGGCCCTCGCTCGACACCGACACCGAGCGCCCAAAGGACGGCAGCGCAGCCTCATGGCCCAGATCCGAGGCGGTGAGCAGCATCGCGTCGACATAGCCCGCCGTGCCCGTCCACAAGACCGCGATCAGGCCGAACTCGGGCAGGCCCAGGACCCAGTCGTCGAGGCCGTCTCGATCGAGATCCACCCGCACCCGGGGGGGACGCTCAGTCCGCTGGGTGAGCTGCCCGAGCGTGTGGCCTGCGGCCTCGCTGGGTGAGGCAAAGACGTCGTCCAGGCCATCGTGATCGAGGTCGAAGCTGCCGCCCAGCGAGCTCAAGGCGAAGGTGATCAGGGGACTCATGTCCCCCTCCTCGGGACCTGGGGCAGGGGGTTCCAGCCCCGATCCATCGAGCGCTGTCGGGCTGCTGTCGGGTCGCCCGCTGTCGGGTCGCCCGCTGTCGGGTCGCCCGCTGTCGGG
>DRPG01000501.1 GCA_011376105.1 Deltaproteobacteria bacterium
CTTCGATCGCGCGGTCCGACAGGGGCAGATGATCGGCACCAACGGCCCGATCATCGAGCTGTCGGTCACCGACGGGGCGGGGGGGCTCCGTGGGATCTCCCTCGAGCCGCTGACTTCTGACGCCGACACCGAGCTGCAGGTGCGGATCACCTCGGCCCCCTGGGTGCCGGTGGGCGAGGTGCGCTTCGTGGTCAACGGCGAGGTCGTGGAGGTGTGGGACGATCCAATCCAGCCCCCCGATCCCCTGGGCACCGAGGTGACGGTCTGGGTAAACCGCACCGTCTCCCTCGGGGAGCTGCTCCCGCCCAGCGGAGACGCCTGGCTGGTCGTGGAGGCGGGGGTGCCGCTGGTCGACAACGCCGATCTCGACTGTGATGGCGTCCCCGACACCGGAGACAACGACGGAGACGGCCAGATCACCTGGAGGGACGTCGAAGATCTCGATGAAGATCCCGGCGAGCCATGCTTCGACACCGTCGGCCCCCTGGGGGAGCCTCCCCTGCCCGGAGAGGGCCAGCCAGGCTGGTGGTTCGAGCGCGTCACGCCCGGCGGCGCCCCCACCGCGTTCACCAACCCGCTGCTGATCGATCGCGATGGTGACGGCTACCAGGGGGTCCCGCGATGATCGGCCTATGGATCACGAGCCTCGCCCTGGGGTTCGAGTGTGCGGAGCTGTCGCTGCCCGGGGGTGACCGCAGCACCCCATCGCCCGGGCTGCCCACCGGCCCGGTGCATGCAGCCCTGCTCGATGGAGGCCTGGGGCGGGCCCGCCGCGCCTGTCCCCGCACTGAGCTGGCCGTCGCCCCCCGGGCCCTGCTGCTGGTCGACACGCCCAACTTCTACGGCCACGTCGTCGCGGGGCTGAGCCTCGACGGCGCCCTAGCCCTCGATCCCGACACCGAGCTGTTCGGGCGCCTGGAGCTGATCCGCTACGACAGCGTCATCTCTGCGGTGACCTCGAGCACCCTGACGCCAGGCCACACCACCGTCGGGGCCACCCGGGTGCTGCGGAGTGAGGGCCTGATCCTGGCCCTGACCGGCGAGCTGGTGCTCCCGACGGCGCTGGGGCTGTACCGGGGGGCCTGGCCGCTGGGGCTGGACGTCGGCCTGGCGAGCCAGTGGGCCGACGGACCGGTGGAGATCCATGGCCAGCTCACCGCGCTGGGCTCCGCCGCCCTGTCGAGGGGCCCTGCCCTGCCCCGGGCTGGCCTCGCCCCGGTGCTGGGGGGCTCGGTGAGGCCGCTGCGGGGCCTAGCCCTGGCCCTCGATCTCCAGTCGATGTTCCTGTACACCGACGACGTCGACGTCGTCGCCCTCGCCCCGGCCGTGCGGCTGGGCCTCGGCGACGCCTGGGGCGCGGAGATCGGGAGCACCCTGCCCCTGGCGGGCCGGGAGCGGGCGCTTGCGGTCGTCGATCTCCGCGTGGCCTGGCGCCCCGGCGAGCGCCCCTGAAGCCCCGGCGAGCGCCCCTGAAGCCCCGGTGGGCACGCCGATCGTCACAGACGACCCGAGCGATCCTGGGCGAGCCTCGCTCCACCCCCACCCTGCCTGGATCCGTCCCCTGAGCGCCCCGGGGGCTGTCCGCCCCGGAGAACGGTGTTGTGGATCCACCACCGCGGACCGAGGAGGCCCTAGGGCCACCCGGGCCCGATCGAGGGGGGCATGGAACACGAGCTGGAGCTGCTCTTGAAGAGGTTGCTCGAGGCGGATCGGAGGGCGGCGGTGTGGTGCGCCTGCGTCTGTGCCCGGACCGCGCTGCACCTCGCCCCGGGCCACACCCCCTGGCCTCGTCTCGCGATCGACACAGCGGAGGCCTGGGTGTTTGGGGACGCGACCGAGGCCGAGTGCAGGAGCGCCGCGGCCCGGGCCGCAGACGTGGATCATGCCGCGACCTCCGCCGCCTCCACCGCGCTGCCGGAGGCCCCCCCAGACGCCGGCTACACCGCAGCCTACGCAGCTGCAGCCAGCGTGGCCTACGCCACCGTGGGCCTCGACGCCGACGAGGCCCGCTGGGGGGCCGCCCTGGACGCCCACCTCGATCGCCTGCTAGCCACGATCTCAGCTCAGCGCTGGCCCGTGACGATCCCCTCCTTCGGACAGCTCCAGGCGGCCCCCACCACGCTGCAGGTGGCCTGGGACTGTGCCTGCTCAAGAGGACTCGTCTACACCACGCTGTCGATCGTCGAGCTGATCGAGGCCCGGGCTCGAGCGCACAGGCTACACCTGAGCTGGCTCGATCCAGTGGCCCGGGCGATCACAGAGCAGCTCACCGGCGAGGTGCAGATCCAGCGGGTGATCTCCACCTGGAGGGCCCGCTGAGCTGGTGTCGCAGAGGAGGTGAGCCCGCTGTGGGGGGGTGTGGTTGGCTCCCGAGCGCCCCCGGGCCCGGGCTCTCTGAAGGCGTCGGGCACCAGCCCCCCACCGCCTCCAGCCGGGCGTCCCGCGTCCACCTCGGGAGCGCCCCCGCGGCCGGCGCCCACTGCCTCGCCCCCGGCAGGAGCCCAGCCCTGGCGAGCACGTCCGCTGTGGGATACCGGAGGCTCTGCGGGGCAGAGCAGCGATGGCGACACGGCTGGCGGTGGTGCGGGCAGCCCAGGCACCGGTGGCGGTGGTGCTGCGGCGAGGGCCCACCAAGATCGTGCGTCAGGTGCTGTGGCGGATGGACACCGACACCTTCGAGCGCGGCCAGTGGCTCGCGGGCCGTATCTACCCCAAGCGATGCGATCTGTCTCCAGGGGGGGCTCTGTTCGTCTACTTCGCGAACCGCAGGGGCAAGACCTGGACCGCGGTGAGCCGCCCGCCCCACTTCACCCCCCTGGTGGCCTGGGAGGAGCTGGGCACCTACGGAGGTGGCGGGCGCTTCGCCAGCGACACCCGCCTGCTGACCGCGACCAACCCCGTGCCCCTCGTGCTCGATCCCAAGCACACGCTGCCCGAGGGCTTCGAGCTCGGCTGGCTGCATCACGACGGCCCGACACAGCTGCCCCCGCCCCAGTGGATCCGTGCTCCGGATCGATCGGAGGGGCCCAAGCAGCCCACGAGCGAGCCCACGAGCGAGCCCACGAGCGAGCCTCAGCCACCCCCGGGGCCACGCTGGATCCGGCCCCACCCCCAAGATCCTGCGCTGCAGCTCCACCGTAGCCCCCTACCCCGGACCTTCCCCGACGGGCCCCTCGATCCGATCGAGGCCCTGGTGATCGACGAGCGAACCGATCGGGTGCACACCCTAGGGCAGGTCGACTGGTGCGACTGGGGGCCCGGGCCCGGGGGCCCAGCGGATCTGATCTATGCACAGCAGGGTGCGATCTACCGGATCCCGATGCCCATGGCCCGCCGCTCCCTCGACGATCTCGAGGCCAACCGCCGGGAGCTGATCCAGCTCAGGGACGATCGGTTCTGCGCCTGCCCCCCGAGGCCCTGGGCCAGCCAGTGGCCCCCCTCGATCCTCGGGCGGCGCTGAGGGGCTCAGATCCCTGACGCGATCTGCGGGCCCGATCTCCTGGCTCGTCGCTCCTGGGGGACCGCATGGATCCGGGCGTCCCCTGACCCCGGTGACCTTCTGAGACGTGCGGCACGGGCAGACCACAGCTACTACCGTCGCCGGAGTCAGGGTGTTCGAGAGACCAGAAGATCGGGTGTGGCGCCACAGGGTGAGCGTGGCCACGTCCGTCGTCCTCCATGGGCTGTTGCTGTGGCTCCTGAGCACCATGCCCCGCCACGTGATCGAGGAAGAGCCGGTGATCGAGATCGCCCTGGTCGCCCGCGGGACCCCGGGGGAGGCCGCGGGCCTGGTGACGTCGCCGGCTCCCCCCAGCACCCCGCCCCCCAGCCCCACGACCCCACGACCCCGGGTCTGGACCCCGTCCGAGCGCCCACCCCCGACCGCGCCACCGGCCCCCAGAAGTCAGCACCTCGCCGCGGTGCAGCCCCCGAGCCCGAGCCCGAGCCCGAGCCCGAGCCCGAGCCCGAGCCCGAGCCCCGAGCCCATGTCGTTCAAGGAGTGGCGGC
>DRPG01000502.1 GCA_011376105.1 Deltaproteobacteria bacterium
ATGAACAGCATGAACAGCATGAACAGCATGAACAGCATGAACAGCATGAACAGCATGAACAGCATGAACAGCATGAACAGCATGAACAGCATGCCTGTCGAGCACATCCCCCGGTGACACAAAAAACCGACCAAGACCAAGACCAAGACCAAGACCAAGACCGGGACAACTCCGCGAGCTGCAGCCACTCCACGCCCACCAACCCCCCGGGCCGACCCACCTGTGATCCGCCTGGGTTGCCCTCACCAGGTCCTGTGGGACACACTGCGGATCGAGGCAGACCCACGTGACAGATCGCTGCCCCGGAGTCCCGATGTTCCACAGATCGATCCTGCGCTTGCTCCGCTCAGAGGAGGGTCCGCTGCTCCTCGAAGTGCTCCGGGGGGTCGAGGGCTCGCTCCAGCGCTATGCGACCTGGCTGAGCCAGCGAGGCGATCCCCGAGGCCACGTGCTGCAGCTCGCCCTGGCGGTGGAGGTCCCCGAGCCCGACGCCACGTTGGCGCACGAGCTGGGCCAGCAGGTGCACACGGTGGACCCAGAGTGGTGGGAGCTGATCCGACCTGGCCCCCAGGTCCGACACTGTGGGCTCGCCAGCGATCGACCTCCCCGGATCCGCTTTGCCTTCCGGTGCCCACTAGGCTGGGAGCAGCTCGCCACCGGGCCTGATCCAGGCCAACGCTGGTGTGATCGCTGTACCCAGGTGGTCCACCGGGTCTCCACCGCTGAGGAGCTGCACCAGCGCGCCCGGGCCGGCGAGTGTGTCGCGGTGCCGGTGGAGCTGGCTCAGCAACAGCGGCGGAGCTCTGCCCAGCTCGCGGTCGGGAGACCCGATCCCCTCGAGCACTGGGCCCGGTACGTGTTCCCCAGGGAGCCCGACGCTCCTGGGTGAGCTCGATCAAGCCCGTGCCTGTCCCGCGGTCCACGACAGGCCACCTGCCTGTCCACGCCGCCGCTCGCCTCCGTCGCCTGTGGTGACGCCGACGGCCCCCGAGCCAGGTAGCAGCCCCCGGGGGCGCACCCGACGCCCCCGAGGAGCCCCGCCTCCCCGGACGAAGACCTCGTGGGTGCCCAGCCCCGCGCCCGGCCCCCCGCGCCCGGTCGAGATCGCGGATCGCATCGAACACATCGCCCGATCCGCTCCAGGGCAGCAGGACGAACGGCTAGCTGGTGGAGCGGTCCCCAGAGGTCTCCGGCCTGCTGTGGGCCTCGACGCAGCAGCCGCTCCCCCTGGCTCGAGCAGCCCCGGACGTCGTCGAGGATCTCTCCGGGCTAGCTGAGGCTGAGCCGATCTCCTCGAGCCAACACCAGGGGATCGAGGGTGACCTCCTCTCTTCAGGGCGCGAGGGTCCGAAACGAGGTGAAGGGGAACGGGTAGCGTGCCTGGTACCAGTTGCGGAACGAGGACCGCAGCAGCCGGGCGTCGGTGGCCCACGAGCCCCCGAACACCACGAAGTGCTCCCCATCGAAGAAGTCTGCGGAGTAGCCCGGATAGCTCGGGTGGATCGCCTCGAAGCCGGGCCTAGGAAGGAACGGCGTGCTGCTCCACTCCCAGCCGTTGCCCACCAGCTCGTCGACCCCCCAGGCGCTGCGCCCCGCGCTGTGGCTGCCCACCGGCGTGCGCCCACAGACCGCCAGATCCAGGGCCCCGTGCGCTGGCTCCAGCGGGCCGGCACCCCACGCCTGGGGCCGCTGGGTGCCCTGGGGGGTGGTGTAGGCGGCCCGGTGTAGCTCGGCCTCGGTCGGTAGCCTCGAGCCCGACCAGCGACAGAACGCCAGGGCCTCCGCGAGGCTGACCTGCGCTGGCCAGCCACCGACCCGATCGATCGGGTGCCAGCCCTCGAGGGAGCGCACGACCCAGTCGTCACCCTGTCGGCGCCAGCAGATCGGGGCCTCGAGGCCCTGCTCCACCACCCACGCCCAGTCCGCCGGGCGCCACAGCCCGGGGCTGCGGTAACCCCCTGCGGCGACGAACGAGCGGTAGGCCTCGATCGTCACCGGGTAGCGATCCATCTCGAGGGCGCCGACCTCGACCTGCTGGCTCGGGAACTCGTTGTCCCACCCGAACGAGCGCTGATCCGGCTCGGCCCCCAGCCTCACCGTCCCTGGCCCGATCTGGATCCGCTGTGGCGTTGGGGCCGGGCCCGGCACCGCTGGACGCCAGTCTTCGGGGAGCTGCAGCTCCCCTGGATCCAACCTCGCGATCATGTACAGCAGCGTCTCGTGGTGCATCAGCTCGTGCTCGAGGACCAGCTCCAGCACTGTGTCCGCCCCCTCGATCCCCTCCTGGCTCGCCCGATCGAGGGCCCCGAGCTGATCGAGCACAGCCCCGCGCACCTCGTCGCGGTAGGCCAGCACCCGCTCGATCGGAGGCCAGCCCGCTCGCCCCGAGGCGCGGGCCGCGGCCTCGTCCGCTGGATCGATACCCCGGGCGAACAGGGCATCGAGCTGGGGATCGTGGGGAGGGAGCCCCAGCACCGCCGCGATCTGGTTGTGGGCGAAGGCGGGCAGGTGCCCCACGTAGAACAGGAACGGGTGCCGCAGGGAGATGCTCCTCGACGCCCAGCGCCTCTGTGGCACCAGCCCGAACAGCCAGTCGCTGCGGGACCAGGCCGCCGCGAGGGCACCCCGGACCCCGCTGGGCAGGTGTGTGCCGGTCGACGCCTCGCTCATCTCTCCTCCCCCCTCCCCCGGGGAGTAACGACCTACCCGCCGCTCGCCAGCGCCCGGAGGCGCTCGGCCACCTCCGCCGGGGACGCCACGTCGTCGAGGTAGTCCACCGGGCCATAGCGCTCGGCCAGACGCTCCCAGCGACGAGGCTCAGCGGAGAAGTCGTAGGACATCAGCACCGGCACCGTCAGCCCCGCACCCCGTAGCTCTGCGAGGATGAAGTTACCCTGGTGATCCTCCAGGAAGCGACGGGCCTGGACGGGATCGCCGTTGAAGCGATCAGCAACCAACTCCAGATCGCCGAGCAGCTCCCCCTCAGGGGCTCGATCGAAGCGCATGTCGAGGAAGACGACGTCGAAGGGCCGAGCCGCCAGCAGGGCCAGGGCCCCCCTGCCCGAGCCCGCCCGGGTGAACGAGAACCCCTCGGTGAGGAAGCGCTCCAGCGTCTCGGTGTACTCAGAGCCGTCCTCGATCACCAGCACCTGCATCATCAGCCCCACTCCTCCGCCGTCGGGCGCTCAGCCCGGGGCAGGCGGACCACGATCGCCTTGCTCCACCCCGGATCGGGCTCCACATGGATCGATCCCCGGGCCCGGTTGGTGAGATCCACCGCCAACCCGAGGCCCCGGCCGATGTAGCGCCCACGGATCATCTGGGTCGTCAGCCGGCGGGGGTTGGTGTCCCGGACCCGGATCACCACGCGCTCTAGCCCGGTGATGAGATCCTCCTCCAGCGCCACCGCCAAGCCGATCTGGCCCTGCCCGGACTCGATGCAGGCCTCGACGCTGTTTCGGATCAGGTTGCCCAGGATGTCCCGCAGATCCGAGGGGAAGATCTTGAGGAGCAGCGGCCCCTCGGGCAGCGGCTCGAGCTGGAGATCCGGGAGCAGGACCCCCTGGAACGCCGGCTCGTCGCACACGTCCTGCCAGATCGTGTCCAGCAGCTCCCGATCGAGCTCGATCACGGACAGGCTGCTCACCAGGTGTCCCAGGGCCTGGTAGACCTCCTGGTTCAGCACCCCTGAGAGCTCCCGCAGGGTCCCGGCCAGGTGGCGACCGGTGCCCCGGCGGAGCTCGGGCTCGAGGCGCTGTAGCCGCGCGGTGGCGGCCAGCAGAGAGCGGAAGAGTGGATCACGGAACCGCAGGTTGAGGTGCACCCCCGAGGAGCGCCCCAGGGCCTCCAGCTCCTCGACATAGTCATCCAGGCGCTCCAGGGCTCCGCCCGGCCCAAACAGGCGGTCTGCAGCCCACTGTGCAGGCTCTCGATCCCCCTTGTCCAGCGCGTCGGCCACCGACACCAGCACCGAGGCGTGGTGCTTGAGCACCTCGTGACGGATCGCAGCACAGATCTGGGTGACGTCGCGCCAGATCCGGGGGGAGGCGGCGAGCATCACCTCGAGCTCCACGCCGCTGCGACGGCGGAGCCACAGCCCCAGGGGCACCGACACCACGAAGCCCAGCCCCAGCAGCCCGCCCCCCAGGGCCCCGCGGATCCGGCGCTGGAGCAGCGCGTCCAGGGCGCGGGCGTCCTCGTAGTTGGGATCGCTGGTGGTGCGGGCGAAGTACGCCGCCAGCGTCTGCCTCGCCGCCGGCCACCGCCCGGAGGTCGCCTCGGCCTGTGCCCTGCGCCATAGCGCCCGGGGATCCCCCTGGGCGGCGGCGGCGGCCCACAGCGCCCCCGAGCGCTCGAGATCGCCGACGCGCTCCTCCAGCTCCGCCAGCACGGTCAACAGGGCGGGCTGGCCTGGCTCGATCTCCAGAGACTCCCGGTACAGGGCCCGGGCGACCCCAAGCTCTTCGCGATCGGTCCGGATCGCGGCCTCGAGGTTGATCGCCCGCACGAACAGCGGGGCCAGGCGCCGGGCCACCAGGACCTCGGCCAGGGCCTGATCCGGAGCCCCCCGCTCGCGCCAAGCCCAGCCCCGGTGGAACGCGATCCACGCCTCCTCGGGCACCGACTCGGGTCGACCGGGGGCCGACGGCAGCGGGACGTCCTCGGGCAGCTGCCGGGCGGCGCCCTCGATGGAGCGCCTCGCCTCCTCGGCCCACGGGGCCTCGGGATCGAGCTCCAGCGCGTGCTGGTATGCAGCCACCGACAGCTCCCACAGCCCCGCCCGGCGATCGGCACGGGCCTTGCGGACCCACAGCTCTGGATCGGTGGCCCGGCGCCGCACGGCCCGGGCGAAGGCCTGGGACGCCTCTCCGTCGAAGCGCCCACCATAGGAGTCCGCCAGCAGCTGCCCGAGGCGGGCGGGGTAGGCCGCCTCCAGAGGCGCGAGCTTCTGTGCAGAGCGGATCGCCTGCTCAGCACCGCCGACGTCACCCCGGGCCATGCGCACGTCCGACAGGGCCGCCCAGGCCACCGCCGAGCGGGGCTGATCCACCACCAGCTGCTCCAGCAGGACAGAGCTGGCGCCCACGTCGCCCGAGGCGAACGCCTCCCGGGCCCGGCGGAGCCGATCCACGTCCTCGGGGGGCAGCCGGACGTCCGCGGCCTGGGCCAGCTCCTCTGCGAAGGCGTCGATCTCGAACTGCATCAGCAGCGCCTCGAGCCGGGCGACGCTCTCAGCGTCGTCCTGGAAGCGGACCACCAGACGCTCCAGCAGCTCCACCGCCTGGACCTCGTCCCGATCCCGTAGCGCCCCACAGACCTGGATGGTGACGTCCACCATGCCCTCGTCGTCGATCGAGGCGGTCACGAAGTCGAGGTACTCGAGCAGCAGCGCCGCGGCCTCCTCTGGATCGTCGGGGGCGGTGGCGGCGGCCATCGGGATCCGCCAGCCGGGCCAGGCGGGACGGAGCCGAGACAATCGCTCAAAGCTTCTCTTCGCCTCACCCAGATCCCCCAGGGCCAGCTGGAGCCGCCCCAGGGCCTCCACCGCATCAGCGTCGTTGGGGGCCGAGGCATAGACCCGCAGCGCAGCCCCCGGGCGATCATCGAGCTCGAGCACCCGCCCCAGATCCACCACCGCCTGCTTGAACTCCGGATCCCCGAGCATCACGACGCGGTAGTGGGTGGCGGCCTCGGTGTAGCGCTCCCCCGACTCGAGCTGCTGAGCGGTGTGGTAGTGCTCCCGGAGCAGCTCGTTGAGGGCATCCTCCGGGACGGCGGAGGCGCTGGGCAGCCACAGCAGCAGCAGCCAGCCGCTCATCGCCGCAGCTGCGCCTTGAGCTCCCGCACCTTGAGCCCCAGCTGGTTGAACCGCAGCTGGACCTTGCGGGCGTGACCCTCATCCCCCAGCAGCAGCGCCGCCATCTCTGCGAAGCTGCCCTCGTGCTCGAGCCACAGGGCCTCGAAGTATTGGCGCTCACACTCCACCGCCACCCGGTTCAGCGTCTCCTGGGGGCGCACCGCGATCGTGTGGTGCCAGGCGTCGCCCTCGAGCTGAGCGCTGGTGGGATCGGCGCTCAGCATGTCCCGCACCAGCTTGGCCCGGACCTGGACCACGTCGGGGCGCTGCCCGGGGGGGACCCCGGACAGCTCGGACAGCGCGAACAACACGGCGTTCTCCGCCACCATCGAGAACTCGCGCAGGTTCCCGGGCCAGTGGTGGCGCGACAGCAGGCGCATGCCCCGATCCGGGAACTGCAGGTGCAACACCCCCTCGGCGGGATCGGGCACCGCACCGCCGGCCACCACCACCACCCGGCCCGGGGGCAGACCCACCCCCTGACGGTAGTCCTCGATCAGACCCCGGAGGTAGGGCCGGGCCAGCGCCTGCTCCAGGCAGAAGGACAGCAGGCGCCCCTGATCGAGACCCCGCTCCGCCAGGGGCGGCAGGATCACCGTGGTGGCGGGGTTGAGCCTCATGTACAGATCCGCGCGGAAGTCGCCCCGGGCGACCCGGGCACGCAGATCCTCGTTGGCCGCCACCACCAGCTTGACGTCGACCGGACGCTCCCGGAGATCGCCCAGCCGGGTGATCACCCCCTCCTGCAGGACGGACAGCAGCATCTTCTGCGCGTCCGACGACAGGTTCCCGACCTCGTCGAGGAACAAGGTGCCGCCCGAGGCCGCCTCGAACGCACCGACCCGGTCCGCGATCGAGCCGGTGTACGAGCCCTTGACGGCCCCGAACAGGTGCGCTGCACACAGATCCGTGGGGATCGTGGAGAGATCCACCGCGACGAACCGCCCCGGGCGCCCCGAGCGGGTGTGGACGAAGTGGCGCGCGATCAGGCTCTTGCCGGTGCCGGTGGGGCCGAGCAGGACCACCGGCAGACGCCCCCGGGCCAGGATCGCGAGCTTGCGGCGGATCCTGCGCATGGCCATGGACGCGCCCCAGTAGACGGGGCCGTCGGCCTCCCGCCCCCTCCGGCTGGCCACGATCCCGTCGATCTGGCCGCGCAGGGTCTGGGCATCGACCACGTCGTCGTCGAGGAAGTAGGTGTACTCCTCGTCGGAGAGCCCCTCCGGCAGAGACTCCAGCGCCAGCTCTTGCCTCGAGGTCATCAGCACCACGGGCAGATCCGGCCAGAGCTTCCGCAGCTGGCGGAGGATCTCGACCCCCTGGCGCCGCTTGAGATCCTGGAGCTCCCTCGCGCCGATCCCCTCGTGGAACCCCACCAGATCCTGCTCGGGGATGTCGAAGTGCACATCGAGGAGCACGACGTCGATCCGGCCCTGACCCCGCTCTAGGGCGCTCTTGGCCTCCTGCCACCCCCGCACGGGCCCACGGTAGTGGTGCTCGGGCATCGTGCGCCTGCACAGCTCCGCGTATCGATCCTGGTCGTCGACGATGAGGATGTCGGCCACTACCCCCCCCGCAGCCGCGACCACAGCGCCCTGCAGGCGTCGGAGACGGTGCGCGCCGCCTCGATCCCTGTCGCGACGGTCTGGGGTCCGTCTACCCCGCCACGCAGGTCCCGAACAACCCCCGAGATCCGCGCCATCGCGTCGTCGAGACGCTCGAAGTCGACGTCTCCGGACAGATCCACGGTGATCGTGTCGTCGAGGGGCACCTCGCCCACCAGGGCGGGGCGGAGCCCGGCCCACACCGTGGGGGCGTCGATCCCCCCCCCCGGGCCCCTGTGGGTCTCGAGCAGGTCCGCCATCATGGCCTGCCGCAGCGCCTCAGGGGGGGGCGACGCCCCCAGCCACCGGACCTGGAGGCTGACGTACTTGCCGAGATCGTGTCGGAGGCGGGAGAGATGATCGAGCAGGGGGCCCCGGGCCCCAAAGGGCAGACGCTGGAGTGGATCGACCGGCTCAACCATCCCCCTGAGCCTAACGCCCCACCGGCGGGTCGACCGGTCGGGGCCGCACAGACGAGAGCAGCCCCAGCGCGATCAGGGCGAGGGGACCCCCCGCGGTCGGGACCCACATGGCCGCGACCCCCACCCCCAGCGCCCAGCCCCACCGGCGGTGGGTACACGCCCCCACCGCCCCGAGCAGGGTCACCCCGGCGATGAGCGACCCGGCGAGCACCACCCCGGCCGCAGCCACCAGGGCCCTGGAGAGCCCCAGCCCGGGCAGGGGCACCCGCGGTACGCTCACCGACGCCCCGATCAATGGCGCCATCGCCACCGCCTGGAGCATGGCGATCGGAGCCAGCGAGGCGATCAGGCCCCCGGCGATCCTCCGCTGAAGCTGTCCGTCATCGTGTCCCATCCGGATGGGTTACCCCGTCGTGGCCGCTGCAGGGGCGCAGCCATGCACATCTATCGGTGGGATCTCGATCGAACCTACCTCGAGACCGACATTCACTCCGTCGGGGGGCTGGTGCGCGCAGCGCTGGAGCACGCCTCCAGCAAGCGCACCGTGCCCGGAGCCGGCGCCCTGGTCCGGGGCCTGCTGGCCACCGAACCCTCGGCTAAGCTCGTGATCCTCTCGGGCTCTCCCCTGCAGATGCGCGCCGTCCTCGAAGAGAAGCTCGCCCTCGACGGCGTCCGGGTCGATCGACTGATCCTGAAGGACAACCTCGGTAACCTCCGCAAGGGCCGCCTCCGGGACGTGCGGGGGCAGATCGGCTACAAGCTGCCCCACCTCCTCGAGGAGCGGATCGGGGTCGATGCGACGATCTCCGAGACGCTGTTTGGCGACGACTCCGAGACCGACGCGGTCATCTACACTGTCTACGCCGAGATCCTGGCCGGCCGGATGGGCGAAGACGAGCTGCGGGCGGTCCTGCAGCACAGCCGGGCCTACCCAGACGCGATCGAGCGCGCTCTGGCCACCCTGCCCGGGATCCAGCGCGGCGGGATCGTAGAAGATGTGTTCATCCGGATCGACCGAGGCATGCCGGTGGACCTGTTCCGGCTCCTGGGGGACCGGGTCAGGCCGGTGTTCTCGTGGTTCCAGGCCGCCCTGGTGCTCCACCAGCGCGGGCGCCTCTCCCTACAAGGCCTGATCGAGGTCTTGCTGGCCTGTGGGCTGCTCGATCGTCCATCGTCGCTGGCGGGGCTGTCCCAGGACGCGATCCGGAGGCGCCTC
>DRPG01000503.1 GCA_011376105.1 Deltaproteobacteria bacterium
GCTCAGCGGGCTCAGCGGGGGGCTCAGCGGGCTCAGCGGGGGGCTCAGCGGGCTCAGCGGGCCCGCTGAGCCCGTCGGAGGGGGGATGGGAGGCCTCAGCCACGCTCCGGGGCACCACGGACGACACTGAGGCCAGGGAGTCGAGGGGGTCGGGCACCCCCGAGCCCGGCACCTCGACCAAGACCGTGTCGATCAGCGCGGGTGGATCCCCCTGCACCTGGGCCTCGAGCCTGCGCCGGGCCTCAGCCTGAGCGGGGGGCACCCACCTCCAGGCCCAGGTGGCCAGCGCTGAGCCCGGGGTCTGGCTCGCCAGCTCCCGGGCGCGCTGGTGAACCTCCCGGGCGGTGGGCCGCTCTGCGCGCTCGGGCTCACACATATGCAGGGCCAGGGCCAGGGTGTCTCTGGAGCCCGGATCCTCGATCCGGTCGAGGATCCGACGATCGATGCGGGTCGCCCGGGCGCCGGTGAGCATCGCGTACAGGGTCACACCGAGGGAGAACACGTCTCCCTCGGGGCCCTCGATCCCCTCGAAGCGCTCGGGGGCGACGTAGCCGGGGGTACCGATCACGTCTGAGCCAAACTGGGTGCTCGCCTCCCGGCCCGAGAAGCTCGCCCGGGCGATCCCGAAGTCGAGCAGCCGCACGTCGCCATCCGGCGTCAGGAGGATGTTGCTCGTCTTCAGGTCCCGGTGCAGCAGCTCCAGCGGCCGCCCGTCCTCGCCGGGCTGGTGGTAGACGTGATCCAGCGCCCGGGCGATCTCCCCCACGATGGTCAGGGCCGGCCTCGGGGGGACAACGCTGTGGGCCAGCAGCTGCGCCACCGTCGCGCCCTCGACGCACTCCATGACGATCACCCAGGAGCCATCGATCCGGGTGGGCTGCTGGACGCTGACGATCGCGCGATCCTCGATCAGCTCCAGCATCCGGGCCTCGTCCCGGAAGCGCCGCAGGACGTCGTCGCTCATGCCGTGGTGCAGCACCTTCAGCGCGACGGTCTGGCTGGCTTGTCCCGGGGTGTCAAGGGAGGCTCGATAGACCACCCCGAAGCCCCCCTGCCCGAGCAAGCCCAGGATCCGGAAGCGTCGGATCGCCGCAGGCTCCCCACTGCCTCGATCCGTGGGATCCACCGCGCCCCCCGACCAACGAACAGCGGCTCCTAGCCCGCTGCGCTCGGCTCGACCAGCTCCCGCCGGGCCCCGGGTTCTGCGCCCTGTGCGCTGTCGATCGCCTGGGGCCGGTTACCGTCTGGGCCCCCGAGGAGCTGTCCCTGCACCTCCACCCTGACATCTTCCCCGCGATCCTGTTGGGGGTGCTGCTCCTGACGATCTCGTCCTGGATCGAGGTGCTGATGGAGCCTGTGCCCGTGATCCTGCAGAGCCTCGCGGTGATCAGCGTCGGGCTGCTGTACGGCGCTGCGCGGGGCACAGCCACGATCCTCGCTCACCTGAAGATCGGCTTGACGGGGGTGGGCGACGAGGCCGCCGGGCTCCGCACGGCCACCCTCGACACCCTGACCACGATGAACCGCGCCCGGCGTCGCCGGCTGGACAGCGGGCTGCCCGGCGGGCAGCCTGCGCCGGGATCGAGCGCTCAGACCGGCGTCTCTTCCAGGCACTCGACGATGTACCCGCCCTGCGAGGCGCCCTTCTGGTTGAACTCGATCCAGTCCTTGAGCAGCTCCCGCTGGCTGTTCGAGGCCTTGTGGCGCCGGGGGGGGCGGGTGTGGGAGGCCTCTGCGAGGTTCGCGGCCTCCTTGGCGGTGATGATCCAGTCGGTGCCGATCGACAGCTTGTAGGCCCCGACGATGCCGTGTTGGCTGGACTCCGTGCGACGATCCGCGGCGGACAGCTCCATGTACAGATCCCAGAACTCGTCCTGCAGCGGGTGACCGTCTTCGGGGACGTCCTCGAGGCGGAGCCGGCGAGAGGCCCGGTACAGCCAGCGCTGCAGATCCGGCGGGCGCTCTTGCTTGTCCATCACCCCCACCTCGACCATGCGCCACACGATGTAGCGGGTGGCAGAGGGCTCGAGCCGCAGCTCCTCGCCCCCCTCGAGGGTACGCAGCACCAGCAGGCGATCGGGCATCGGGGCCTCCGGCTCGCTCGCGTCGTCGACCTCGACGTAGCCTCGGCGGAGCTTGTCCCGGATCAGCCGATCGAACTCCCGCTCTGCGGCCATGTAGTCATCGAGCTGCTTGGTCCGAGGCTCCTTGGCCGTGCCGCCGATCCGGCCCGAGCGGACCGTCAGGGTCGAGCCCCGGCGGGCGACCTCCCAGAACTTGGCGGTGTTTCCCTGGATGTACTCGAACCGACGCATAGACACGTTGTCCTCCTGGGCTTCATCCCCACGCATTAGCCCGGATCGAGGCTCCGGCCATCCACACGCCGGACAAGTTCAGGCCCGGGACCTCACCGCGACAACCCCTGGATCTCGACGTCGACGGTGGCGATGGGCTGACCATCGAGGTGTAGCGCGATCGTGAAGGGCCCCGATCGGTCTGGCTGCCACAGCCCTGGATCCCCTGAGGCGATCTGCTGTCCGCCCGTGTGCCAAGTGATCTGCTCTCCCCGGGACGGGATCGAGGTCCGCAGGGGCACCCGCTGGTGCGCTGCGGGGATCCGGGGATCGACGTAGACCACCGTGTCGGGGGCGGGGTAGACGATCCTGGGCCCCGGCTCTGATCCCGGCGCCGCACCATGCAGCGGGCAGGGCGCACGCTCTGGCCCGGACGCCGGCGCGAGATCCATCACCGTCAGCGGACAGGCGGGGCCCGCCGCACCCCCCGAGGCTGCACAGGTGCGCCGACGCACCAACGAGGCAGGCAGCTGCTGCCGCTCGGCCTGCCCTCCGGTGACCCGATCCATCACCTCAGCCCACAGCGGACCGGCCCCGGTCACCCCGCTGACGTCGCCCATCGGCCGGCCGTCGAAGTTGCCGACCCAGACCCCCACCGCCCAGGTCGGGGTGTAACCCACGGTCCAGTTGTCGCGGAAGTCAGTGCTGGTCCCGGTCTTCACCGAGGCCGGGTAGGGCCGCGCCAGGGGGGTGCGCCGGCCAAAGCTGGGCACCCGGGCGACGGGATCGGCGAGCACGTCGTTGACCATGGCCGCCGCCTCGATCCCGAGGAACCGGATCGGCTCGTCGCGAGCGTAGCCACCGCGGACGCTGCCGCGATCGCCACGGCTGCGGACGCCACCGCGGGCGCTGCCGCGATCGCCACGGCTGCGGGCGCCACCACCACCGTCGAGCCGCAGCTGCACCGGGCGCCACAGCCCCTGGCGGGCCAGCCCTGCGTAGGCCACGGTGAGATCGAGCAGGGTCACGCCGCCGTCGCCCAGCGCCAGGCCCAGGCCGTAGTGGCTCGCGGGCTTGGGCAGGGGCAGGCCGATGGCCTCCAGGCGGCTCTGGAGGGTGGCGACCCCGACGTCCTCGAGCAGGGCCACGGCGGGCACGTTGTAGGAGCCCGCCAGCGCCTCCCGCAGCCTCACCGGGCCCCGGAAGCCTCCGTCGTAGTTGATCGGAGCCCAGCTGCCGTGGCGGGTCGCATAGCGCCGGGGGGCGTCGTCGATCACGTCGGACGGACGCCAGCCGCGCTCGAAGGCCAGCCCATAGACGAACGGCTTGAGCGCGCTGCCGGGGCTGCGGCTCGCCCGGGCCCCGTCGACCTGTCCATCGGCGGCGTGGAAGTCCGCTGAGCCCACGTAGGCGCGGACCTCGCTGGTGGGCACGTGCACCACCACCACCGCCGCATGATCCACCTCCCGATCCCTCAGGGCGGCGATCCGCTTGGCCACCAGAGCCTCGACGTCGCGCTGGAGATCGCCCTCGATCGACGTGTGGATCACCGGCTCGTCGCCCTCGTCCAGCAGGCGGGCCACCAGGTGGGGGGCGAGGCCCTCGGGCCGGGCCGCGCGCAGCTGCAGGGGCTCGGCCTCGGCCTCGGCTGCGTCGGCGGCGGACAGCCGGCCGGTGGCCACCATCCGCTGCAGCACGGACGCCCGGGCCGCCCGGGCGGCCTCTGGATCGACGCCGGGGTGGCGCCGCGACGGCGCAGGCAGCAGCCCCACCAGGGTCGCGGCCTCGCTGACCGACAGGCTGGCGGCGGACTCGTCGAAGGTCTGCTGCGCAGCAGCCTCGATGCCGGTGGCCCCCTGCCCAAAGTAGGCGCGGTTGAGGTACCAGGTGAGGATCTCGTCCTTGTCGAGGTACAGCTCCAGGCGCACAGCGCCGGAGGCCTCGCCGAGCTTGCCCCACAGCCCCCCGCTGCGCCCCGCCAGGATCCGCGCGGTCTGCTGGGACAGGGTGCTGCCGCCCTGCACCACCGCCCCGGCGCGGACGTTGGCCACCACCGCCCGGGCCAGGGCCCGGGGATCGAGGCCCTGGTGGTGGTAGAAGCGATCGTCCTCTGCTGCGAGCAGCGCGTCGATCACCGCCGGGGAGATCTCGCTGAGCTCGACCCACAGCTCGTGGCCCCGCTCCGGCACCGGGCGCTGGGCTAGGATCAGCCCGCTCCGATCGAGGATCCGCCGGTGCTCCTGGGGCTCGAACCAGGCCTCCGACGGCGGGCGGAGGCCGATCAGGGCGAGCAGCAGCACCCCCACCGGGGCCAGGACACTGAGGCGCCTCATCGCCCGGCGACCGCCGCGGCCCCCACCGTGAAGCGGCCTCCACCGGTGCGCCCGAAGTTCTCGGGCTCGTACATCTCCTCCACCGTCGCCGGTGGGTGATCGAAGCTCCCGGGCGTGGTGGCGCGGGCGACGTAGCGGAAGGTGTGTACCCCCGGCGGCATGTAGTCGGCATACAGCCGGACCTGATCGTCGTCGATCTCATGGTGATCGAAGACCCAGCTGCCGCCGTAGTCGGGCAGCTCGACGGTGCCCTGCCCGGGCTCCGGCGCAGACCGGGGTGCCTGGCTGGTGGTGGCAAAGCTCGCGTCCATCGGCTCCAGACCCGCTGGGATCCGATCGATCACCGCGACGTCGTGGCGCACCACCGGGGTGACCACGGTGAGGGTGACCCGCACCAGCGCGCCGGCGCTGACCCCCTTGCGATCCCCCACCCCGTCGACGAGCTGCAGCTTGCGGGTGATGGTGAAGCCCTCATCCCGGGGCGAGAGCACCTTCGGGGCGTAGCTTAAGCGGGCCAGGTAATACAGCAGCCCGCCCTCAGAGCCGATCACCAGGGGACCATTGGGCACATCCGCCAGCCCCAGCTCGAGGCCGGTGATGCCGGGCACCGCCACCGCCTCGGAGATCAGCGGCTGCCCCGCCAGGGTGAGGCTGGCGGTGACCGCGTCTCCGGGGGCCTCCCGCAGCTCGGCGTAGCGCGCGAGCGCCGCCAGCGCGCCGGCGGTGGCCCGGGTGTTGTGCCAGTGCCCGGTGCGACGGGACGAGGCGAGGTGCAGCGCGTACTTGGGCGCGAGGGGGTGCTGGGGGTTGGCCTGCAGCAGGGCCTCGAGCGCAGCCGCGGTGGACAGATCGTCGCTGCCCCACATCCGTGCCCAGGTGCTGCCCTCATTCTCCTTGATCGAGGCTGACGCGGCCTCGATCGTGGTCCTCGAGGCGAGGATCTTCTCGAGATCGGCGGTGCGCGTGTCTGCGCCGGTGGTCTGCAGGATCGCCTGCAGCAGGCCGGACAGCGCGAACACGGACAGATCCTGCCTGCTCGCGTACAGGATCTGGTTCAGCCCCGCGTCCCCCTGGCCCACCCGGGCCAGCGCACCGGCGACATAACCCTTCTGGGCCAGGGTCAGGAGCTCCTGGCCCCTCCGCACCTTGCTCCGGTTCCACCTGCGCAGGTAGCGGACCGCACCATCGAGCAGCCCCTGATCCACCGAGAACCCTGCCTCGGACGCGCGCCCCATCAGCTCGAGCGCATAGGCGGTGCCCATGACGCTGGGGTAGGTGCTGCCTGGCCAGTACGACAGGCCCCCCCCGGGGGTTCGGAACCGGCTCAGCTCGGCGAGCACGCCCTCGACGTTGGCCTGCAGACGCTCAGGTGGGAGCTCGATCCCTGCACGCTCCCGGACCTTCAGCGCCATCAGGCTGCCCAGCGCCCGGCTGGTCTTCTGCTCGACGCAGCCATGCGGGTAGTCCACCAGGTACTCAAGACCTGCTCCGGCCCCCAGCAGGGCGGTGGTGGACGCGCTCAGGGACAGGCCACCGTGGGTCGTCGAGGCGTCGTCGGGCCTGGCGATCTGCTCGGTGACGGTCTTGCCCCCCTCGACGGTGCCCGCGGTGGCGGTGGTCTCCAGCAGCAGATCGCGGCCGACGGGGATCGTCCACTCGACCGCGTCCCGATCGGGGCCGGCGGTGGCCTGGAAGGTGAAGCGGGCCTCGCCGACCTCGAGCGCCTCCAGGGTGAACGGGACCTCGACCGAGCTGCGGGCGGGCACCCGCAGGGAGACCGGGCTGCCCACGAGCTGTAGCGGCCCCTGGACGGAGGCTTGGACCTCGACGGTGCGATCCTGGGCGAAGTCGTTGTGCACGACCACGCCGGCATAGGCGACGTCGCCCTGGCGGAGGTGTCGCGGCAGCGCTGGACGCACGATCAGGGGTCTGGAGACTCGGATCTCGCGATCACCAGAGCCGAACCCGTCGGCGCCGGCGTCGGCCACCGCCATGATCCGGAAGGTGGTGAGGTTGTCGGGCAGGGAGAAGGTGGCCCGCACGGTCCCGTCGGCGCCCGTCCGCAGATCCGGCTGCCAGGCGATGGTGGTCAGAAACTTCGAGCGGGTCTCGGGCCCGGTCGCGCCGGCGTCTCCACCGTCTCCACCCCGCGACGCGCCCTTGGTGAGGAACGGCGCGCGATCGAGGGCCGCGACCCGTCCATCGGCGGTGAGCACCGACAGGGGGCGGTGGGCGTAGAAGGTGCCGTGGGGATCGGGGGTCTGGTAGTCGGTCAGGGACAGGATCGCCTCGTCGACGGCGTACAGGGTGACGCCGGCGTTCGGCACCGGCACCCCGCCGCGCTTGACCGCGACGGTGACCGAGACCTCGTCACGGGGGCGATACAGCTCGTTGTCGGGCCGCACCGCCACCGAGAGGTGCTGCCCCTGGACGTCGACGTCCAGCTCGACCATGCCCATGTAGACCTCGGGCCGGCCCTTGTCCGGTGCGTTCTGGGGGCCCGCCCCGGCCACCGCCACCACGCTGACGAACACGTTGGGCAGGTAGGCCTCGTCGATCGGGATCTCTACGGTGCTCGCGGTGGACTCGAGCTTCACCACCTCGCGCCACAGCACCCCCTCGCGCTCCACCGTCACCAGGGCGCTCATGCCCTGCATCGGGGACTTGACCAGGACAGAGGCTCGATCGCCGGGGGAATAGGTCCGCTTGTCGGGCACCAGCTCCATCTTGTTGTCGTCGCTGCGGCCCCAGCCGACGTACCCGCTGCCCACCACATACACGCTGTCGGTGCCGACCAGGGCGTGCCCCTGGCCGTCATCTGCGGTGACCCGCAGCACGTGATAGCCAGCCTCCTTCGGCGTGAACGACACTGAGACGGGCTCCTTGGCCGAGGTGACCGACTCCGTGGCCACGACCTCGTCGCTCTTGGTGGTGACCCAGCGCCACTGCCCATCCATGCCCCGCTCCCGCACCGAGTCCCAGGTGCGACGCAGGATCTCCACCTCCAGCGGGACCCCCGCGCGGGCGGCGCCGGACAGCTCCACCGCCGCGACCTCGACCTCGGTGGCCTCGCCCGCGGTGGGCAGCCGGGCCTTGCTCCGGGCCCCGACGTAGAACGCTCCGGGGTGCACCAGGACCTCCGCCCGGTTCGCGATCACCTGCCGATCGACGTCCTCCACCTCAGCCTCGAGGAACAGCGCCACCGGACGATCCATCCCCTCGGCGGGCACGACCTGGCTGAAGGTGGCGCGCCCCGCCTCGAGCTCCACCACCGCGTCCCCGAGCAGCTCCGGCGACGCGTAGCCGTCATCTTCCTCCCACCAGTCGTACTCGGGACCAAAGGACCAGCCGTCCCACCCCTCGGGGTGGAACCAGCGCGACTCGGTCCAGGCCCGCCACCGCACCTGACCCCGCTGTAGCGCCGCACCGAACAGGTAGCGGGCGTCCACCACCGCCTCGACCGGGCTGCCCGCCACCGCAAGCTCGGGCCCGGAGACCGAGACCCGGAAGGCGGGGGGCCGGTACGCCCGCGCCATCACCGAGGCATAGCTGACCTCAGACCACTCGTCGCCCTCCGCGGAGATCCGCAGGCTGTAGTCGCCCAGCTCCCCCTCGGCGGGCAGGGCGGTCTGTAGCGAAAACCCGCCCCGGGTGTCCAGCGCGCCGCTGCCCTCGGCGACGGTCTCGCCCCCGGGATCGTCGAGGACCCAGCGGACGGAGCCGGACGGGACCTTCAGGCCGTCCGCGTCCTTGAACCGGAAGGTGGCCCGGGCGTAGACCGGATCGCCGGGTCGATACACCCCCCGATCGGTGTAGCTGTGGGACGAGACCCGGCGACCGCTGGCCTCGAAACCGCCCCAGATGTTAAAGTTGTACGGCGACATGCCATCGTTCCAACCCAGGTGGACGATCGACCGCTCGGTGCCCCGGGTCAGCAGGGCCCAGATCTCGTCGTCCCAGCGGCGCCAGCCCCGGCGGGGCACGCCGAGGATCCGCGCCAGGCCGTCGTGGTCGGTCTTGGCCGAGCCCACGAACTCAGCGCCCTTGTACACCTCGACGCCCACGTCGCGCAGGGGTCGCCCCTTGGACAGCGAGGTGACCCAGACCTCGGTGGAGCTCGGGCCGACCTTCATCGTCCCGCCCATGTCGGTCACCACCATCAAGCCGTCGAAGTACCTGATCCGATCCTCCCAGTCCCGGACGTTTGGAGCTGAGAACGAGGTCGCGATCCAGCCCGCGCCCCCCTGGAGCAGGCTCGCGTAGGGGGTGCGCCCCAGCCGGGTCAGGTTGGGCCTCTTGGGCCCGGGCCCCTCGCGATCGTCGGCCCCCCGGGCCAGGGCCGCCTCGACCGCCTCGTGCCAGCTCCGGGGCCTGGAGAAGTCATCCCGGGAGACGGCGGCCAGCCGGATCTCGACCTCCTCTGCGTTGAGGTGTTTGTAGGGCAGCTGCTGGGGGTTGTTGGCCGCGATCAGCCGAAAACCCTGGGGAACCGAGAGCCAGGGCTCGTAGTCACCGGTGGTGAAGCTCCACGATGATCCAGCGTTAGACAGGGTCTGGCCGTGTTTGTCCTTCATCCCGGCGGTGAAACGCAGGGTGTAGGTGGTGCGGGGGGAGAGCACCGGCCCATAGCTCCAGTACCGGCTCTCCCACGCCCCGGAGGGGGGATCCCAGCCCCTGGGCTTGGGCTCGATCACCAGGTGCTCGGCGACCTGATCCTGGGACACCGGCGTGGTGAAGTCGAAGGACAGCCCCGCCGTGGGGGAGACCTCGGTCGAGCCCTCGGGCCGATCGAGCTCGGCGAACAGCGGAGGGTAGGTGGTGAACGTGGTGCTGAACGCCTCGATGGAGGGCAGCGGCCCCTCCTTGCCCACCACCCCCGCGGAGACCTGCAGCCGGTAGGTCCGATCGGGATCGCGGGCGAAGCGGACCAGCACCCGGCGGTCGTGGGCCTCGACGCCACGCTCCGAGCCCTCGATCCGGCTCAGGGTGGAGGGCACCACCTCGCCCCGGGAGCGCACCGTCAGGTGGGGCTCAACCGCGCTCAGCTCGACGGGCTGATCGAAGGTGAGCAAGACCGGCTCGGACAGATCGACGCCCGACGCGCCATCGGAGGGAGCGGACTGCACCACCCTGGGGCGGGGGGTCTCGAAGGTCCACGACAGCTCGCCCTCGAGGCTCACCCCATCGAGCGCGGTGACTCCGGCGGCCACCGCACAGCGAAACGCTGTGCCCCGGGGAAAGGATCCAGCGTCGGGCACCAGCACCGCGGTGGAGGTCCCCGCCCACCGACGGCGGGACGGGATCTCGGGGGTGCAGGCCAGCGGAGCGGACTGGCTCATGCTGTCGAGATCGGCCAGGGCCACCATCGGCCGATCGAAGATCACCGCGGCCTGCAGGGCCCGGCGCCCCTGGCCCACCGGGGCGATCTGCAACACCTGGACACCGTCGCCCACGTCGACCTCGGGGACGGTGGCGCCGTCGAGGGTGATCGGAGGCAGGATCTCGGGATCCGCATCCAGCACCGTGCCCTCGATGGTCTGCATCGCCTCCACCACCTCGGGCGCCGGGCCGCTGCTGCCGGTGTCTGGGTTGCAGGTGCAGGCAGCGAGCCAGTGCAGCAACAGCACCCCCGCGGTTGATCCGATCCCCATGAGCCCTCCTGGCCGGGCGGATCCTAACCCGGAGCGCGGCGGAGACGTTCCCCGACGGGCCCGCCGGGGCCGGGGTCATCGCTTGGATCAGGGGCGCCGGAGCGCTCGCTAGAAGGCCCCGGGGGGCTCGATGTGGTCCCAGTAGTCGTGGTGGGCCTGGAGCAGGGCCGCGACGTGGAGCTGGTCGACCCCGGACAGCACCTCGGGATCGAGCGCCGGACCATCGTCGTCCCGGCCCTCCAGATCGAACACGCCGAGCTGCCCGTCGATCTCCATCACCTTGAAGCGCCCGTCCCGGCTCAGCCGCCAGTCGGTGTGGTAGGGGGGCCTGCCCGTGGGCAGGAAGCGCTCGGAGAACACCAGCGGCCGCCCCTCAGCCGCAGGATCGGACAGCTGCCCGGCGAAGCTGTGGCTGTCGAAGATCACGTCGTTGGGCAGGGCGGCGCCGGACAGCTCCAGCGCGGTGGCGAAGATGTCGAGGATCTGCACCACCGCACGGCTCTCCTCCCCCGGAGCCTCGACCGCCGGGCCGGCGACGATCAGCGGCACGTTCACTCCACCCTCGTAGGGGGTGAGCTTGCCGCGGCGGGGGTTCCACGGCTCGGTGATCGCGTGGGCGGGGGTGCCGTTATCTCCGGCAAAGAACAGGTTGGTGCGGGCCATCACCTCGGGATCGATCCCGTCCAGCAGCCTGCCGATCTCAGTGTCGAGCGCCTCGACCACCGCGTGGTAGCGCAGGGTCTCCGGATCCCCAAGGGTGAGGGGGCCAAAGGAGTGCAGGTGCTCAGGCGGTGGATCGAGGGGCCGGTGGGGGGCGTTGAAGGGGACATAGACCAGCCAGGGCTCGGGTAGCTCAGCGATGATCGCCAGCGCGTCGTCCACCGTCTCGGTGGTCGCGTAGGTCTGGCTCTTGCTCACCTGCCCGTCGGTGATCTTCTCCCAGTGGAAGAAGCCATGGGGGAGCCCGTCGGGTTCGTCGGCGTCGTACAGGTTGCTCATCGAGCCGGCGAAACGATCGAAGCCCACGAGGTTGGGGTGATCTGGGCCTGAGGCAGAGTTGTAGGCGGCGAGGTGCCACTTGCCCACCGCCGCGGTGGACCAGGAGGGATCGGAGATCTTCAGCAGGGCCGGCAGGGTAGGCTCCCGCAGCGGGAGCTCCTTGCCCCCGCGGTGCTGCAGCACGTCGCCGATCCCCGTCCGACGGCCCGTGCGACCGGTGAGCAGCGCCGCCCGGGTGGGCGAGCAGATCGGCGTGGCCCAGGCGTTGCGGAACAGCACCCCGCGCTCAGCCAAGGCGTCGATGTTCGGCGTCGGGGGAGGCTCAGGGTGCTCACCATAGGCGCCCACCTTGTCGACGCCCTGATCATCGGTCAGCAGGATCAGCACGTTGGCGGGGGAACGTCCCGGGATCGGGCCCTGAGGAGGCCCACAGCCCTGCAGCAGGGCCCCGATCCAGCCCACGCCCAGGGCCACCTTGTCCATCCTGACCCATCCCACGAGCTGCCTCCCACCGGGACTCTACCCGGTCCCAGGGCCCCTCGATGCAGCGATCTGCGTCCCTGCTGTAAGCTCGCGGTGGTGAGCGACGCCGACCACATCGCACCAGGCACTCAGCTCGGTCCCTACAGCTTGTCCCAAGTTCTGGGCTCCGGAGCCTCCGCCGCGGTCTACGTGGCCCACGACGGCAGCGGTCGCCCCCACGCGATCAAGGTCCGCCGCCGTGGAGATCCCGACATGGATCGGAGGTTCCTCCGCGAGTTCGAGTCGATGCGGCTGCTGCGGGTCCCGGGCGTGGTCCCGGTCCATGAGGCCGGGATCGAAGACGATCTCCTCTGGTTCTCGATGGATCGGGTCTTCGGCCGGAGCTTCCACGACGCGCTGCAGCGCGAGGCCCGGCTCGAGGTCCGGGTCGAACGCACGGTCCACCTCGCGATCCAGCTGTGCACGGTGCTCGCCTCGCTCCACGACGCAGGCTTCGTCCACCGCGACGTCAAGCCCAGCAACGTCCTGGTCGACGCGAAGGGCTCGGTCCATGTGCTCGACTTCGGGATCGGGCGCTACTTCGGCGACAACGACACCCTGTCGAGCACCGGGGAGGTGCTGGGCACCGTGCCGTTCATGGCGCCGGAGCAGCTCGCGGGGCTGCCGAGCGACGAGAAGCTCGATCTGTTCGCCACAGGCCTGATGCTGCACGAGGCCCTGGCGGGCAAGCGGGAGCGGCCGCTGACCACCCTGGGGTGGATCCCGAAGATCTGCCTGGAGCGGCTGCCGCCCCTGGCCAGCCTGTTCCGGGAGGTTCCCCGGGGCCTGTCCCACCTGATCGAGCAGATGACCGCGGTGGATCCAGACGATCGGCCCACCGCCCGGGAGGCCGCCCGGGAGCTGCAGCGGCTGGCCAGCGGGGCCCCCTCGCCGGCCTGGCCCGAGCCTCCGTTCGTCGATCCAGGCCCGTGGTGGACCCCGATCGAGGGCTGCATCGGCCACACCGAGCACGCCCCGGTGTGGATCCTCGAGGCCCCCACCGGAGCAGGCCGCAGCCGGATCGCCGAGCAGCTCCAGCGGATCGCGCTGCTCCAGGGGGCCTGGACCCTGCACCTTCGCTGTCGGATCGATCGGATCGGTGGGGCGATGCTGGAGCTGCTCGAGGCGCTGGTGGCCCGCCTCGACGACGTGTCCCTGGCGAAGGTGGTGGGGGACGCGGGCCCGGCGCTGCGGCAGCTGTGGCCCCACCTGCCGCTGCCCCTGTCGGAGGAGGTGCCCGATCAGCTGAGCGCCAACCGGATCGTCGACGCCATCGTGGGCCTGGTGGGCCGAGCCGCGGCCCAGCGGCCGCTGCTGCTGATCCTCCACGATCTAGAGCGGATCGACATGCTGACCGAGCGCGCCATCCCCCGCCTCGCAGAGAGCGCCGGCGAGGACTTCGGCATGTTGCTGCTGCACGAGAGCCGCTGGGCCACCGAGGCGTCCCGCCGGGTGGTGGGCAGCCTGCAGCGGCGTGGGGCTGGGATCCTGACCCTGCCCCGCTACCCGGTGGAGGTGATCAACGCCCTCGCGGAGGCGATCTGTCCCCACGCTCCACCCACCTTCGAGCGCCCCACCTCGCCCCGGGCCGCGGTGGAGACGGCTTACCGCGCCCTGGCCGCCTGGCGCGGGGAGACCTTCCGGCCCCCGGAGGACACGGTGTGGCCCCTGACGGTGCGCGACGGACCGATCCCCAGCGCGGTGTTCCAGTCCTGTGTGGGCTCTGAGGCGGCCGCCTCGATCTGGGTCCGGGCGTCGGACCACGGCGTCGAGCTGGCGGGCAGGACCGCCCGGCAGCTGGCGCTGCCCCGCCTGGGCAGCCTCAAGCGCACCGCCGCTGCCCTGGCCTCGGCCTGGGAGCAGGTGCTGGGCTTCCGGGGGTCCACCCCCTCCGGGGATCTCGCGACCCTGTGGCTGCTCGCCGGCCAGGCTGAGCACGCGTGGTTCCCCGCGGCCCAGGAGGCGATCCGGGCGAACGCCTTCGATCTGTTCTCCACCGCCCGCCAGTGGCTGTTGCTGCTCGACGCCCTGGAGCCCCCCCCCGCCCCCGATCCCTCCCTCGTGTTTCAGCTGGCCTATGTCCGCGCCCGGGTCGGGGTCTACACCGATCCGATCTCGGTGCACCGCTCCCTCGCGGAGCACGCCGAGTCCCAGGTCGTCACCCGGGCCCACCGCAGCCAGGCCCGGCTGCTCCGGGCCGAGATCGCCCTGCGCCAGGGGACACCGCGGCCCGCCCTGGTCAAGGCCCTGCGGGTCGCGTCGATGACTGAGGCGGGCCCCGAGCTCCAGCTCCGGGCGCTGGTGCTGGCGGTCTCGTGCCGGCTGGCCCTGCAGCAGCTCGACGAAGCAGAGCTCGACCTACAGCGCGCCGATCCCCTGCTCCGGGCCTCCTCCGATCCCCTCGACGCGATCCGCCTGGGGGACGTCCGGGCCGACATGGCGTTCGTCAAGGACGATCTGCTGTGGTGCCGCGCCCTGTGCCAGGAGAACATCCGTGCGGCCAGCCAGCTGCGCTATGTGCGGGGGGTCGCGCTCTCGGCCCACCGCCTCGGCCGGGTGATGCGGATGCTGGGCCGGCGCCGGGAGGCCGAGCACCAGATCCGCTCGGCGCGGGAGGCATTCTCCGCCGCCGGGGATCTCGTGCTGGACGCCGAGACGGCCCTCGCCCTGGTCGCGCTCCTCGCCGAGCGGGGCGAC
>DRPG01000504.1 GCA_011376105.1 Deltaproteobacteria bacterium
CTGCGGGGCCTGCGGGGCCTGCGGGGCCTGCGGGGCCTGCGGGGCCTGCGGGGCCTGCGGGGCCTGCGGGGCCTGCGGGGCCTGCGGGGCCTGCGGGGCCTGTGGGGGCACGGGATCTTCGACGAAGGTCCTGTTGGGCTCGGGGGGGGGATCGGAGATCAGGGGCACCACGGTGGCGCCGGGGAGGGCCTCCAGCGAGGGGTGCTCTGCCAGGCCCAGCGCCCTGGCGAAGGTGCGACAGTCGGGGGAGCGGGCCAACCGATCGCGGATCAGGGCCTGAGCCACGGCGTCTGCGATGGCTTCGGGGAGATCGGGCACCAGCTCGGTGATCCGGGGCGGGCTGCGCTCGATGGTGGCGGTGATCTCGACCTGGCCCCCCGAGTCTTCGGTGGGCTCGTAGGCCCGGCGTCCGGTGAGCATCTCGAACAAGACGCAGCCCAGGGCGAAGATGTCGGTGCGGGTGTCGACATCGGCGGAGTTGCGGACCTGCTCCGGGGCCATGTAACCGGGCGTGCCCATCGACACGCCGGTGCGGGTGCCTGAGCCGGCGCTGTCTTCGAGCAGCTTGGCCAGCCCGAAGTCGGCGACCTTTGGGATCCATCCGCCCGGGGCCCGCGCCAGCAGGACGTTGGCGGGCTTGAGATCCCGGTGGAGCACGCCTGCTTCGTGGGCGTAGTCGATGGCTGCGAGGATCGGAGCGAACAGATCGAGGGCCTGTGACAGGGGCAGGGCCCCGCGATCCTCCAGGAACAGGTCGAGGGAGACCCCGTCGATGAGCTCGAGCAGCAGGGCTACCTGACCATCGAGCCGGACCACGTCGGTCACACGGACGATGTTGGGGTGGTTGAGTTGGGCCTGGATCCGCCCCTCCAGCCGGAGGCGCTCCACCAGGTTCTTCCGGCGCCAGGTCAGGACCTTCAGGGCGTGGGCGCTGCCGAGCTCAGCGTGGCGGACCTGGTAGACCTCGGCCAGCCCGCCGGAGCCCAGCAGCTGCTCGACGACGTAGCGATCCGCCACGACGGTGCCCGGGGCCAGGCTGGGCTCGCCCTCCTCACTCACTACGATCCCTGCGCTCGAGCGAGGTCTGGAGCCCTGTGCCCGCGGAGAACACGTCGGTGGGGTTGTCGATCGCCGCGATGGTCTGTGGCACGGCGGACGAGGCGGTCAGATCCGAGGGCGTTCGGATCACCCGGGTGCCCCCCCTCCGGGCGTGGATGATCTTGGGGGCGCCCAGCCGATCGCGATCGGTTGGCCCGCCCGACGGGGAGGGAGGTGCCTGTGTCGAGGTTGTCCTCGCCGGCGTTGGTGATCCGCTCCCGGGTGGGGGAGGTGAGGTCGCCGGAGCGTCCCCTCGTGCCCGGGGCGAGGCTGGCGGGGACGCCGCGTCGATCGTCGGGCAGCAGCCCCTTGCCCCGGCCCCCAGGGAGGAGATCCCCTGGCTCAGGTCGGTGACGCCGCGTCGATCGTCGGCGAAGATCACGGGCCGCGTCAGTCGCTGAGTCTCTACACCGAGGTGGAGCGAGGTCTGGCCCTCTCCCACGACCCAGTGGCTGGATCCGGCCCGGGTGAGAGAGCGCATCGCTGTGACCATCGGTCCCCACATAGCCAGCTCCTTCGAGGGTGTGCCGTCTGGCACGAGCCGGTACCTCGGCGCGACGGTAGCTGTATCGATCCATGGCGCTAAGTGCGAGGGACAGGCCCCCCCGAGACATCCGACGGAGCCCGCCGCCGACATCTGCCGGGGGCGTAGACCGCGTCTCTGCGGGGCAGCTGGCGTCAGCACGCGACCGCTTCCGGTGGAGGCAGCGGGCCAGGGACGGTGGTTCCTGGCTCTTTCGCTGGATCCAGGACTGCACAGCGGGACCCATCCAACGAGGAGGTCCGCATGCGCGGGATCAACAGCGTGTTCATCGTCGGCAGGGCAGGGCAGGATCCAGAGCTCCGGAGGAGCCAGGGAGGCGTGCCCTGGTGCTCGCTGGCGGTCGCCACCCACCGGAGGGGGCGTGGAGAGGGGGGCGAGTGGATCGAGGAGACCGACTGGCACGACGTCCGGTTGTTTGGCGCCCACGCCGAGCAGTGCGAGCAGACGGTGGCCCGGGGCTGCAGGGTCGCGGTGGAGGGATCCCTCACCTATGATCTCTGGGTCGATGACGACGGGAACCGTCGCCGGAGCCCGCGCATCCTGGCCAGCTCCCTGTCGGTGGTGGGGCGGCCCAGTCCCCGGGCCGTGGCCCTGGCCGCGGCGCCCTCGCAGCCTCCGCTCCCGGCCAAGCCGGCCCCCGAACTTGAGCCACCGCCGTCACCGCCTTCACCGTCCGCAGCCTAGGGGGCTCCGCCCACGGCCGGTCAGGGCGGGCTCGCTGGCCCGGCTGCTCGAGCCGGGGCGCCGGAGGAGACAGGCGCGGATCAGGGCTCCACGCCTGAGCGAGGCGGGATCTCCACCTCTGCTCCGGGGGGGGATCTCCCGGGTCCCGGGCAGCGCGATACAGAGGGCACGGACGGAGTCGTCCAGCCCCTGGATCCGCCCGCGGACCGGGAGGTAGAGGAGAACCTGTGATGAAGCGAGCCACTGTGTTGGACCTTCGCAAGAAGAAGGCCGACAACGAGAAGATCGTGATGGTCACCGCCTACGACGCGACCATGGCCCGGCTGGTGGATCGGGCCGGGGTCGACATGGTCCTGGTCGGAGACTCCCTGGGGATGGTGATCCAGGGACATGAAGACACGCTACCCGTCACCCTTGAGCACATGATCTACCACTGTGTCTGTGTGGGCCGGGGCCTGTCGAGGGCCCACCTCGTGGGGGACATGCCCTTCATGAGCTTCCAGATCAGCCCCCGTGACGCCCTGCGGGCTGCGGGCCGGCTGATCCAGGAGGGGCGCGTGCAGTCGGTCAAGCTCGAGGGCGGGATCCGGGTCGCCGAGTCGATCCGCGCCATCGTGGGGGCGGGGATCCCTGTGGTGGGTCACGTCGGGTTGACCCCCCAGTCGGTGCACGCCATGGGCGGGTTCAAGATCCAGGGGCGCTCGGAGGACGACGGCGAGCGCCTGGTCCGCGACGCCCTGGCGGTGGAGGAGGCGGGCGCCTTCTGCGTCGTGCTCGAGGGGATCCCCCGGGAGCTGGCCGCAGAGATCACCGCCCGGCTGTCGATCCCCACGATCGGGATCGGTGCAGGCCCCGACTGCGACGGCCAGGTGCTGGTGTGCAATGACGTGCTCGGGCTCGATCTCTC
>DRPG01000505.1 GCA_011376105.1 Deltaproteobacteria bacterium
GGGCGCCGGTGAACGCGCCCCGCCGGTGCCCGAACAGGGCCCCCATCGCCTGATCCCCGCGCAGGGTCGCACAGTTGACCTCCACCAGCGGCCCCTGCAGCTGCCGGGCGCTGCGCTTGAGCTGGTAGATCGCCCGGGCCAGCCGCGACTTGCCCGCCCCGGTGGGCCCGGTGAGCAGGATCGGCTCCACCGAGGCCGACGCCACCCTGGAGATCCGATCGATCATGTGGTTGAAGTCTGCGTTGAGGGTAGGGATCCCCGCCTTGAGCAGGGCCGAGCCCTCGGCTCGATCCCGGGCAAAGCGCTTCGCGATGCGATCGTAGCGCGCCAGATCCAGATCGATCAGATCGAAGCCTGGCTCTGGGCTCCCCCGCCTCGGAGGCGAGGTCTGCAGCAGCTTCCCGGGCAGGAACCGCGCCTCGGTCAGCAGGAACAGGCAGATCTGGATCACGTGGCTGCCGGTGGTGATGTGGACCCACAGCTCCTCGTCATCCGGCTGGAACGCCCGGGTGTGGACCCAGTCGTGGACCGCCGCATAGACCTCCTCGAAGTCCCAGGGATCGGACAGCGGGCAGGCGTGCACCACCACCTCGGTCTCCGGCGACAGCCTGCGGACGTCCTGGACCAGGATCTCCACCTCGCTGGGCCGCTCACAGAGCAGCTCCAGCCGCTGGATAAGCAGATCCTCACGCTGGAACAGCCCCACCGTGGGCCGCCACTTCTCCCAGCGACGGGGGCTGGCCCCTGCGTCGAGCTGGGTCCCGTAGAACCCGACCACCACCACCGGAAGCGCATCCATGGGCGCCGTCTTATCCTGCGCGGGGCGTGTGCTGCCCCCGGAGACGATCCATGCTCGAGCTCGACGGCTCCCGGGGAGAAGGTGGAGGCCAGATCCTCCGGATCTCCCTGGCTATGTCCGCGATCACCAACACCCCCTTCCAGCTCCGCCGGATCCGGGCCGGTCGAAGGCGCCCGGGGCTGATGCGCCAACACCTCACCGCGGTGCGGGCTGTGGCCGGAGCGTGTGGTGCGGAGCTAGAGGGCGACGCGCTGGGCTCCACCGAGCTCACCTTCCGCCCAGGACCGCTGCGGGGGGGCGAGCACACCCTGGCGGTGGGCACCGCGGGCAGCGCAGGGCTGGTGCTCCAGGCCCTGCTGCCGGCCTTGCTGTGTGCTCCAGGGCCCTCGACCGTCGTCGTCTCGGGGGGCACCCACAACCCCGCGAGCCCCCCGGCCCAGTTCCTCGAGCACGCCCTGCTCCCCCTGCTGCAGCGCATGGGCCAGGGCGTGCTGTTCTCCCTCGAGGCCTGGGGTTTCTACCCCGCCGGTGGGGGTCGGTACCGGGTGCAGCTCGAGCCGGGCCGCTGGCGCCCGCTGTCGCTGAACACCCGGGGGCCGGTCGATCAGATCGAGCTGTTCGCGGCGCTGTCCAACCTCCCGGATCGGATCGGCCACCGGGAGCTGCTCACCGCCCGGCGGGTGCTGGGGCTGGCCCCCGACGAGGGCGAGCTGCTGCGGGTCTCCTCGCCGGGTCCGGGCAACGTGGTGCTGGCGAGGCTGCGCACCCCTCAGCTCACCGAGGTGTTCACCGGCTTCGGCGAGCGCGGCGTGGCGGCCGAGCAGGTGGCGAGGAAGATGGCGCGGCAGGCCGTCGCCTGGCGGGACGGGACGGCCCCGGTGGGCCCCCACCTCGCCGATCAGCTGCTCGTGCCCCTCACCCTGGGGGGCGGCTCCTACGTCACCGGCCCCCCCACCGCGCACACCACCACCGCGATCGAGGTGATCGGAGCCTTCGTCGACCACGCCCCGGTGATCGAAGCTCAGCCCGACGGGAACTTCCGGATCCACTGCTCCCCCTGAGCCCGCAGGGACCCTCGAGCCGATGGATCCGGGCGCGAGGGCGGGCGAGCCCCGCGCAAGATAGAGACGCGGGTGTCCCAGGAGGCACCGTGCAGCTGAGGATGAGCATCACGATCTTGCTGGGGGCGGCCTGCACCCCCCAGGGCCCACCCGTCGCCTGGAGCGCAGCGTTCCCGCCCCCCGACGCCTTCGAGCCCCCCAGCGGCCCCGGCGGCCCCGCCCAGAGCTACACAGAGGACGAGCTGTTCTCCGCCTGTGGTGCGATCGAGGGGGGGCCCGGAGACGCCGAGCACCACAACCTCCTGGTGATGTACGACGGCTACCTGCTCCACCCCTGGGCCCCAGAGGACGGCGGTGGTGGGATCTCGTTCCTCGACGCGAGCGATCCCTGCGATCCGGTGGTGGTGGGACAGGCCTGGTCGGATCGGATGCGGGAGACCCACACCATGGCGCTGGGGGAGGCCGATGGGCGGGAGTACCTCGCCGTCGACTACCTCGAGCCCGACACCTACGACGTCGGTGGGGTCGGCTTCTTCGACGTGACCGATCGCACGGCCCCGATCTGGGTCTCGCAGCTCGCCACGCCCAACTTCTACTACCCCGACAGCTACCTCCGGGTCACCTTCTCCAACACCTGGCAGGGCTCGATCGTCTATGTCTCAGCTGCGTTCAACGGGATCCACATCGTGGACGTCAGCGATCCAGTCGCGCCGGTGCTGCTCGACACCGTCACCTTCGATCAGCCCACGATGGTGGGCTCGTTCACCGTGATCGGCAACCTCGGCGTCGTCGGCGGCGCGGGCACCCCCCGGGTGGTACTGATGGACGTCAGCGATCCCCTCGCCCCAACACCGATCCCCGGGGGCACCTTCGACACCTCCAACGAGGAAGGAGACCTCCAGAAGCACTACTTCAGCTCAGTGTCCGGGCGCTATGGTCTGTACACCCGTCAGGCCAACGGCGGGGGACCGATCGTCTACGATCTGTCGGATCCAACCCAGCCGACCTGGGTCGGCGAGGCCTTCACCGAGGGCGGCGACGGTGCCTACGTCTACCGCCAGGGCGATCGTCTGTTCCAGGGCGACAGCGCCTTTGGCGTGGTGTGGGACTTCTCCGATCCAACCCAGCCGACCGAGCTGGCCCGGCTCGAGGTCTCGGGCGATCTCGACACCATGAGCCCGATCGGCAACGTGGTGGTGGTCTCGGTGGACTCCGGTGGCGATCCGGGCCTGGCGTCCACGGTCTTCCCCCACCGCACCGAGCCCGATCGACAGGGCCCCCGGGGGGAGCTGGTCAGCCCGATGGACGGCGCGACCCACCAGGCCACCACCAGCCGGATCGGCGTGTCCTTCGACGAGTGGATCGAGCGCGCCAGCGTCTTCGAGGGCTCGATGCGGGTGGCGGACGAGCACGGTGTGCCGGTCGAGGGCACCTTCAACGTGTCTGAGGCGATCGTCAACTTCACCCCGGCCGAGCCCCTGCAGCCCGACACCACCTACTTCGTGTCGATCCCCGCCGGTGGGATCACCGACATCAGCGGCAACCCCACCCCCACCGAGCTGTCGTGGCGCTTCTCCACTGGATCAGATCTCTGGCCCTGATCGACGATCCGCCCCGGGCGCGAGCGCGATAGCATGCCACAGGGGGGAGCGATGGGCAGCTCGCGTTCGATCTGGGTGGCGCTGATCGGGATCGCTTGCAGCGGCGGTGCAGCCACGAGACCCACCGGGCCCGGGGCCGCCGCCGAGGCGGTGGGCGTGGTGCCGCCGACCGCCCTGGTGGGCGAGGCGGTCCCCCTGGACGCGACGGGCTCCACCGGCGTACGGAGCACCTGGGTCCTGCCCTCCGGCCGGATCGAGGGTGAGGCGATCACCTTCACCCCCACGGCCCCGGGCCACCTGTCCCTGTTCCTCGAGGTCGAGGGCGCAGACGGCAGCACCGACAC
>DRPG01000506.1 GCA_011376105.1 Deltaproteobacteria bacterium
CCCCCCCATAGCCAGCCGCGGAGAGGACGTCCCGGAGCCTGTGTAGAGCTGTGGGTTGGCATGTGGGCCTCTGTGGGCCTCTGTGGGCCTCCGCGGGCCTTCCGCGGGCCTCTGTGGGCCTCTGTGGGCCTCCGCGGGCCTCTGTGGGCCTCTGTGGGCCTCCGCGGACCTTCCGCGGGCCTCCGCGGGCCTCTGTGGGCCTTCCGCGGGCCCCTGAGGTCGCTCGCCATCGGGGGCTCCAGGCGAGCTCAGGGCCGTGGGGGGCCGCGACGCTGGGGGTGTAGCTCCGGGGACAACAGGGGGTAGAGATCCGTCAGCCACTGGCTGCGGCCCATGAGCCTGGTGCCGCCGAAGTCGAGGTGCCAGACAGTCTGCCCGTCGGGATCGATCTCCTTGAGCTGCGCCGCTGATCCAAGGGTGTGCAGGGTGTTCCCGTTGGGCAGCCGCCAGGTGTCTCCGTTGGTGTCGGCCAGCACCCCCGCGTCGTAACTCCACACCTCCGTCAGCGTCTGCGTGTCGTGATCGACGACATACTCCCGCGCCAGGTTGGTCTCGGGGATAGGCTGATCCTGGGTGGACAGCAGCAGGGTGCCCGCTGGGGTGTAGCTCACCCCATGCTGCCAGTAGAACCGGCTGTCGAGGGGCTCGAAGCGGTAGCCCCCGTCAACACCGCCGGCCCACCACAGCGTGCTCCCGCTCGCCCGATCGATCTCCACCACCGTCTCGTTCGAGTAGAAGCTGTACAGGTAGCTGTCCCGCTCAGCGCTGTAATACACGCAGTTCGAGCTGCAGGCCCAGCCCGCGTTGCCCTGGGGCCAGTCGTCGATGCAGCTCCACAGGACGGTCTCGTCGTCTTGCCCCGGTGCCTTCTCCACCAGGGCCTCGCCGGTCTCTGCGTGGGCCTGGCTGGCCCACGTGAGCGTCCCGTCGGGCAGCTCCACGAACGCATGGTGCAGCCCAGGAGCTTCGATCTCCTCGAACACACCGTCGAGGTAGCTGCGGAAGATCCGATCCGGATCCCCCCCCAGCCAGCTGATCTCGTCGATCAGGATGTGATCGCCGGTGGTCGAGACCTGGGCGTACAGGGTCCACACGTTGGGCTCGGTCACCCGGCCCCACACCGGACGCCCCCGACGATCGAGGATCAGGGTCCAGAAGGGGCCGTTGGTGCCCCAGCCCCCCGAGGTCTGGCTGACGCTGGTGAGCAGGTAGCGCCCCTCCTGCAGCCAGGCGTCGGCCTCGGAGACCTTGAGCGTGCCCAGCGGCATCTTCCCGGGAGCCCCCGGTAGCACGATGCGATCCGCTGCCTCCTCCACCTCCGCACCGTCGCGGATCCGGTAGGCGGCGGCGGCTCCATAGGGTAGCCCGACCACCAGCTGCTCGTTGCGCCCGATCTGGGCGGCCGTCGGGGGCAAGGAGAGCCATTCCCCCTCGTCGACGCTGACCTCGACCGTCACCTCGCCCGTGATCTGCTGATCCCAAGAGACGTAGGCGAACGGCGCCAGATCGGGGTGGAGCCTCCAGCTCAGGTTCGAGATCCGGGGCTCGGAGGATCCGGTGGGCTCGGTGGGCTCGGGCTGGGGACCACAGCCCCCCCAGACGATCAGGAGCAGCATCGGGTGGGCGCACATGGATCCTCCCTCAGGACCGTATGGCTATCCTCCTGGCCCGATCTTGCCCGGCGCCTCCACGTCACCTTCGATCGGATACACCGCCACCCGGAGGCAGCCTTGGCCCTACCCGAAGACTTCGCGGCGCAGTGTCTGTACGATCCCCGCGCCTGGTTCATCCACGATCTGCTGTCGGTGGATCGTGAGGCCCGCTCGGTGACCGCCCTGGTCGACACCACCCGCCTGGGCGACCTGGTCGACGCCCAGATCGAGCTGCCGGGCCACCCCAAGCACCTGCCCGGGGCGGTCTGTGTGCAGCTCACCGGGACCCTGGCCAGCCTGCTGGCGGCGTATGTCCTCGACATGCCCCGCAGTGAGGGCTGGGTCGGCTTCGGGACCCACATCCACCAGGCCGCCTTCCCCTCGATGGGGAAGATCGGGCCAGCGGTGCACGCCGAGGCCACGGTGATCAGCCGGAGGATCTTCCGGGGGACCACCTTCCTGCGCTATCGATACCACTTCACCCAGGACGAGCGCGTGGTGTATCGGGCGGAGCACTCAGCGGCTTGGCTCCAGGCCCCCGCCGACGTCGAGCCCGATCTGACCTAGGCGGCGCCCAGATCCTCCTGGCTCGAAGGATCCTCTCGGCTCAGCCGATCCTCTCGGCTCAGCCTTGTCGGTGGAGAGGGGAGCTAGCCTTGTCGGTGGAGAGGGGAGCTGTTGGGCCCGGTCCGGGCCCGTGGGTCAGGATCTACCAGCGACCGCGGCCGCCACCGCCGCCACCACCACCGCGGGGCGGACGCTCGTTGGCCTCGTTCACCCGGATGGTCCGGCCGTCGAGATCGGAGCCGTCCATCGAGCGCTGGGCCTCCTGCGCGTCGCTGGCGTTGGAGAAGGTCACGAAGCCAAAGCCCCGCGAGCGACCGGTGTCCCGATCGGTGATCACCTTGGCGTCGGTGACCTCACCGAAGGTGTTGAAGGCCTGGGCGAGGGACTGGTCGTTGGTGTCCCAGGAGAGACCACCGACGAAGAGCTTGTTGTTCATGTTCTTTCTCGATCGTGAGCTGCCTGTTGTCACAGGCGAGCGTGTGTGCGGGCAACGGTGCCCACTTCCCTGACAGGACAAGATCGTCCATCTGTCGCACGCTCAGAGGCGTTCACGCTGCCTTCGAGCAGTGGCGACACGTCTCTATAGCCAGGTCTTGATCGATGCGCAGGATCTGCGAGCGAGAACTTCTCCAGATCGGGTGGGTTCGGGGCCCCGGGCCCGGTGGTGGTCGAGCAGCCGTGGTCCCGCGACGATCTACACCGGCTGTAGGTGACGGGGGAGCTGGCGACCTCGCTGCGTCCGGGCGTCCGGGCGGCTGGCTCCTGCTGGGCCGTGCCCTGTCCCGGGCGGAGGAGCCGGGCGCTGACGCCGCGCTGCGGCGGGCGGAGGCCCCCGGGGTGGCTCAGGCCCTGTGGCTCGAGCGCCGGGGGCCGATGGAGCCCGGAGGGGCCTCCGCCGAGGACTCAGCGGGGCGGTGAGGCCCGGATCACCACCACCGTGTCCTCCTCGAGCAGGTAGCCCGAGAGCTGGCCCGTGTTCACACAGCCCGAGTCCAGGCCCAGGGTCCGGGGGCGGAGATCGAGCAGGCCCACCGAGGCGTGGTGCCCGTGGATGATCAGCTCGTCGCCGTGGTAGTCCCTCCACCAGGGACGATCCCGATCCGAGCGGAGGCCCAACGCCCTGCGGCGGCTCGTCCTGTCGGGGCCCCGGGTGGGGTGGATCCCGGCGTGGACCGCCACCCACCCCGGACCGCGGCGGATCGGGGGCTGCCGGGCCAGCCAGCGGAGCGCCACCCGGGGCAGCTCCTTGCCTGGCTTCCACCGCTTGAGGATCCAGTCGTCGTGGTTGCCGAGGACCGCCTCGGCCCCCCAGCGCTGGATCAGGCGCCAGACTCCACGGGGATCAGGGCCCCGGGTGAACAGATCGCCGAGCAGGATCGTACGCTTGGGCTGGATCAGCTCCAGCATCTGCCCTAGCTGATCGGCACAGCCATGCACGTCTCCCACGAACAGGGTCCGTCCCACAAGCCACCCCGGATCGCTCAGCCCGGATCTTATCTGAGGGGCTCACCGGGTGCAGCCCACGGAACGGGCCCTCGCCCCAGCCGGCGTGGCCCGACGAGGTGTCGTGCAGCCCACAAGACGGGCCCCGCTCAGCCCGTGGACAGGGCTAGGGCGAGGAGCTGGATCCGGGTGGAGCCGGATCCGGGTAGAGATCGGCTAGAGTGGGGCGCGAGGTGGTGATGTGGTGGATCGTGGGGGTGGTGATCGGGGGAGGGTGCGATCGGGGGGGGCAGGGGGAGCCGGTGGACATCGTCCCGACCGGCCCGGAGTGCACCCCTGAGATCACCGTGCCCGGGCCCTTGGGGGAGCTCCTGGGCCGGGGCCCCGAGGCCCACACCCAGACCTTTGGCCCCGAGCCCGAGCCCTATGCGGTCCGCTATGGCTGGCCCGGATCCGATCCCAGCACGGCCGCGTCGTTCCTGTGGCGCACCGGCACCGACACCCTCGCCACCGTGGTCGAGTATGGGATCGGCGAGTCGCTGACCGAGCGCGTCGAGGGCCAGAGCTTCCGCTTTGGAGGAGATCCCGGCGGAGAGGGTCTGTATCGGATCCACGAGGTGAAGCTCTGCGGGGGGCTGCAGCCAGCCACCACCTACAGCTACCGGGTGGGGGGCGGCGATCACTTCTCCCCGATCTATCAGTTCACCACCGCCCCCGAGCCCGGCCCCGGCCAGAGCGTCCGGGTCGCGATCGCGGGGGACTCCCGGGGGGCCTACGAGACCTGGGGCACCCTGGTGCAGCTGATGGAGCAGCACGAGCCAGACTTCTACGTGTTCTCGGGTGACATGGTAGAGTTCGGGACGCTGCAGGAGGAGTGGGACAGCTGGTTCGCCGCTGCGGGCGACGTGCTGGCCCGAAAGGCGCTGGTGCCGGCCCACGGCAACCACGAGTTCCTCTCGGCCAACTACTTTGCCCAGTTCTCCCTCCCCAACAACGAGCAGTGGTTCTCGGTCCGGTACGGGGATCTTCAGCTGCTGTCCCTCAACGACACGGTGCAGGACGAGGCGGATCGCACCGTCCACCAGGTGGAGTTCCAGCGCGGGGTCTTGTCCGCGTCCGACGCGGGCTACACCCTGGTGACCCACCACCAGTCGGCGTTCGCGACCTGCACCCGCCACGGCTCCGACGAGCGGCTGCGCGGGTCGTGGGTGCCGGTGTGGGACGAGTTCGGGGTCGATGTCGTCGTCGCCGGGCACAACCACATCTACGAGCGCTCGGTCCCGATCCGGGGCGGAGCCGAGGTGGGGATCGAGGCCGGCACGACCTACCTGGTGACGGGCGGCGCGGGGGCTCCGTTGTACGACGAGTGGGAGGATGACTGGTTCAGCAACGTCGTCGATCCTGTGGAGCACTACATCATCGCAGACTTCGGGCCCACCGGGGCCGAGTTTGTGGTCCGGGATCTGGTCGGCAACGTGATCGACAGCTTCACGATCCCGCGCTGAGCCACACAGCGAGGGCTGGTTGGGCTCCGGTGGGGCCCGGGCTCCGCGACGCTCAGGGCCTCAGCGACGCTGGAGCGTACAGATCACGGGGCGGTGATCGAAGTAGGAGGCCTCGAGCACCGGTGGATCGTCGCCGGGGGTGCCCGGGTGGGTGCAGTCGCCGATCCAGGTGTTCGAGGCGATGTGATCGATGGTCGCGACGCCCTGGTAGGTCAGGGGCGCGTCGGGGCCGACCTCCGTCACCCAGTCGAAGGGGTGGTCGACTCCGACGAAGTCGCTCCACCGTGCCGCGCTGGGATCGAGGTCGGTCCAGCGCCCGGGATCGGTGTTCAGATCGCCGAGGACCAGGGTCTCCTCGCCGCTGGCGGCGGGCTCGCCGTCGCCTAGGTCGACGAAGACCTGCTCGATCTGCTGGATCCGACAGTCCTGATCGGAGGGGGCGAGGCCCGAGCTGCCGTGGAGGTTGACCAGGGTGAGCTCGCTGCCGTCGGGGCGGATCACGATCCCACGCCCGACGCGGGCGCCGCTGCCGCAGCCCTCGACGGTGGCACCGTCGAGGCCCTCGAGGCAGAGCGGGCCCCCGCAGCCCCGGAAGGTGCCGAGGCGCTCGTGCACCGCTAGGCACTTGTCGGGCTTCCCCGGGTGACACGCGATCTGGTAGCGCGGCCCGAGGATCCGAGCGGCGACCGTGGGATCCCCCGGGGCCCAGGAGGCACAGACGAAGTCGGGCCAGGCCTCCTCGGGGATCGAGGGGCAGTCTCCGGACCAGAAGATCTCCTGGAGCGCCACGATGTCGGGTTGCTGCGCTGCAAAGAAGGACTCGGCGGCCTCGATCGCCTCGATCCAGGCCAGCCCGTCGCCGTACCAGGCGTCCGAGCGGGCTGCGTGATCCGGGGTGTAGCCGTCGTCGGGATCGAGGCTGGCCTGCACCGAGGTGGTGCCCGTGTTGAAGGTGATCGCCACCAGGGGGGGCGGGTCCGGGGCGGGCTCGGGGGCTGGAGCTACACATCCCTGCAGCCACAGCCCCTGCAGCCACAGCCCCTGCAGCCTCGTCCCCTGCAGCCTCGTCCCCTGCAGCCTCGTCCCCTGCAGCCTCGTCCCCTGCAGCCTCGTCCATCCGCTCAGTGCCTGGATCCAGTGGGTCGCCATGGGCTGTAGGGTACCGCAGCGGACGGGCGAGCGTGCGATCGCGTCAGGGCCCGGGGGCGACTGGCTCTGGCAGGTGATCCCAGGCCGCGGCGGCCTGCTCGACCAGGGGGGCGAGCACCTCCCACAGGGCGATCACGTCTGGGTCGTTGGGATCGTAGACGTCGTCGAGGCCAGCGGGATCGACGTCGGTGCGGTACAGCCGTCGGTCGCCCCAGGTGTCGTACAGCAGCTGCCGGTCCCGGTCAGCGGCCATGAGCTGGATCGGGGCGTCGAGCCAGTAGTTCAGCGCGGTGACGATCCGATCGCTGTCCGCGGTGCCGACGAGCTGCCCCTCGGTGGGGGTGGCGGGGGTGATCCCCCACAGGGTGTACAGGGTCTCGGTCAGATCCTGGTGCACCGTGGGATCCCCGACCACGCCAGGGCGTAGGCTCTTGGCCCAGAAGGCTGCGGTGGAGCGATTCTCTTCCTGGGACAGGGTCAGGCCGTGACCGATCAGGCCCCGCTCCATCAGCTGCTCGCCGTGATCGGTGACGAACACCACCAGGGTGTGCTCCAGCAGACCCAGCGCTCCGGCCTCGTCGAGCAGTCGCCCGAGCTGGACGTCCCAGGCGGCGATCTCGGCGCGGTACAGCTCGCGGACGTTGTCGAGGAAGGCGCGCTGTAGGGTGGGCTCCCAGGAGCCATACGCCCGGACCAGGCCATAGACGTTGGTGCAGACGTCGTACGGGAACGGCAGGTAGGCGGCGGGATCGACGTGCTCGGGGGGCGGGCAGTAGGCCGCGTGGGGATCGATGTAGTGCAGGTGCAGGTACCAGGGCCCTGGCTGGGCCCCGAGGGTGGCCAGCTCCTCCAGCGCAGCGGTGGTCACCTGATCTGCGGGCTGCTGATCCATGTCGATGATCCGATCGAACCCCTCGGGGATCCCGAGCGCCATCGAGAAGATGTCGTTCGCGGTGATCAGCACGCTCTGGAAGCCCAACTCGCCGAGGTACATCGGCAGGGTGTCGTAGCTCCGGGGGGGCCGATCGGGGATCGCTGGATCGAAGGAGCGGGGCCAGAACCCGTGGGCGAGCGGGGTCTTGCCGCTGATCACGCAGGTCATGGAGGGGGCGGTCCAGTTGCTGCAGCTCCGGTGCGCCTCGAGGACCACCCCCTGCGCCAGCAGCGCGTCGAGGTGGGGGGTGTGATCACCGCCGGAGAACCGCCCGAGGTAGTCCCGGCGCGTGGTGTCGAGGCTGATGAACAGCAGGTTGGTGGGGACGTCTCCGTCGAACACCAGGGCCCCGGTGCCCCCGGCATGGCCCAGCAGAGAGGGCGTGGAGGGGATCCGGGGCCCGGTCGGGGGGGCACAGGCGAGCTGTGGAGCGAGGAGCAGGGCCAGCAGTGGAGCCACGGCCGTCAGCTCAGGGCAGAGGCGGCCTGCCTCAGACAAGCTGCACAGTCGGTGGTGATCCAATCGCCGTGGGCGACCACGATCGCCACAGGCTCAGGCTCCGCCAGCTGCAGCAGCCAGCGACCCAGGCGAGACCGATCCTGGACCAGCATCACCCGCCCCAGGCCCGTCACCTTGAACCCGCCGGTGCTCCGGGTGAGGTAGCGGAGGACCAGGCCGCTGAGGCCTCGCTGGTGGGGCAGGTTGAACAGCAGATCGGTGATCAGCAGCGCACAGCCGGACGCCACCGGGACCCGGTAGACCAGCTCCGAGGGCTTGAGCCCGTCAGGGATGAGGGGCTCGATCCCCAGCGTGGGCAGGATCTCCTCGGCGACGGCGTCGACGGGCACGATCTCCTCCACCGCGGCCCGGGCGGCCCGGGGGGCCACCACCTGCAGCTGAGGGTAGCGCTCCTTGTAGGCCGCGGCGTCGGTGCGGTGCATGCGGTTGGGGACGATCAGGATCCGGGGTGGGCCCAGGGCCTCGAGGGCCTCGAGCCCGGCATCGTCCAGGGCGATCCCCGAGTGCAGCAGCAGCCCCTGCTCCAGCTCGACCACCGCCATCGTGCGGGGCAGACCCGAGCGCGGCAGGCTCCCCTGGACTGCCCAGAGGCCAGCGACCACCTGGGTGAGGGGGGTGTGGGGGTGGACCTGATCCTGCCACGCCATGTCGGCCTCCGGGTCGAGGGTATCGGGCCCGGAGGGTGCCGTCAGCCGATCACCGCACGATCCCGGACGCCGGGGGGAAGGTGGTGGTCACGGCGACCGCCCCGTGGGCCTTCGGCGCCCCAGGTCGCGGCGACGGGCGACCTGATGAGCCACTCGTGGCCAGGGCCCGCCGGTGCTCGCCGGTGCTCGCCGGTGCTCTCCGGTGGCGAGTGTGGGTGGAGCTCCGGCTCCCCGAGCTCAGATCTTGATCTCGAAGTCGTCGTCGTCGTCGTAGGGCAGGGGCTGGGGGCCGGGCACGATGCCCGCGATGTCTGGGTCTTCTCCCTCTTCGACGTCGGCACGTTCGGCCTGGGCGGCCTCGCGCTGCGCCTTCCTCGCAGCCTTGGCCTGTTGGCGCTCCAGCTTCCTGGCTTCTGCACGACGCTTCTGCACGCTGGGTCTACTCTTGGCCATGGTACCTCCAAAGGACGGGTCATCAGGCCGCTATCACGCCGGGGCCCCTCGATGCCAGGATCGCAGACGGATGCTGACCTCGGATCGGGGCATCGGATCTGCTGCAGGAGGCATCTCTGGCCTGGTTCGTCTCGTCTTGGTCTGCTCCCGGGCACCTCCAGGACCTCCAGGACCTCCAGGACCTCCAGGACCTCCAGGACCTCCAGGACCTCCCGCGAGCACGCTCGGGGGACCCGCTCTCTGGGATGCGCTACCTTGGCAGCTTGGAGGTCCCGTGAGCACGAGCCGACGTCGATTCATCGCTGGGGCGTCTGCCCTCGCCGTCGCGAGCACCCTGCCAGGGTGTGGCGGGGACGGGGGCGAGCCCCAGGGCGGTCCAGGGCCCTCGCCCTCCCCCGATCGGGGACCTGAGCCCGAGCCCTGGGTCCCCGACGGGCAGCTCGATCTCGAGGCGTTCGCCTGGGGGGTCCAGGCCGGCGATGTCACCGATCGGGCTGCCTTGATCTCGGTGCGCACCCTCGAGGCCAGCGTCGATCTGACGGTGGTGGTGGCCTCCGATCAGGGCTGGGTCGAGCACGAGGTCCGCGCCGGGCTTCAGCCGGTGGACGGCGTGCTGCAGCTGGAGCTGACCGGGCTCCGGCCCGACACGGCCTACCAGCTGGCGCTCCATAGCTCCGACGGCACGCGCCGCAGCCCGGCCGGCAGGATCCGCACCGCGCCATCGGGGGAGGGCTCCCGCAGGCTGGTGTTCGGTGCGACCAGCTGCCTGGGCACCGACAACCCGGGCTGGGAGAGCCTCCAGCGCCTCGCCGAGGAGCAGCTGGACTTTGTGCTGCTGCTGGGCGACACGGTCTATGCCGACGGCGCGGTCAGCCTCGAGGACTACCGCACCCACTGGCGCCGGGCGCTGTCGACCCCCAGCCTCCGCTCGCTGCTGGCCTCCACCTCGCTGATCGCGATCTGGGACGATCACGAGGTCGCCAACAACTGGACCCTCGGGGAGGGCGACGCCCTGCAGGATGCGGTCACCCCCGAGCAGCTAAGCGATGCGTTGATCGCGTTCCGCGAGGCCCTGCCCCAGCGCCGGGGATCGGGGGGCAGCGGGCTGTGGCGGAGGCTGTCCTGGGGCCCGGATCTCGATCTGTTCCTGCTGGACTGTCGGGGCGAGCGCGATGGGGCACAGATCGTCAGCGAGGAGCAGCTGGCCTGGATCACCGCTGAGCTCCGCGCCAGCAGCGCGACCTTCAAGGTGGTGGCCTCCAGCGTGCACCTGACCGATCACGACGCCCTGATGGGGGAGGCTCAGGCCCAGGACCGCTGGCAGGGCTACCCAGCGCAGCGCGACGTGCTGCTGGAGGCGGCCGTCGAGGTGCCGGGGGTGGTGGTGCTCACCGGAGACATGCACTACGGCGCGCTGCAGCGTGTCGATCCCGTCGACGGCCCGGCCGCGGAGCTGCGGGAGATCGCCGCGGGCCCGGCGGGCAGCGGGCTGTTCCTGGTCGAGGCCCTCGCCGCCCTGCGGGGGGAGGTGCCCCCCCAGTACGAGATCCTCGTCGAGGACTGGTCCTCGTGCCTGTGTGTGCTGGATCCAGGGCTGGGCACCCTGACCGTCTCGTTCATCGCCGACGATGGCTCGGTGATCGACACGTCGGTGCTGCAGCTGAGCGAGCCGGCGGTGTGAGCCGGTCCCACCGGCGATCGCCCGGGGAGGCGCCGACATGATCGCGTCCGATCTCACCGAGCTGATCGGCGACACCCCGCTGCTGCGGCTGGCCCGGTTCGCCCCCGACGTGCAGCTGTTCGCCAAGCTCGAGCTGCTCAACCCCTACTCGCTCAAGGATCGAGCGGTGCTGTCGATGGTGACCGCCGCTGAGGCCCGGGGCGAGCTCCGCCCATCGATGACCCTGGTGGAGGCGACCAGCGGCAACACGGGGATGGCGATCGCGGCGATCGGCTGTGTGCGGGGCTACCCGGTGCGCCTGTACATGTCGGAGA
>DRPG01000507.1 GCA_011376105.1 Deltaproteobacteria bacterium
CCGGGCTCGGCCGCTCCGGGCTCGGCCGCTCCGGGCTCGGCCGCTCCGGGCTCGGCCGCTCCGGGCTCGGCCGCTTCGGGCTCGGCGCCGTCGAACACCACCGCGACCCGGTTGGAGAGCCTGCGTAGGGGCGGGAGCTCCAGGCGCTGGATGATCCAGCGCTCCACCATCAGCTCAGGATCGCTGTGGGCTTGGTGCTGCGGAGGCAGCCGCGCCAGCTCCTCGGCCTCGAACCTACGTAGCTCTCGACGACGCTGCACATAGGTGCCCCGCTTGAAGAAGGCGGGGAAGTCGTTCCAGTCGATCCCCCTGGCGAACAACATCTCCAGCATCTCGCTGCCGGAGCGGTTCATCAGTTGCTTGTGGCTGTAGTGCGCCCTGGCCGCCATCGAGATCGAGTTCTTGGTCGCGTCGAGCTCGCGCCACAGCAGGGTGTTGGTGGCCTCCTCCCGATCGGGGACGGCCCACACCCGGCAGTCGAACAGAGCGAGCTGCCCTGCCTTCTCCGGGATGTGATCCGCCAGGTGGTGGTTGAAGTACGCCGTGGTCATCGAGGCGAGCACCGAGGTGAGCTTCTGGATCCGCCGATCGAACATCACCTCACCCCTGGGTCCGGTCTGATACAGGATCAGGCTGATCTCGTCGGACTGGGTGTAGCCGATGGTGGCGTTGGACTGCTTGACGAGGTGGGTGGTGGTCGCCACCATCAGCTCGGACAGGCGCGTGTCGTAGGGGCGATGGAGCCCCTTGGTGAACCTGGAGAACCGCTTCCCGTCGATCCGCACACAGATCGGGAGCCTGGGCATCAGCCTGCGGCCCGCCTCCCGCCCCTCGTACCCCTTCATCCGATCGCCGAGATCGCTTCGATCCATGCTCTTCTCCTGCGGTCGTCGTGGCGCAGCCCAGGGTGGGGGAGCGCACAGAGGCTCGCGTATACCACGTAATCTGCACCGGCATCGGGGCCTGCGCCGTCGTGGCCGGGGACACTGAGGAGCAGATCGTCAAGCCCATCTCCGTCGACGTCTCCAGCTCCGATCAGGTGAGCGCCGATCGCCCCGTCGACCCCTCCGGGCAGCATGGTGCCCGCCTCGACGGGGGCCTAGGTGCCGGTCGATCCCACACCCACCAAGTAGGCAGCCCCAGCGCAAGAGCGCCCAGCGCAAGAGCGCAGGAGCGCCCAGCTCCGGCCAGTATCGGCGGCGTTCGACCAGTGCCCGGGCGCTCGCCGAGCCGTGCCCGCAGCGCCCTGGGCGCCCCGCCCAGCCGTGCCCGCAGCGCCCTGGGCGCCCCGCCCAGCCGTGCCCGCAGCGCCCCGGGCGCCCCGCCCAGCCGTGCCCGCAGCGCCCCGGGCGCCCCGCCCAGCCGTGCCCGCAGCGCCCCGGGCGCCCCGCCCAGCCGCGCCCGCAGCGCCCGGGCGCTCCGCCGAGCCGCGCCCGCGCCACCCCGAGCGCCCCGCCCAGCCGCGCCTGCGCCACCCCGGGCGCCCCGCCCAGCCAGGCCCGAGGCGCCGTACGCCCAGCGTCTGCAGCTCACGCTCCTGCACTGAGGTTCTTCGCAGTCGCCCCCG
>DRPG01000508.1 GCA_011376105.1 Deltaproteobacteria bacterium
GGAGATGGTCAGGCCCCGCAGCTGGACCCACGGGTAGTGCCCCCAGCCAAAGTCCACCCGCTCCCGGCTCACCGCCGCGGCCTGGGCCAACGCAGCCACCAGGTTGCCCGAGACCATGGTCTCGCTGAGGGGGAAGCTCAGCCGGCCGTTCTCGATGTAGTAGCTGTTCTTCGCGATCCCCGAGAGGTCTCCGTTGCCGCTGGGGCGCCCTCCGGAGAACCTGCACAGCAAGACCCCGCGCTCCACCGACGCGATCATGTCCTGCAGGGCGACATCACCCGCCGCGACCTTGTGGCTCCCGCCGTCATTGACCGCCCGGGTCAGCCCCGTCTTGTTGGCCCCGTACAGGCTCAGCAGGTAGCTGCACAGCACGCCCCTGTCGATCAGGGTGCTGTCCTCGGCGACAAAGCCATCCTCGGTGAAGAACCGGGGCGAGGCCATAGACAGGGGCGCGCTGTGGAGGGTGATCACCGGGGCGGTGATCTGCTCCCCGAGGCGATCCTGATATACAGAGGTCCCGCTGATCAGGGCCCCGTCCCGCAGGTAGCTGGTGGCCGGCTCCAGGAAGCTCGGCAGGCTGTCGGGGGTGAGGATCACATCCCCCACGAACTTCTCCGGTACCCCCTGGGTCTGCAATTGATCCGCGGACTGGCGGAACAAGCGATCGAAGGAGCCCACCTCGGCCAGGGGACGATCGAGGGAGCGTCCCTCCCAGACCGAGTAGTTGAACGACGAGACGTCAGCACCCTGTCGCGACGAGAACACAGCGACGAAGGTGTATCCTCCGACGCTCGAGCTCAGATCGACGCCGTTGGAGTTGCTCAGCGCGGTGTGGGTCCGCTGGAAGTGGAAGTTCACGCCCCGGAGGTTGACCCTGGGGTGCTCCGTGCGGCGCCACTCGAGGAACTCCACCAGCCGATCGTGCATCGCGTCGAGATCGGCGCTGGTGGCACCGGACTCGAAGCTCCGGGGCCCGCTCGCCTCAGCGATGGCGTTGGCCTCGTCGGGGTTGGAGCCCCGGGCCGCCTCGATGGTGGCGGCGACGGAGCGCTGCAGGGCCTCGTCGGTGGTGTCGTTGCAGCCCACCGTGGCGCGCCTTCCGCCCACCAGCGCGACCAGCTGCAGGCTGCGATCCCGGGTCGTGCGCAGCAGGCTCACCTCGTCCCACTCGACGTTGAGCTCCTGCTTCTCCGACTCGGTCCAGCGAACGGCGGCGTGATCGGCTCCTGCCCCGAGCAGCTCCCGGGTCACCCGCTCTTGGATCCGCTCCATCACTGTCCCCCGATGTACAAGGTGCACTTGATCGCCGGTCCGCCCATGCCCACGGGGATCGGCTGCTTCTTTCCACACATGCCCGCGCTCTGCCAGACCATGTCGTCCGAGACCATGCTGACGGTCTTCAGCACGTCGAAGGCCACCCCCGAGATCGTGGTGTCGCGGATGGCCTTGCCGAGGCGGCCGTCCTTGATCTCGTAGCCGAGCACCACCCCGAACATGAACTCGCTGGTGGCGTCGGCCTGGCCGTTGCTCGAGCGCATCAGGTAGTAGCCCTCGTCGACCGAGGCGATCATCTCCTCGAGCTTGCTGGAGCCCGGGAGGAACGAGGTGTTCCGCATCCGGACCAAGGGCTCGTCGGAGAAGGTGAAGGCCCGTGCGTTGCCGGTGGGCGCACAGCCCAGGCGCAGGGCGGTCTCCTTGTTGTGCATGAAGCCCTCGAGGACGCCATCGACGATGATCGGCACGTCCCGGGAGGGGGTGCCCTCGTCGTCGACATAGACCGGCACCGGGCAGCGCCGGCCGAGGGCGGTGTTGGCGAAGTCGGTGAGCGAGACCAGCGGGCTCGCGACCTGCTCCCCGACGAGCCCCCCGGCGATCGAGCCCCCGAGGACGAGATCCGCCTCGGTGGTGTGGCCGATGGCCTCGTGGGCGAGGATGCCCGCGAGCTCAGCATCGAGCACACAGGCCTGAGCGCCGGCGGAGGCATACACCCCCTCGGCCTTCCGCTGGAGGTGCTCGACCTGCTGATCGATCGCCTCGCCGATCGCCTCGATGGACGCCAGCGCGTCCATGCCCTGGCCGAACCCCCCGTGGATGTCAGCCAACCGGAACGGGACCCCGTCGTGGACGAGGGACAGCCGAATGAGCAGGTTGGTGCGCGGGATCAGGGAGTCTGACGCCGAGCCCTCGGAGGTGAGCAGGTGTTTCTCCATGTCGAGGCCAAGCAGCGCGAGCTCGCGGGCCTGCAGCCCTGGGTGGCGCTCGGCGATGGCGGCGTCCAGCGTCTTGAGGAAGTCGACGACCTCAGCTGAGCTCCACCGCCCCCCGGGCACACCGAAGACGTCGTCAGAGCGCACGGCCTCGTGCTGGAGCGGGCCGAGCTCCTTGGGCGCGCGACCCGCGAGGTAGCTCGCGTTGCGGGACGCGGTGTCCACCACGGAGCGGATCGCCTCGGTGGAGGTGTCTGCACCCGAGGCGAAGCCCCACATGCCCCGATCCCAGACCCGAGCCGACGCCCCACCCCGGACGCTCGAGGTGTTGTTGACGACGTCTCCATTGAGCAGAGCGACGGTCCGCCTCGTGTTCTGCTGGACCCGAAGCTCGGTGTAGCCAGAGAAGAGCTCCGAGTATTGGTCGAGATCCATGCAGCCTCCACCCACCCCCTGTATGACGCTGTCGCCTCCATCGCCCCCGGGATCGTGTCCGAAACACCCTCCAGACCACCCTCATCCCTCATCCCTCATCCCCCATCCCCCATCCCCCATCCCTCATCCCCCATCCCCCATCCCTCATCCCGAGCGCGTCGGCGCCCGGGAGTACGGCGGTGGGATCGCCAGGCCGAGCGACGGCGAGGGGATCCAAAGGAGGGCCTCGAGCTGCAGCTAAGCGTGATCGGACACCATGATCAGGGCAGGAGCAGGATCTGATCCCACCAGGCGATCTCGTCGCTGAAGTTGTACAGGTGCAGCTCCTGCAGGGTGGCGGCGCTGCCCCGGAACGGCACGCCGGCCGACGCCAGCACCCCGTCGACCAGGAAGTCGAAGCGCTGGTTGATCCAGTCCATCTGCAGCTGGACGAGGTACCAGGTCCCGGCGGTGATGGGGGTGGGGGCGCTGTGGGTGCTCAGGCCGTCGTAGCAGACGAGGCTGGCACCGCTGATCCGGAAGAACACGGCGGTGTTGCTGTTGGTGAGGTTGTTGCCTCCGAAGGTGACGTAGGCCTTGTCGCCGATGAGGTTCTCGGCGCGGACATAGAACGAGATCTCGGACGGGACCTCGTCGGCGAACCGCCAGGCGATACCGTCGTAGTGGTTGTTGTTGCCTCCGTCGAGCCGGAACGATCGGGCGCTGCCGTCGGCGCCGAGGGTGTCGACCGATGCCCCCTGGCCGGTGGTCAGATCCAACCACCCCGCGTAGTCACCGTCCTCGAAGTCCTCGAAGAACAGGTGGCACAGATCCAGGGTGGCGGGATCGCAGTCGTTGTCGATCAGGTCTTCGCAGACCTCCTCGGCCCCAGGAGAGATGCTAGGATCGGACTCGTCGCAGTCGGTCGCCCAGGGCGACGCTCCGGCGTAGGGCGGGTAGCAGCCAAAGCCGACCGAGCTCCCCGAGCCCCACCCATCGCCGTCGGGATCGTCGTACCAGCTGTGCTCATCGGTGATGAAGGCGTCGTCATCGTCGCAGTCTTCGCCGTTGGCCGACTCTGTGATCGCCGAGCAGTCCAGCGTCTGCCCCGGGGCGGGGTCTCTGGCGCCGAACCCATCGCCGTCGAGATCTCCAAAGCAGTCATCGACCTGATCGCAGTCCTGATCGACGCCATCGCCGGGGACCTCGGGCGCGCCGGGGTACACGCTCGAGTCCTGTGGGGAGCAGTCCGGCGTGGCGTCGCAGGGAGAGAACCCGTCGCCGTCGAGATCGAAGGGGCTGATCTGGGGGTTGGCGTCGTTGCAGTCGCCGCCGCAGGTCGTGTACCCGTCGCTGTCGACGTCGTCGAGGTTCAGGGCGGCGCTGGTGTCGTCACAGTCTGTGTCGTTGTCCGCCAGGCCGGGCCCACCGGAGCAGGCCAGGGCGACGCTGCCCGGAGCGCCGTAGCCATCGAGATCGAGATCCGCGTAGAAGGCATGCTGGGTCGAGGTGTCCAGGCTGGGATCGTCGTCGTCGATGGATCCATCGCAGTCGTCGTCGCGCCCGTTGCACACCTCGGTCGCGTCGGGGTGGATCCGAGCGTCGAGATCGTCGCAGTCCCCAGCGGTGGCGAGGTAACCCGAGGGGGGCCGACAGGCCCGCAGCACGCTGCCTGAGTCGCCGTAGCCATCGGTGTCGCGATCGGCGTAGAACGACGTCTGACTCTCGGGATCCAGCGAGTCGTCGAGATCGTCTTCCAGCCCGTCGCAGTCGTCGTCGACGTGATCATTGCAGACCTCGTTGGCGCCGGGGAACACGCCTGCGTCGTTGTCGTCACAGTCCGCCGCGTTGTCGGCCCACCCGCTGGGCAGCTCGCAGGCTTCCACCACCGGGAACGACGCGCCGAACCCGTCGCCGTCGACGTCGATGTAGAACCTCTCGAGCTGATCGGGGGGATCGAGGAGCCCGTCACAGTCGTTGTCGATCCCATCACAGATCTCTGTGGCGTCCGGGTTCACGCCGGGATCGCTGTCGTCGCAGTCCAGGCGGACGGTCACCTGGCCGGAGGCCAGCGCACAGACCCACCCGATCTCCTCGCCCCCGAACCCGTCTCCATCGGCGTCGGCAAAAGCCAGCACCCGCTCGTCCCGTCTGCACCGCTCAGCGGGTTCGTCGCCGCAGGACGCGATGCAGCTCACCGCTGCCCCGAGCAGGATCCGTCTGATCATCCGCCCCCCCCTGCAAGACAAGATACCCGGTCGAGGAGGCGCCCGTCCGGCTCTAGCCCCGCCGGATCCCTGGGGAACGCCGACCGGATCCCCAGCCCCTAGCTGATCGACGCCAGCGCGGCCCGGATCCCGGCCTCGTCGTTGCCGACGACCACGGTCGAGCCCACCACCAGGATCGGCCTGCGGATCATCTTGTTGTCACCCGCCGCTGCGGCCACGAACGTGTCTCGATCGGGTGGATCCTTCGACCAGCCAGCGGCCTTGACCGCTGCGTTCCTCGGCGAGATCACCGCGGCCACCCCGCCCGCGAGGTCGACCAGCTCCCCCAACTCAGCCTCGCTTAGGGCCTCGCGCTGGAAGTTGCGCTCCTCAAGCTCGATCTTGGCCTGCGCCGTCAGCTCCCGCACGAGCACGCGTGCGGCTCGACAGGTCGTTCAACCACTCTTCCAGTAGAACCTACACACCATGCCTCCTCGCTGTGGCCCGTGTCGCCGCGGGCCCCCCATGGTAGCCCGCCGAAGCCCCCACCACGAGGGCGCCGGGCAGGTTGCGGAGCTCGGCGGCGTGGCCTCAGGTCGCGGGGTGGTTGCGCACCACGAACGCCCGGGCGCCGTCCTCCGGATCCCAGTCCCAGATCACCCGGCTGGAGGAGAAGCGACGGACAGCCCACCGGTAGGCTCGCCAGAACATCAGCTCGTCCTGCCGCTGCGCGTTGTGGGGGAGGAGGTAGCGCGCTCTGAGTTCCACGGTTCGCTCCACATCTGCC
>DRPG01000509.1 GCA_011376105.1 Deltaproteobacteria bacterium
CCCTCGCCCCAGGCCGGCGCCTCGACCGCCCCGGGGGCGGGCCGGGGTGGAGGGGCGCTGAGGATCAGGTGAGCGTTGGTGCCGGACATGCCGAACGCGCTGACCGCGGCCACCCGGGGGCTGTCCCCGGGCCAGGGGATCGGCTCGGTGGGGAGCACCAGGGGGCCGAGCGCCCCCAGCCGGGGGTTGGGCGCCGACAGCCCCGCGATCGGGGGCCAGATCCCCCGCTGGAGCGCCTCCACCGCCTTGATCACGCCCGCGACCCCCGCCGCGGTCTCGGTGTGGCCCAGGTTGCCCTTGACCGCCCCCAGGCCGAGCGGGTGATCGATCTCTCCATACACCGCTCGCAGGGCGCCGATCTCCACCGGATCGCCCAGTGGGGTGCCGGTGCCGTGGGTCTCGACATAGCTGATGTCCCCCGGCTGGAGCCCCGCGCTGCGCAGGGCGGCCCGGATCACCGCCTGCTGGGCAGCCCCGCTCGGCGCGGTGAGCCCGTTGGTGCGTCCGTCCTGGTTCACCGCTGAGCCCGCGATCACCGCCAGGATCGGATCGCCATCAGCGATCGCATCCGACAGGCGTCGGAGCACTACCATGCCCGCGCCTTCGCCCCGGACGTACCCATCGGCGGAGGCATCGAACGGGCGGCTCTGCCCTCGCTCGGACAGGGCCCCCAGGCTGGCCAGCCAGGCCGTCACCCTGGCACTCAGCACCACGTTGACCCCGCCCGCCAGCGCGAGATCGCACTCGCCCGCCCGCAGGGCGGAGGCCGCGAGGTGCAGCGAGACCAGCGACGAGCTGCACGCCGTGTCGACCGAGATCGCCGGCCCGTGGGTGCCCAGCAGGTAGGCGATCCGCCCCGCGGCGACCGACAGGAAGGTGCCCGTGCCCGACCAGGGGGTCAGCGGGCCGGACGGCGCCAGCAGGTGGCGTCGCCCGTAGTCGGAGATCGCCAGGCCCAGGTACACGCCGGTGGCCGTGCCGGACAGCGCGTCCAGATCCAGCCCCGCGCGCTCGATCGCCTCGAAGGTCACCTCCAGCAGCAGCCGCTGCGCTGGATCCATCTCGGCGGCCTCACCGGAGGCGATCCCGAAGAAGGCAGCATCGAAGCCTGCTAGATCGTCGAGGACCCCCGCGGGCCGGCCCAGCCGCCTCCGATCCGAGATCCCGTTGCGGCCAGCACAGACCAGCTCCCACAAGGCCTCAGGGCTGTGAGCCCCCCCCGGGTAGCGACACCCCATCCCCAGGATCGCGATCCCATCACGCACGTCTCTTCCTCGCTGGCCCAGAGGGAAGCACACGTCATCGCGATCGTCCACCGCAGCCTGCGACGGAGACACTGTCCGATCCAGGAACAAGTGTGCTCGCCTCGGACATCCGGCAGCGCGCGGCAGCACATAGACACCGGTTAGGGTGCACCGAGGCTGAGCATGGCGTGGAGCATGGCGACGAGGTGGAGACCCGCCCTCGGGGGGCTGATCGGGCTCGGGGGGCTGATCGGGCTCGGGGGGGCGCTCCTGTCCAGGGGGTCGCCGCTCAGTGAGCTCGGGCTGGCCCCGGCCACCGATCCCGACGTCATCTTCATCGTGCTCGACACCGTGCGCTCGAGCTCCACCTCCCTGTGTGGGCACGATCGGCCGACCACACCGGTCCTCGAGTCACTGAAGCGCCAGGGCTGGGCGACCACCTGTCGAGCGGTCACGCCGGGCACCTGGACGGTGCCGAGCCACGCGAGCTTCTTCACCGGCTGGGAGGTCTCGGACTTCGAGGGCGGCGCGAGGCAGCCCACCCCCGAGCAGACCCTGACCGGCCAGCTGGCGGCCCGGGGCTACCAGACCGCGATGATCTCGGCCAACATGGTGCTCAAGGAGCCCGGATGGATCGGGGAGGGGTTCGACACCCTCGAGATCGCCCACAGCTTCTCTGAGCTCAAGGGGGACGCGCTGTCCGGATCGGTGGCGGCCAGGCTCGAGGCGCTCGATCCCGATCGTCCCCTGTTCCTGTTCGTCAACGTGGTCGACGCCCACGCGCCCTACCCCGCTGTCCCCGAGGGCCTCGGCTGGATCGAGCCCCAGCGCCCGGTCCAGCACCGCATGTGGCTCAAGGACCGCCAGACCCCGTTCAACCGGTACGTCTCCGGAGAGATGGGCGACGCCGAGGCGCGCAGGTACCGGCGCCGGCTGGCCAACGGCTACGACTACGGCGTGTTCCAGGCCGATCGCAGCCTGGGGCGGATCCTCGGGCTGCTCCGCGGCGCAGATCGCCTCGGGCACGCCCGGGTGGTGATCACCTCCGATCACGGCGAGTTCGTCGGAGAGCACCAGCTCGTCGGCCACGGCGACACGCTGTACGAGCCCGGGGTGCGCGTCCCGCTGCTGTTCCACCCCGCCGCCGGGCCCTCGCCCGTGCTGCCCGAGCCCCTGTCGGCGCGCCATGTGTTCGAGCTGCTGCTCGAGGGTGCGTTGCCTGATCCCGAGCCCCCGATCTCGGTGGTCACCCACCAGCCGAGCCAGCGCACCAGCTACAGCGGTGTGGCCGTGTGGGGTCCCGATGAGCAGAAGCTTTTGTGGCGGGACGGCACGCTGCAGCGCTTCGATCTCAGCGCAGATCCGGGGGAGCTACGGCCGCTGCCGGTGGGGCAGCACCCCCTGCTGCCCGTCCTCGAGGCCTCCGCCGAGGCCCACAACCACGCCGTCGCCTCCACCCGGAGCCCCGGGGAGGAGACGATCGAGCTGCTGAGGGCGGCGGGCTATGTCGAGTAGGTGCTGGGTGGTGCTGGGGATCCTCACGGGCTGTGATCCGGCTGCCTCAACGACGACCGCGCCCGATCCGGGCACGGGATCCGACACTGGCCCCTCCGGGCTCCCCGCCTGCCTGGGGATCCCCGGGGTGGAGATCGGCACCGGGGGAGCGCGCTACGAGCCCCTGAGCGAGGGCCAGCCGCTCGAGGTGACCTTCGGTCCCCAGGGGGGCTGGCACCTGACCACCGCCGTGCGCCTGTCGGCCATCTCGTCGATCGCCAGGCTGCATCCGTCGGCCACGGTGATCGCGACGGGGGAGGAGATCGCTGGGCTCCAGCTGCCCGAGAACCGCGAGCTGAGCCACCACGATCCAGTGCGGTGCACCGCCGAGGCGCTGGATCTGCGAGCCTTCCTCTCGTCCCGGGATCCACAGGAGATCTGTCCCCTGCAGGGTGAGCCCCTCACGATCCGGGTGGAGGTGACCGATCTCACCACCCAGCTCACCGCGGTGGGCGAGCGCACGGTGATCGCAGCGCTCGATCCGGTGACCGCCGAGGGCTGCACACCATGATCGGGCTGTGGCTGTCGACCCTTGCCTGGAGCCAGGACTTCATCGATGCCTCCGATCGGCTGCTGGGGGCACGCAACGGCAGCAAGCATGTCGGGGGCTCGGGCTACGGCGGGGTCGCGATCTTCGACGCAGACGGCGACGCGTCGCTGGATCTGTACCTCACCGACGGCCCGGGCCGCGACAACGTGCTGCTGCTCAACGACGGCACCGGTCACTTCACCGACGCCACCGCCAGCTCGGGCGCGGCGGTGGGCAGCGGCAGCCGAGCGGCGCTCGCCGCTGATCTCGACGGTGACGGCGCCACCGATCTGGTCCTGCCCGGCGATCTGCGTGCCCCGCTGCGGGTGTTGCACAACGACGGCGCGGGGCGCTTCACCGACGTCACCACCGCCGCCGGCATCACCGGCGCCCCCCGCAACGTCTCGGCCCACGCCGCCGACCTCGACGGCGACGGCGATCTCGACGTGTTCGTCGCCGCGGGGACGATCCCGTCCGAGCAGTTCGCGAACACGGTCTGGCGCAACGACGGCGACGGCACCTTCACCGAGATCGGCGCCGGGATCGGGCTGGGCACCCACACCGGCGCCTGCGCCGCCACCTTCACCCACCTCGACGACGACGACGCGATCGATCTGCTCGTCGCCAACTGCGGCGACGCCGACCGCGATCTGCCCCTCGAGGTGTTCCACAACGACGGAGGCGGTCGCTTCACCGACGTCCGGGAGGACGCCCGGGTGTGGGGGCTGGGCCACTGGATGGGGCTGGCGCTGGGCGACTTCGACGGCGATCTGCGGATGGACTTCTTCGCCACCAACTCCGGCGTGGGCCGTGATCAGCCCCACGCCCTGTACCGCAACGACGGCGACGGCACCTTCACCGACGTCGGCGTCGCCGCGGGGGTGGCCGACTGGGAGTTTGGCTGGGGCACGGTGGCCGCAGACTTCGACAACGACGGCTGGATCGATCTGTACTACACCGGCCGCTCCCAGGTCGGTGATCTGTACGCGTCCCCGGGTCACCTGTTCCGCAACGCCGGCGACGGCACCTTCGAGGCCCCCACCCAGCCCCTGGATCTGTCGGGCTCGTGGACCAGCGGGGTGGCCACCGGAGATCTCGACCACGACGGGCGCATGGATCTGGTGATCGTGCGCACCGCGGTCGAGGCCGCCGACGAGGACGGCTCAGCGGTGCTGCTGCTCAACCGCACCGACAACGGCCACCACTGGCTGTCGATCGAGCTTGTCGGCGCAGGCTCCGATCCCAGCGCCGTCGGGGCCCGGATCATCGCCGTGCCCGGGGGAGGGCAGCCCCAGCTACAGGAGCGGCACGCAGGCAGCAGCTACCAGTCCACCAACAGCCCCTGGCCGCACTTTGGCCTGGGGGACGCGGTCGACGCAGAGCTGTGTGTGCGCTGGCCCGATGGAGCCCACGAGCGCTTCGGCTCCTTCGGCGCCGATCAACACGTGCGGCTGGTCCAGGGGCAGGGCACGCCGGACACCTGTGACACGCTCGAGACGGCCACGGGCTCTGTGGACGCCTCGGCTCCGCCCCCCGGCGCGGGAGGCGACGAGGCGCCCTGCGGCTGTGCCCTGCCCACGGGGGCCGGCGCCCCCTGGGCGGGCCTCGTCTCGCTGCTCTTGATCCAGCGACGGAGGGCTCGATGATCCTGTGGGCAACCCTGGCCTCGGCGTCCGACGTCGTGCTGGAGGACGCATCCGAGCGCCTCGGCGACGTCGAGCTGATCAGCCTCCCCTACGATGGATCAGGCTACTCCGGCGTCGCGATCCTCGACGGGGATCTCGACGGAGATCTCGATCTGTACTTTGGCAACGGCCCGACCCAGGCCAACGTGTTGCTGCGCAACGACGGCGACGGCACCTTCACCGACGTCGCCGGTCCGGCCGGTGCGGCGGTGTGGACCGGCTCATCGGGCGTGCTGTCCGCCGATCTCGACGACGACGGCGCGCCGGATCTGGTCCTGCCCGGCGATCGCTCGGCGCTGCGGGTGCTGCACAACAACGGCGACGGCAGCTTCGCCGACGTCACCACCGCCACGGGCCTGCTCGGGGCGCGGCGCAACACCTCGGCCCACGCCGCCGACATCGACAACGACGGGGACCTCGACGTGTTCGTCGCCGCGGGCATCGTGCCGAAGACCAACTACGTCAACACCCTGTGGCGCAACAACGGCGACAACAGCTTCACCGAGATCGCCGGGGCCGCCGGCGTCGCCACCAACACCGGCGCCTGCGCCGCCACCTTCACCCACCTCGACGACGACGACGCGATCGATCTGCTCGTCGCCAACTGCAACGACATCCAGCTGCTGCCCACCCCGTTCGAGGTCTACCGCAACGCGGGCGACGGCACCTTCGTCGACATCACCGAGAGCTCGCGGATCTGGGCCTCAGAACACTTCATGGGGCTGGCGATCGCCGACTTCGACGGCGACGGCTACCTCGACTTCTTCTCCACCAACGTGGGCACCGTGGGGGAGCGCCGGGACGGACCCCACGTGCTGTACCACAACAACGGCGACGGCACCTGGACCGACGTCGCGGACGAGGCCGGCGTGGGCGATCAGACCTTTGGCTGGGGGGTGGTGGCCGCAGACTTCGACAACGACGGCTGGGAAGATCTGTACTATGCAGGCTGGTCCCACGCGAGCGACAACGTCGGCAGCCCGGGGCTGCTGTTCCTCAACGCCGGCGACGGCACGTTCCTCCCCCCCGAGATCCCCCTGGATCTGTCTGAGCGCTGGAGCAGCGGGGTGGCCGCCGGCGATCTGGACGGCAACGGCTGGATCGACATCGCGGTGGCGGTCACCCGCTCCCCCGACGGGGTCCCCGGCGAGCCGGTGCTGCTGCTCAACCGCACCGACAACGGCAACCACTGGCTGTCGATCGAGCTGCAGGGCACCCGGGACAACGGCTGGGGGATCGGCGCGCGGGTGTTCGCCACCGCCACCCTGGGGGGGCGCGTGCGCACCCAGCAGCGGGAGCTGCACGCGGGCAGCAGCTACATGTCCACCAACAGCCCCTGGCCGCACTTTGGCCTGGGGGACGCGGTCGACGCAGAGCTGTGTGTGCGCTGGCCCGATGGAGCCCACGAGCGCTTCGGCTCCTTCGGCGCCGATCAGCGCGTGCGGCTGGTCCAGGGGCAGGGCACGCCGGACACCTGTGGCCCCCCGGGCCCCGCCGACACAAGCGATCCCCGGTCGCCCGGGGAGGCGAGGCGCTGTGGCTGCGCCCAGGGCCCGGGGCCCGGGCCCGTCGGGCTGCTGCTCGCGGGCGTGTTCCTGCTGTGGCGGAGGCCCTGATGATCGGGTGGCTGTCTCTCCTCGCCTGCACCGGGCCCGGGGAGGGGCCCGGGGAGGGGCCCGGGGAGGGGCCCGGGCCCAACACGGCCCCACCGGGTCCCCCCGGCCCGGAGCCCACCGATCCGGGCACCTCCGAGCTCCTCGGGGTGAGCTGTGATCTGACGGACAACCCGCTGAGGGCGCGCTGTGCGGTGTCGCTGTCCTCGCCGGGCCCCGTCACCGTGGCGCTCGAGGCCCCAGGGGTGCCCCCCCGGAGCTTCCACAGCCCTGACAGAGTGCTCCGGCACGACATCCTTGCCTGGGGCCTGGTCCCCGAGACCCCCTACACCTGGTCCGTCGGCGCGAGGCAGGGCACGATCACCACCGGAGCCCTGCCCGCTGATCTGGCGAGGGCCAGCGTGATCACCACCGGCACCGCCTGGGGCTTCGACGCGGTGCTGTACCCCCTGGCCTGCGAGCCCACCTCCTACTTCACCCTGATCGACGGACAGGGTCGGATCGTCTGGTTCGAGCCCAACGACGTGTTCTTCGATCAGACCATGACCGGGTACGAGTGGTCTCAGGGGTCCCTGAGCGTGCTGTCCCTGCGCTCGACCCGGTTCCTCGAGCAGCACGTCTCAGGGCAGATCCTGCTCGATCTCCGTGGCGGAGTCGAGCTCGAGCACAAGCTCCACCACGACGCCGATCGCTGGGGCCGCCACCGCTACCTGCTGCACGAGTACCCCCTAGGGGACGGACGCAACGTCGACGGGATCGATGTGTTCGACGACGATCAGCTCGTGGGCACCTTCGATCTAGCCGACGCGTTCGAGATCGTCGGCGGGGGCCCCGGGGACTGGAGTCACGCCAACGGGCTGAACGTCACCGACTCCGGCGAGATCATCCTGTCGCTGTTGAACTTCGACACGATCCTCGGGATCGACGGCGATCCGGCCTCGCCCACCTTCCTGCAGCTCAGCTGGCACGCCGTGGGCTCCGGCGACGGGCTTCCGGAGCCCGACTATGTCCCGGTGGCGGGCGTGGGCCAGGGGTTCTCGGGCCAGCACAACGCCAGCCGCCACGGCGACGAGCTGTGGGTGTTCGACAACACCGGCGACGGAGCCCGCTCCCGCGCCCTGCGGATGCAGATGGATCACGTCGCGGGCACGCTCGAGGCCGTCGACTGGTGGTGGTTCGACCACCAGTGCAGCAACCAGGGGGGGGCGCTCCCGATCGAGGGCGGCGTGCTGGCCACCTGCGCCAACAGGAACGACGTGTGGGCGTTTCGTGACGGGGAGCGCAGGCCCGACTGGACCCTGAAGGCGGGCTGCGACGGGGGCGGGATCTCAGGCCTCGACATCACCCGGGCGATCCCGGTGTTCATCGAGTAGCGCCCCCTCTCCCGGGCAGCGGGATCACCAGCGCAGGCTGTCTGCATAGACGAGGTAGATCGCGCCGGCGTCTTCAGCAGCGCCGTCCTGGAACGACGCTCCGATCATCAGCTCGGCCAGCCCGTCGCCGTCGATGTCTCCCCCGGACACGCTGGAGCCAGCCCAGTCGCCCAGCGCCTCTCCCAGCCAGATCCGATCGGCGTCGCCCGCCCGGTACAGCCCCTGCACCGGACCCAGGAACAGGTAGACCGCGCCGGCGTCATAGGCGACCTCATCGCTGCGCCAGCCCGCGATGATCAGCTCGCCGTTGCCGTCGCCGTCGACGTCCCCGATCACGTCGAGGCGGAAGCCCAGCTCGTCGCCGCCGGCCTCTCCGGTGATCGTGGCGTGGGCCAGGGCCAGATCCACCACCCCGTAGCCGGGCCCCTGCAGCAGGTAGGCGATGCCCGCGTCCGGGGCCTCGCGATCGTTGAGGCGGGCCCCGATCAATACGTCGTCGTGCCCGTCTCCGTTGGTGTCGCCGCCGCCGGCGATCATCCCCCCCTCGTCACCGGCACCCTCAGCGACAAAGACCGCCTCGGCGGCGGACAGATCCAGGGTGCCAGCGACGGGCCCCAGCACCAGGTAGGAGGCGCCGACGTCCAGGATCGGGCCTCGATCGGCATAGCGCGCACCGATCCCCAGATCTGCGAGCCCGTCGCCGTCGACGTCCCCCACCCCGGCCACGGTGATGCCGGCCCAGTCCCCCCGGGACTCGCCCAGCAGCTTGGCGTCGGCGTCCGCCAGGGAGGAGGTGCCGGCCAGCGGCCCCCGGAGCAGGTAGGCCGCGCCCGCGTCGGGGTGGGCCTCGTCGTTGTAGCGTGCGCCGACCAGCACGTCGTCGAGCCCGTCGCCGTCGACGTCCCCCACCCCGGCCACGCTGACGCCGGCCAGATCGCCCCGCCCCTCGCCGGTGGCCTTGGCGTCGGCGTCGGCCAGATCGATCGTGCCCGCGACGGGGCCCCGAACGAGGTAGATGGTACCCGCGTTGTTCAGAGGGACGTCGTGTCCGTCCGCACCGATGATCAGATCCGCGAAGCCGTCGCCGTCCACGTCTCCTGCGGTGGTGGCGCTGACCCCCGAGGCATCGTGGGGGCCCTCACCGAGCAGGATCGCGTGCGCATCGGCCAGGCTCCCCCCCGGGCCCCCGGGCCCGAGCAGCAGGTAGGTCGCGCCTGCATCATCGCCCGCGGCGTCGCTCCAGTGGGCGGTGACCAGCACGTCGCCGAGGCCGTCGCCGTTGACGTCGCCCGCGGGCCCGATCTGCCGACCCGCCCAGTCCCCGGCACCGGCCCCCAGCCAGCGCACGTCCGCCCCCGCCAGGGAGACCCGGACAGGAGGTGTGCCGGTGTCGGGGGGGGCCAGCTCGCCGGTGTCGCCCGTGGGCGGGGGTGGCGTGGAGGTGTCCGGCTGGGTGTCGGCTCCGGTCGGTTTGTCGGAGGGGGGCGCAGCAGGACCTGCACACCCCGCCGTGATCAGCGACACAACGATCCACATCGGCATGGTTCTAGCACTCCACAGGCCACGGTGAACGGGGGAAGGAGACCTTGAGCTTCGTCCAGATCGAGTTCGTTTGGTTGTTCCTCGCGGTCTTCGTGTTGTACTGGATGCTGCCCGGCGGACGCACCCAGAACATCGTGTTGTTGTGTGCGAGCGTCGTGTTCTACGGCTGGATCACCCCGCTGTGGGTGCTGCTGCTGTATGCCTCCGCCACCATCGACTTCGTGATGGCCCAGCTGATGGTCCGCTCGCCGCGACACCGCCGGGTGTGGCTCGGCGCCAGCCTCACCAGCAACCTCGGGCTGCTGTTCTGGTTCAAGTACTTCGACTTCTTCGTGGTCAACGTGCACGACGCCCTGGCGTCGCTGGGGCTCGAGACCTCCCTGCACGCCCTGGGGATCGTGCTGCCGGCGGGGATCAGCTTCTACACATTCCAGACGATGAGCTACACCATCGACGTGTACCGGGGCGAGCTCCGCCCCCGGCGCAGCTACCTCGACTACCTGGTGTTCGTCAGCTTCTTCCCCCAGCTGGTGGCCGGTCCGATCGAGCGCGCGGGTCGGCTGCTGCCCCAGCTCGAGCAGCGGCGTGTCCTCAGCTGGTCCGCGGTGGAGTCCGGCCTGGGGCTGGCGCTGTGGGGGGGCTTCAAGAAGCTGGTGATCGCCGACACCCTCGCCCCCTACGTCGACAAGGTGTTCCTGCTCAAGGACACGGGCGGGCCGCTGATCTGGGCCGCGACGGCGGCGTTCATGGTCCAGATCTACGCCGACTTCTCGGGCTACACCGACATCGCCCGGGGCACCGCCAAGATGCTGGGGATCCACCTGGTCCGCAACTTCGACGAGCCCTACCGGGCCACCACCACGCCCGAGTTCTGGCAGCGCTGGCACATGAGCCTGTCCACCTGGATCCGGGACTACCTGCTGGCGCCCCTGCTGGGGGACGCCGACGCGATCCGGCCGATCCGGTTCGCGGTCGCGATCACCGTCACCATGGTGGTGATGGGGGTGTGGCACGGAGCAGGCTGGAACTTCGTCCTGTTCGGGCTGTTCCAGGCCGCCTGCATCCTCGGCTACGCCCTGGCGCTGCGCAACCTGCCCGAGGCCGCCCGCCGCGTCCCCGGGGGCCGCACCCTCGCGGCGGCGTTCCACCTCACCTTCGTCGGAGGGATCGGAGCGCTGATGTTCCGGGAGCCCAGCGTGTACCGGATCTGGATGCACCTGTCGTCCAACCCGCTGGACGCCACCCCCCACCAGTGGCGCGCGGTGGTGACGATCTTGTCCCTGCTGTTCGTGCTCAACACCCCGCTGGTGATCGAGCACTTCGCCAAGCGCACGGTGATCCCGCGCTGGAAGCGCACGCCCTGGTGGCTGCCGCTCCAGACCACGGTCTGGAGCGTGTATGTGGTGTTGATGTCGATCAGCTACCGGACGACCTCGATGGACTTCATCTACTTCCAGTTCTGAGGATCAACGAGGCCACTGGTGAGCCAGGGGAGGCGTACTGACGAGGATCGGCTCGTTGCGTCTCGTGGCGCGTGGGGACCTCAGATCACCCGATCTCGGGTGGGCTCGTGCACAGGACGTGTACAGCTTGCCCAGGGCACGGACCCGCTCGACCACGATGCTACGCTGACCCTGGAGACCCCGTGAGCGACCCCGTGAGCGACGAGCCGACCGCTCCAACCTGACCGATGAGCAGCTCCTCGCGCTGCAGAAGCTCGAGGAGCGCCTGCGCCAGCCCGCCCATGGTGCGAAGCGGGTGGCGCAGCGGGGCTGACGATGCGTCGCTGAGGCCTCGTCCTGCCCGGAGCGCTGGAGGGCAACGCGGACGCTAGCGGTGATCTCCATCAGGTCCGCCACGCCGCGCCCCATGCCGCGCCCGGGGAGCGGCTGGGCATCAGCGCCACGATCCTCCTGGAGCAGGGGCTTGGATCGTGCTTGACGCGCCGACGGGATAGTGGGCCGCATGTCTCAAACCCCACCCGTCGTCATCGTGGGCGCAGGTCCCGTTGGCCTGGCCCTGGCCCTGGCCCTGATCCATCAGGGGCTCCCCGTCGTGGTCCTCGAGCAGCGGCTGCAGATCCCCAACGATCTGCGCGCCACCACGGTGCAGCCCCCTGTCCTCGAGCACCTTGGGGCATGGGGCGTGCTCGACGAGGCCCTGGCGGCGGGGCGGCGGGTCTCTCAGCTCCAGTACTGGGACTGGCCCCGCCGGCTCTTGCTGGCGGAGCTCGACTATACGCTGATCGAAGGCGACACACGCTGTCCGTTCCGGCTGCACCTCCCCCAGGCCCGCCTGTGCGAGATCCTGCTCGCGGCCATCGAGCGCACCAGGCCTGGCACGGTGCGCTTCGGTCACAAGGTCACCTCAGTGGTGCTCCACGACGATCGTGCGATCGTGACCACTCAGATCCACGGCGGTGGCGAGGAGACCTTCACCACCCCGAGGCTGTGCGGAGCCGACGGGGGTCACAGCGTGGTGCGCCAGGCCATGGGGATCGAGCTGGGCGACGAGGGGGTGGCCGACACCTTCCTCGCCTGCACCGCGGATCTCGACGTCCTGCCGATCATCGAGGCCCGGCTGAGCCGAGCCCTGGCGCCCGCCTCCTACCTCTACGCGTCCCAGGACTGGGCCCTGGTGATGGTGATGACGGACGCCGTCCGCTTCTTGTTCCGGGCGGTCCCGGATCCGGAGGTGTCCTTGGCCCGCGACGCCATCAACGAGCGGATGCGGCGCTTCCTGGGGGCCGAGATCGGGGGGCGGCTGCGCGGGCTCGGGCTGTACAGCGTCCGCCAGCGCGTCGCTCCGAGCTGGCACCAGGGCCCCGCCGCGTTGCTCGGCGACGCAGCCCACGGCAACCTCCCGGTGGGGGGGACGGCCATGAACGAGGGGATCCTCGATGCCCACCACCTGGCGTGGGCCCTCGCTGAGGGCACCCCCCGGGCGATGGACGCCTACAGCACCCAGCGCAGGTCCTGCGCCCTGTCGCTGGAGGCCCAGGACAGCGAGACGTGGAAGGCCCTGCGGGCCCGGGGGATCTGGCGCCGGTTCTCCCGGAACCAGTATCTGAAGCGGATCTCGATCCACCCCGTGGCGGCGAGGGCCCACCTGCTCCGGCTCTCCATGCTCGAGGATCGGATCGGGGGTGGAGCGGTGCCGGATCTCGACCACGAGTAGCGCGCCGTGGGCTGCAGGGACGCGCCGGAGGCAAGCCCAGGGAGGGCCTCCCGACCGCGACGAGCCAACCCCCATGGACGCACCCTCAGACCTCGACATGGACGCGCCCACAGATCTCGGGATCCAGGACCGCGGGATCCAGAGGGGGCTCTGTCGCTCCCGGGGCGTGACCGATCCAGCCAGTCCACCCCCGGATCCCGCGGCCCACGCCCGGGATCTCCACCCGCGCGATCCGCCTTCAGAGCCCGTCGTCGCACACGCCCCACGTCGCTGATCCCCGTTGAAAGTCGAAACGTAGCTCAATACAGACGATCGTCGGGGGGGAGGGCGCTTGACGACCTTTGGGGATCCGTCCCAGAGCGGTCGCTACTTCATCGGTCGCTACGAGGTGGTGTCGCGGCTGCGGGAAGAGGAGCTGGCCGATGTCTGGCTGTGTCGTGGGCGCGAGGGGCGCGATCCTCCTCGGTTCGTGGAGATCAAGTCGCTGCGGCCCGATCTGGTGCACGATCGAGACAGTCGAGCGATGTTCGTCGACGAGGGTCACCTCGGGCAGCTCCTCAACCACCCCAACATCGTCCGGATCGAGGAGACCGGAGAGCTCGCCGGGATGCCCTACTGGGTGCAGGAGCACATCGAGGGCCCCAGCGTGCGGCAGCTGCTGCGGCGTCAGCGGATGCACGGGCCCCTCGAGCTCCGGCTGGCGGTCCGGGTGGCGCTGGATGTCGCCAAGGCCCTGCACCACGCCCACACCGCCACCGATCCCCACGGCGCCCCACTGCACGTGGTGCACCGCGACGTCTCCCCGTCGAACATCCTCGTGTCCAACGAGGGCCGGGCCCTGCTGGTGGGCTTCGGGGTCGCCCGCTTCGACGGGCAGTCCACCTGGATCCAGCCCCACGTCCTCAAGGGCAAGCTCCGCTTCATGGCCCCCGAGACCATCCTCCGGGACACGCTGAGCGTCCAGACCGATCTGTACGGGCTGGGGGTCGTGCTGCACATGCTCTGTACCGCAGGGCACGCCTGGTCCGGCGAGGCCATCGGCGCCCGGCTGTCGGGCTCGATCCCCGGAGCGCCCGAGCGCAGGCCCGATCTGCCCCAGGATCTCGAGGACATCTTGACGCGGCTCCTGGAGCAGGAGCCCGCCAGGCGGTATCGCACCGCCACAGATCTGGTGGGGGTGCTGTCCGCGTGGCTCGAGCGGCACGGCCCGGTCTACGACGCCGAGCTGGCGAGCAGCATCGACGCGCTGTTCCCCGAGAGCCCCACCCACTGGCACAAGGTCCACAACACCGCCACCTACGGAGCCCCCGCGCCTCCCCGTGCCCTCGCCCCGCCGCGGCCCCAGGTGGGGTCCTGGGTGCCCCTGCTCGCCATCGGGGGGATCGGGGGCGCCGCCCTGGGGCTGCTCACCCTCTCGGTGGTGGTGCTGGCCGTGATCGCCACCGTCCCCGGCGCTGAGGCGCTGGTGGCGGCACCGCTCGAGCCCCCCCCGAGCCCCGAGGCGAACCCCGTTGCCTCCGCCCAGCTGCTCGATGCAGCCGAGGCAGCCCTCGCCGAGGGAGACCTGGAGGCCACCGCCGCCAACCTCGCCAGCCTCTCGGCCCTGGGTGTGCTGGATCCCGCGCTGTGGCAGCGCCAGGAGCTGATCGGAGCCCAGCTCCACGTCCAGGCCCGGCTCCGCTCCATCGAGCGGCTGCTCGACACTGATCCGGGCGAGGCGCTGGCCCAGGCCAGGGGGCTGGACGACGAGTTCCCGGGCGAGCCGGGCCTGGCCCAGCTGATCGCCCGAGCCGAGGCCGCGCTGGCTGCGCCGGCCCCACAGCCCTGGCACAGAGCACCGGTGCGCTCCAGGGGGGGGGCGCGTCCGCTCCTCGGCGAGCGTGTGTCCGAGCCCCTCGTCGGCGGCTCCAGCGGCAGGAGCGTCCCCTGAGTCCCCGGGGAGCTCCGGGAGGCGATCCCCACCGCCCTGTGCTCGACGGAGGCGATGTTCCCCCTGCCCGGCTCCCCCGCGATCGACGCCGGGGATCCAAGCGTGCTCGACACCGACGGCGCGCTCCGACATCGGCGCCTTCGGTGGAGGCGATCCCTTCCCCCTGGATCGTGACGGCGACGGCGTGACCTTCGACCGCGACGACACGGACGACACGGACGACACGGACGACACGGACGACACGGACGACACGGACGACACGATCTTCCCCGGCGCACCGGAGCGCTGCAACGGGATCGACGACGACTGCGATCCAACCACCGACGACGCGCTGACCTCCCTGGGCACAGCGTCCGGCCCCCTCCGGGGCACCCGGGCCCCCCCTCCCCCTCGGGGTGTGGCTGTGGCCATGGCCGATCTCCAGGGTGGCCCTGGGCCCTGCTGGGGCTCTCCATGGCACGCCGGAGGCGACGGGGCGTCCTGCTACAGTAGGCCCGGAGCGAGGAGCGCACATGATCTTGTGGGGAGTCGCAGCACAGCTGGCCACGGCCCAGCCCGTGTCCTGGGAAGAGATGGCTCGATCGGCGGCACCGCTGGCCCCCCTCGAGCCCGCTGAGCCGGTCTGGTCCACGCCGCTGCCGACCCACAGCGCCGATCTGATCCATCCCCTGGGGGCCGGCCGGCTGCTGGTCGGCCACCTCGAGCTCTCCCCCGGGGGGATCCCCAGGCCCGGCACGGTGACCCTGTGGGACACAGGCACGGACACTCCCCTGTGGTCGGTCTCCAGGCCCCACACTCAGGGCATGCTCTGGCGGGTGATCTCGACCCAGCCCCTGGTGCTGGCCGGACAGTCCCCCCGCGAGTCGGTGTTGCTGAGCCTCGACGTCGACACCGGGGCTCAGGTGTGGTCGACCAGCGCAGAGCACGAGCGCGTGGTGGCCACTGGATCGTCCGCCGTGGTGTGGCGCAGGGGTGTGCTGGAGGCGATCGCCTACAAAGACGGCTCCACCGTCTGGACCCTGCCCGTCTCCAGGCCCACCGCGGTGCACCGCACCGAGCGCGCGGTGGTGGTGGAGTCAGCCGACGGCGTCGTCTCGGTGGACACCGCCTGGGGCGCCGAGGACTGGCGTCACGCCGGAGATTGGCGCGTGTCCCCCGCCGCCGACGGCACCGGCGCGGTGCTGTACAGCCCCCAGCAGATCCAATGGATCGACGGCTTTGGCGAGCTCCGGTGGAGCTGGGTCCCCCCCGGCCCGGTGGTGTCCGCCCTCGCCGTCGATGGCAGAGCCCTGATCGCGACCTCGAGCGCCGGCGGAGATCTGGTCTCGGTCCTCGAGCAGGGCGCGGTGATCGGCTCGCTGACCCTAGGGGATCGCGTCTCTTCACCGCTGCAGCCGATCAACGGGGTGGTGGTCCTGACCACCGATCGCGAGCTGGTCGCGATCTCTCCGCTGGACGGTGCGGTGGCGTTCCGCTCGGAGCTGCCCGATCCCTTGCCGGGCTGGGGCCCCAGCCGGCACCCGGAGCTGCCCCACGGTCAGCTCGACGTGCTCCATGTGCAAGACGAAGACCTGGTGGTGATCCGGGAGCGCGCCGGGATCGCGTCGTTCCACACCTCGAGCTTCGACGCCGGCGGGCTGGCGTGGTCCCAGCCCCACGCGGTGGTGGGCGCCGACGCGATGTCCGTCGGCGGGCGGTTCCTGGCCATGAGCGACGCGATGGACGCGCCGGCCTCCCCCTCCGTCGATGGGGTCATCGCCCAGCGACGGATGGAGTTTGAGGCCGCCCTGAGGCGGGCGAGCGCACCGGTGGTGGAGGATCACTACCTCCGCCCGTTCCATCGGGCCGGCGCCCGGGGGATCACCCTGGTGAACCTGCGCTCTGGAGATCGGACCGACGTGCTGTACGCCCCCCTTCTCCCCCAGGTCCCCAGCGTCGATCTCCCCGCCCTGCACCTCGATCTGGCGAGCCTCCGCCTGTGGGTGGCGGGTCCCGATCTCGATCCGACCCGCTGGCGGAGGATAGCGTTGGGGGGCCTGGAGCAGCCGGGCCCCACCCTACGGGGCTACGCCCTGGGCCAGCTAGGCTTTGCCCCGACCTCCGCCACGCTGGAGGCCCTGGCCGAGCTCGAGGCTCAGAGCTCCGCCGCCCCCCCCGAGCCCGGAGCGATCGCTGCACCGCCCCCCTCCTCCCCCACCGATCGCCTGGAGGCGGCGGGGGGGCCGAGCTGGGCCACCTGTGTGGAGCTGGGCATCCTCGGGGGAGAGGATCCAGACATCGTGCAGGCCTGCCTCGACGCCGACGTCCCCCTGGCTCAGCCCGGGGACGCGGGGCAGCTGGCCCTGGTGCTGGCCGCGGGCGCGGATCAGCTCGAGAACGTGCGCATGCTGCTGGACGCAGGCGCCGACGTAGACGCGCCGGGCCCAGGTGATCCCCGCCCACCTCTGGAGCTGGCCTCGGATCCCGAGGTGATCGCCTTGCTCGCTCAGCGCGGGGGGAGAGAGCGCTCGAAGAAGGAGAAGAAACGGGATCTCAAGGATCTGCTGTCCCTGGCCGGGCTGCGCAAGCCCAACGGGGCCTGGTGCCTGCACCACGTCAGCAAGGGCCGGCGCGACGTGTTGGAGGCCTGCCTCGACAGCAAGCGCGCAGGTCTGCTCGAGCACGTCGATCCCCAGCTGGGCCACGCGCTGCACGTGGCCGCAGACGCGGGCTGGCCCTCGGTCGTGCGCATGCTGCTGGACGCAGGCGCCGATCCATGGGTCCGCGACGCCGAGGGCCTCACCCCCCTGGATCACCTCGAGGCCCTCGACACCCTGACCGAGGGGCAGCAGGAGGCCGCCCGCTGGCTCGAGCTGGCCATGGGTCGGTGATCCCACGGGGCTGGCTCCCGGTCGCCCCGCCCCACGCTGAGATCCTCCCTCCGTCCATGGGATCGGGGGGAGCTAGGGCAGGGCCAGGGGCTCGGCGTCCACCGCGGCGAGGAACAGCCTACGGATCTCGTGGTGCCCCCGGGCGTTGGGGTGGATGCAGTCGTCCTGTAGCCACAGGCTTGGATCCTCGTCGTCGTGCTGTGCGACGTTGGGATCCTCGTGGCGGAAGCCATGGCCGAGGAAGTGGCCATGGAGATCGACCCACGCCCAGCCCTGCTCCTGGGCCAGCCCCAGCATGGCCTCGTTGGTCGCCTCCAGCTCGGGCAGGACCAGGGTCATGTCGAGGCCATAGAAGCACTCGGGGACCTGTCCCGTCCCGTCGGTGGGCTCGTAGACGTTGGTGAGGTAGAGATAGGACCCATCGGGGAAGCGAGCCTCATCCTGGAAGAAGTCGACGATCCGGCTGAGGTTGTCGATCATCTGGGCGCGGGTCTCTTCGAAGCTGTCGGCGCTGAGCAGCGCGTTGAGCGCGTCGTTACCCCCGATCGTGCCCACGACCAGGGTCGGACCGGAGATCACAGGGCCCCAGGCGGCCTCGACCCCGGGCAGCTGGGACGAGAGCACCGTGTCGGTGGTGGCGCCGTCCCGGCTGATGTCGAGCACATCGAGCGCTCCAAAGCGATCGACGAGATCTCCGCCCTCGTGCTCAGGCCAGCGATCGCTGTCTTCGCCCAGCAGCAGCGAGGGGTAGCCGTTGTCGGGGTTGTTCAGCCCATAGACCGCCGTGATCGAGTCGCCAAAGAACACGATCCGCTCGGCCCCGGTGGGGGGAAAGGCCTCGGGGACCCAGGTCTCCACGTCGGGATCCGGGGTGGGACCGGAGAGCGGTGTGCTGCTCTCCTCAGTGGACTTTGGGACACAGGCAGCCAGCAGGATCACCCAGATCACAACAAACCTCCAGCAGCGCAGGATAGCGCAGCTAGGCGAGCTTGGTGGCGATCGCTCCCCCGGGACCGGAGATCGCGTCGATCACCTCGACCGGGCCGGGGCCCAGCGCACAGGTGGTCAGGGTCGGCACGCCGTGGAACTCGGTGTGACCCGCGTCCCGGATCAGCGCGCACGGCAGCCCGGCCTCGACCGCGAGGCGGTGGGCCTCGACCAGGGCGACCTCGTCCTCGACGGACAGCACGATCTTGGTGAAGCGCGTGGTCACCCAGGCCGCCATCGCCTCGTCCATGGGGATCACCAGGGCCCGCTCGGGATCGAGGATCACGCCGTCGCGCCGCACCTCGACGCCTGCGGGGGGGAGCCTGCGCCGGAGGAACACCGCGAGGGAGGCATGAGCACACTGAGCTGCGATCTTGCCCTTTCGCATCTTCAGATCGCGCCGGTACAGCAGGACCTGCTTGACCTCCATACACACCCCCCGCCCTGGCTCGCTCGTCCTAACCTTCG
>DRPG01000510.1 GCA_011376105.1 Deltaproteobacteria bacterium
CCTGTATGGCGCAGAGGCCGTGCTCGAAGGCTACCCCTCTGAGACCCTGCTGCTCTCGGGCTCGGTGTTCACCAACCAGTACCAGGACACCATCGGCTACCAGCTGGTGGGGGTCGATCAGCTGGCCACGGCGTACGACGCGATCAACTTCGGCGCCGAGGTGACAGGTCGGCTGCACCAGCCGATCGAGGACCTCGGGTTCGTCGATGCTCAGGTCTCGGTGTCGCTACAGAACACGATCACCGACACCGACGCCGTGGCCGCAGCCGATCCCTTCGCCATCGGTGGGGGCAAGATCTTCCCTGACAACGAGTCGGTCCCGACCGCGTTCAGCTACGAACGCCTCGGCCTGGTGCTCGAGTCCTACCGCCTCGCCGTCACCGTGGAGCATCGCCACGTAGGCCAGCGGACCCCGTCGCAGTCAAACCTGCTACAGTGCACTATCCCGAACATGAACGATCCCTGCTACCAGCTGCCAGCGTTCGACCTGCTCGATCTGTCCCTGTCATCGGTCCCGATCCCCCTGGGGGATGAGATCTCGCTGCGAGGTCTGGTCAAGGTCTCGAACCTGCTCGATACAGAGTTCATCGAGGTCGGATTCAACGGGGTCGACGTGCCCGGCCTGGGACGGACCCTGTGGGTCCGGCTCGATCTCCTCCTCTGACCTTCACCCCAGGAGACCAAGATGCGTAGTTCGAGAGCACTGTTGATCGCCCTGGCCTGGCTCAGCGGCTGCCAGACCGATCCAGTGGGGACAGAGGGAGACGCGCTGTTGCTCGCGGCGCTGCCCCTGACCGGCAAGTTCGCCCCCAAGGGGGAGCTACACGAGAACGCCGTCCGGATGGGCCTGCAGGATCTGATCAGCGCCGGGATCGAGGAGGCCTATGGAGGGAAGATCCAGGCCCTGGAGGTCAACTCAGGCGACGGCAAGGACGTGGTCGAGCAGGCGATCCGCGACATCATCGAGGGCCCCGACGGGGAGAAGATCCTCGGGATCATCTCGTCCACCGGCGACGCCCACGAGGGCTCGGCGAGGGTCGCCGTCGAGGCGGGCGTGCCCTCCTTCGAGACCTCGAGCGGCTCGGGCGACGACGAGTTCCTCGACCACAGCCTGTATACCGAGGAGCAGCTCAGCTACCTGATGTCGGCCCGGGCCCTGTGTAACTATGAGGCGGTCTACACCGCCCAGTTCATCCAGTCCAAGCACCCGAACGCCCGGGTGGCGCTGCTCCGTGGGGATCAGGTCCACGACAAGATGCACACCGCGGTCATCCGCTCCACCCTCGAGGCCAACGGCTTCCAGGGCACGATCATCGAGTCGAACGATCCGGCCCTGTCGGAGGAGCTCGATCCAGGCAACCGCCAGGACTTCGAGCTGAGCTATGACGCGCTGAACGCTGGAGGGATCGAGGACGAGCTGCGCACGATCCTCGCCGATCACCAGCCCGATCTCGTGTTCTTCCACCTCCGGGGCGACGGCCCGAACCTCCGGGCGCTGCAAGATCTCGATCGAGCCGCCTTCGACGGCACCATCGCGACCTGTGGGATGGCCCGCAGCTCTGCGCTGATCGATCCCAACGAGAACGGGCTGATCTCGAGCTACCTGGTGGGCCGGGACGCCTCCCTGGCGACCTCCCGCTTCCACTTCATGATGAGGGGCGCCACCCCCTCCGCCCGGCTCGATGCGTTCAAGGCGGAGTACAAGGGTCGCTTTGGGCTCGACGCCGACACCTTCACCCCCGCGGTGTACGACGCGACGGTGCTGTGGGGCCTCGGGGTGCTCGCCGCGCGCTCGAAGGATCGTGCAGACGTGCTGCAGGGCATCATCACGAGCAGCCAGGGGGGGGAGGCGCTGTCCCGCGACGAGATGAGCAGCCTGATCCAGCGGATCAGCGCAGGGGAAGACGTCGACTATGACGGTGTGTTTGGCGCGATGGACATCCGCGAGGATCGCACCGTGCCGGGCTACTACTACGTCGAGAGGGTCATCGAGGACGGGGCCGGCGCCTACACCTACGAGAAGCTCGACGATCCAGCGCCGGTCGCCTTCTGATGTGGGTCGTCGCGCTCGCCGCCTGTGTGCAGCCCCCCGAGCCAGCCACCGATCCCATCGCGGAGGTCGAGCTGCCCGGGTGTGCCGGCCAACACGACGATCCCATCGACGAGTACGCGTATGTGGTCGACACCATGGGCCGGGTGATGCGCCAGGTCAACCCCCGCTCGTGCACCGTGGGGGCGACGATCGGGCTCGGAAGCCATCCGATCGCTGCAGCCGTCACCGGCTCGGGCAACTGGATCTACGTCGGCGATGACGAAGACCTCACCCTGACCGCGATCAGCCAGCCCCGCGACGAGGTCGACGCGGTGATCCAGCTGCCGTTTCCACCGACGGAGCTGCTGTTCGAGCCCGCCCACACCGTGCTGTGGGCCACCGATCCCGTCAGCGGGGCTGCGGCGCTGATCGAGTCGGAGCATCACACCCTCGTCGACGAGCTCACGCTGCCTGCCGGCTTCACCGTGCTCGCGTCCACCGACGCCGCACCCCAGACGATGGTGGTGGGGCACCCCGACGGGTTCCTCCAGATCATCGAGCTGGCGCTGCGCACCGAGCTGGCGCGGATCGAGCTGGGGGGCCCGCCCCTCGCCGTGGGCTACGCCTCGAACATCGAGCGCTCCTACGTCTGCATCGGAGGGGATCAGCCGGAGCTGGCGGTGATCCCCGCGACGGGGCCGTCGGCCTGGATCGTGACCCGACGGATCGAGCTCGACGCTCCCTGCACCGGGATCCGGTTCAACGGCTACCCGGTGGGGGTGGCGATCCAGGCAGAGCGAGACACAGCCCTGATCGTCGACACGATCACCGACACGATCGCCGCTGAGATCCCGATCGGAGACACCCCGGATGTCGTGGTCCTCAACGGCACGATGGCCGCCATCGGCAACCTCGGCTCCGGCGATGTGTCCGTCGTCTCCCTCGATGAGCAGGCTGAGATCGCCCGGACGAGCCTCGGCGGGGGCGGCGTGGGCCGCTGGGTCCAGGACGGGCTCGACGCCAACTTCGTCTACGCCCACGACGCAGACGATCAGAGCCTGACGGTGATCGATCTGCGCGACGGAGCCTCCCGGCCCCCGGTCGACGTGGGAGAGGTCGGGGAGATGGTCGTGGCCGGTCCCCGGGGCGGCAAGTGTCACTGATCGGAGCCCTGATCGTCTCCGCCCTCGCCCACGATCCAGTCGGCTCCTTCGGCCTGCGCCCGCTGCTGCAGGAGGGGGAGCTGGCCGCGGCCTGGACCACCTGGGGGCCCGTCCAGCTGCAGCCCAGCGGAGAGGCGCTCCGGGTGTGCGAGGAGGCTCACCCCGGGCTGCGGGATCTGTGGCTGCGGCGGGATGGATCGCTGGTGCTGGCCACCCCCACGGGGCTGGCGAGCTCCAGCGACGGAGGCTGCAGCCAGGCCGCCTCTGCGATCACCGATCCGGTCTCCGCCCTGATCGAGCTCGGTGACGAGCTGGTCGCGGTGCTGCAGCGCCCGGGCGGAGACGTGCTGGCTGTGTCCAGCGACGGGCTCCTGACCCACGAGGTGATCGAGCTGCCCCTGGCGCTGGACGTCCGCTCCGTCGCCCTGGGCGGCGACGCCCGGTGGTGGATCGCGGGGCTGCACGGAACAACCCCCACGCTGCTGCACGGCCTGCCCGGCGCGCTGGCGGAGGCTCCGCTGCCCGGGCCGGCGCTCCTGTCGATCGCGGTGCATGGCCCCGGCCCAGACGGCACGGGCGTCACGGTGTCCACCCTCGGCGAGGAGGGGGCGGGCACGCTGTGGATCCTCGCCGACGACACCTACACCCTCCTGGCCGAGCTGCCGCTGGCGGTGAGCGGCTATGGGTGTGTCGCGGATCGCTGCCTGGTGGCGGTCAACCAGAGCCTGCTGCTCGGCTGGGATCGAGCGGCCCCCGCGCCGGTGATCCCCGAGGTGGTGGAGGGGCCCGCCCGGTGCCTGTGGAGCCTTGGAGACGCGCTGTGGGGCTGCACCTCGCTGGAGCGCCCGGGCCACTTCGAGCGCACCACCGACGGCCGAACCTTCGACCCACAGCTCCTGCGCGCCACGATCCTCGAGCGGGACTGCCCCACCGACACCCCCGCCGCTGAGCGCTGCGCCTTGCCCCTGGCCACCGCGGACACCGGCGCTCCGATCGAGAGCCCGGGCCCCCCACCAGAGCCCTCCGGATGTGGCTGCGCCCAGGGCCCGGGCCTTGGCTGGGGGGTGTTGATCCTGCCGGCGCTCGCCCTGGTCCGGCGCAGCCGGGCAGATGGAGACCCCTCATGACCACCGCCCTCACCACGCTCCTGCTCTCCACCCTGATCGGGCTGTCCCTGGGGCTGCTGGGCGGGGGCGGATCGATGCTCACCGTGCCCCTGCTGGTGTATGTCGTCGGCCTGGAGCCCAAGGTCGGCTTCGCGACGTCCACGGTGGTCGTGGGCTCCACCGCGCTGATCGCGATGACACAGCACGCTCGCCGTGGCAACGTCCGCTGGCGCACCGGCGCGATCTTTGCGATCACCAGCATGCTGGGTGCCTACGCCAGCAGCTCGTCCGCCCGCTGGATCAACGGGGGGACCCTGATGCTGCTGTTCGCGGGCATGATGATCGCGGCCGCGGTGGCGATGTTCGTCGGGCGCGCGGGCCTCGACGAGCGCGTGACAGAGACCCCGCAGCCCCTGACCCTCGGGCTGGCGGGGGTCGTGGTCGGAGCCCTGACCGGGATGGTGGGGGCTGGAGGGGGCTTCGTCATCGTACCCACCCTGGTCCTGTTCGCCGGGATGCGGATGCACGCCGCCGTCGGCACGTCGCTGCTGGTGATCGCGCTGAAGTCCGCCGCAGGGCTCGCAGGATATGCGGGACACACCCCGATCGCGTGGGACTCAGCGCTCCTGGTCACGATCGGTGCGATCAGCGGCACCTTCTTCGGGACCCTGCTGGCCACAAAGATGAGCGGAGCCTCCCTCAAGCGCGGGTTCGCCGCGATGCTGGTGGGGATGGCTGTGCTGCTGATCCGACGGGAGGCCAGCACCGAGGCCCTGCTCGGCGTGGTGGCCCTGTGGCCCCTGTGGCTGATCCTGCTGATCGGAGGCGGGATCGCCGCCGCACGTCGGCGGTAGGCTCCACGGGCCGACCCAGGTCGTCAGGGGGCCTCCCCGGGGTGGTGGCGACGCCACCGGCGCGCCTCGCGGGCAAACAGCGACGCCACCTTGGCGGGCTCTGCGATCTCGAGGTGCAGCTGCTCCCCTGAGCCCGGGTGGATCAAGGACAGCTCGAGGGCAAACAAGAACAAGCCCTTGCCCCGGAGGATCATGCCCTCCCGGCCATACAGGGTGTCACCCAGGATCGGCACCCCCAGGTGAGCCATGTGGCGCCGCAGCTGGTGGGTGCGACCGGTGTGGGGCCACAGATCGACCCGGGTGATCCAGCCGGATCGGAGGCTGCGGCCTCGCTCGATCACCTGGTAGCGGGTCTGCGCTCCGCGGCCCTCGATCGGCTCGCACACCTCACCACAGCCCTCGCCCCCGGGGCAGCCCACCAGCACGGCCCGGTAGCGCTTGTGCACCTCCCGCCGCTGGAACGCCTGCCCGAGCCGGGCGTGGGCGGTGCGGGTCTTGGCCACCACCACCAGGCCCGCGGTGGGGGCGTCGAGCCGATGCACCGGGCGGGGCCGCAGCAGCGCGTCGGGGGCCGGGCTCGGCGCGAGGTTGTGGGGCAGGGTGCGCTCCAGCGTCCGGGGCAGGGCGCCGCTGGTGGCGATCCCCGGCGGCTTGAGCACCACCGCCAGCGCCTCATCCTCGTACACGACCTGGATCTGGATCGGGAGCACCGGCGCTCGATCGACCTCCGGCTCGAGCCAGGCGATCTCGCTGCCCGCAGCCACCCACCGGCTGGGCTCGGAGATCACCCCGTCGACCGCGATCTCGCCCCGGCGCGCGGCCTTCCGGGCGCTGCCCCGGGTGGGGAACGCAGCGATCCCCTGCTGCACCAGGCGATCGAGCCGCTGGGGCGGGGCGTCGTCGGCCACGACGAACCGCTGCAACACCGCACGATCCCCGGCCGGTCGGCGGGGGGGGGTCACGCCTTCACCGAGGCGTACAGCTGCCCACAGCCAGCGTCGATGTCGATCCCCCGCCGCACCCGCACGGTGGCGGGGACGTGGGCCTCAGCCAGGGTCGCGACGAACCGCTCAGCCCCCCCCGAGCCGGTGGGGGCGCCGCCATAGCCCCGGGTGGGGTTCAGCGGGATCAGGTTGACGTGGGCGGGCACGCCCCGCAGCAGCCGCGCCAGGCGCCTCGCGGCACGGACGTCGTCGTTGACCCCCTCGATCAGGGCCCACTCGAAGGTGACCCGTCGCCCTGAAGCCTCGGTGTAGTCCCGACAGGCCGCCATCAGCTCGGCCAGGGGCCACCTGCGGTTGACCGGCATCAGCTCAGAGCGCTGAGCGTCGGTGGCTGCGTGCAGGCTGACGGCCAGCCCCACCTGCAGCCCCTCAGCCGCAAAGCGCCGGATCTGAGGCACCAGGCCCACGGTGCTCACGGTGATGTGGCGCGCTCCGATCCCCAGATCGGACATCAGGCGCCGGATGGCGTCCAGGCTGGCCTCGTAGTTGTGGAACGGCTCTCCCATGCCCATCAGCACCACGTTGGACAGCCGCTTGCCCTCGGCCTTGAGCTCCCCGGAGAACCGAAGCGCCTGCTCGAGGATCTGTGCGCTCGTCAGGCTCCGGGCGAACCCCATCTGGCCCGTCGCACAGAAGGTGCACCCCATGGCACAGCCCGCCTGGGTGCTGACGCAGGCGGTGTTCCGACCGTCACCGTAGGGCATCAGCACGCTCTCGATCCGCTCGCCGGTGGCCAGGCGGTACAGGCGCTTGCGGGTGCCGTCGCGGCTGTGCTGCTCGGCCACCACCGACAGCGTGCCCAGGCTGGCCTCGTCCCCGAGGCGCCGCCGCAGCGACGCCGGGAGATCGGTCATCGCCTCGAACGAGGCCACGCCACGCTCGTACAGCCACCGGCGCAGCTGACCTGTCCGGAACCGGGGCTCACCCCAGGATCCAAGCAGGGCCTCGAGCTCCTCGGGGCTGGCCGCGTACAGATCCATCACGGCTAGCTCTGCTTCAGGTCGTCGGGATCGGCGGACAGCGACAGCCCCGCCAGCTCCGGCGGGGCCCCCCCGTGGCCCTCCACCCCGAGGAAGAAGGCGTGATAACTGCTGTATTCGTCGCGTGGATCCAGGCCGGCGGCGACCTCGAAGTGCTCCCGGGCGCTGCGCACCATCGCATGAAACGCCTCGGGATCTCCAAACAAGACGTCGTCCTCGTCGGCGCGACGACGCAGGGCCTCCGCCAGCAGCGCGTGGGCCAGGGCCATCACCACGTTCTCCGGCAGCTCGTCGGTCCACTGCCCCCCCGCCTCGAGGTGGCTTAGGCCCTCCCGGGCGTGCTGCTCAGCCTCCTTCGTCCGATCGGTGTCGAGCAGGATCCGGGCCAGCTCCAGGTGGGGCTCCGGCAGCCTGGGCTCCGCCCGGAGGATGGAGCGCAGCAGATCCTCGGCGTCGTCCAGCTCGCCTGCGTCCTTGCGTCGCAGCGCGGTGAGGAAGCGCTCACCGAGCGCCTGCAGCTGATCCGCCTCAGCGTCTTCTTGGCCTGGTTCCATCAGGATCTCCGGTCGGGGGCTCACCCCCTATAGATCGTCGAACTTGTTCGCGAACGGGTGGGGCTGGGGCCGCGCGGGCCGCACGGTGGAGGGATCGCGGCGGCGGACCTCTCCCCCCAGCTCCTCCCCGGATGGATCGAAACCCCCGGGATCCATCTGCAGGCCCGAGACCCGCAGATCCACCCGCGACGCCAGCCACGCCCGGATCCGGGGCGCGAGCCAGCGCCGGGTGAGGGGGAAGATCAGCGCAAACCCCGTCAGATCGGTGAACACCCCGGGCGTGATCAGCAGCAGGCCCCCGACCAACACCAGCCCCCCCTCAGTCAGGCGATCCGCCGACGGCAGCCCCCCCTGCATCTCGGCGGACAGCTCCCGCAGCACCCCCAGCCCCTCGCGCTTGGCCAGGGTGGCCCCCACCAAGCCGGTGATCAGGATCAGCAGGAAGGTCGCGGTGGGGCCCATCCAGGAGCCGAGCTGCAGCAGGACGAACAGCTCGACGGCCGGGACCACGGTGAACAGCAGCAGCAGGCGGAACAACATCAGCGGCCCTCCTTCAGGGCCTGCCAGCGGGCCTCGAGCTCGTCCGCGTCGGCGGTGTGGATCGAGCGCCCCTGCTCGAGCAGCGACGCCTCAAGGCGACGGAACCGCGCCTCGAACTTGGCGGTGGCCCGACGCAGCGCGTCCTCGGCGGTCACCGGCAGGTGGCGGCCCAGGTTGACCAGCGAGAACAGCACATCGCCGAACTCCTCCGCGACGTGGGCCTCGTCGCCGGAGGCCAGGGCCTCGTCAAGCTCGTCGAGCTCCTCGGCCACCTTGGCCCGCACCGACGACAGATCCGGCCAGTCGAAACCCACCATCCCAGCCTTCTCGCTGATCCGATGGGCCCGGAGCAGGGCGGGGAGGGCCGACGGCACGCCGTCGAGGGAGGAGCCACGCCCACCGCGCTCCAGCGCCTTGCGCCGCTCCCACGCCTCGATCCCCACCTCCTCGGGATCGATCCCCCCCTCGGTGCCGAACACGTGGGGGTGGCGATCGATCATCTTCCGGCGGATCCCGGACACGACCTGCTCCAGATCGAACGCACCGACCTCCTCAGCCATCCTCGACAGCAGCAGGATCTGGAACAAGACGTCGCCCAGCTCCTCGCGCAGCTCCGGCATGTCGCCACGATCGATCGCCTCGAGCACCTCATAAGCCTCCTCCAGCACATAGGGTCGCATGCTCTCGGGGGTCTGGGCACGGTCCCAGGGACAGCCCCCCTCTCCCCGGAGCCGGGCGACGATCTGGACCAGCTGGTCGAAGGCGTTCAAGCAAGCTCCTTGTCGCGACCCTTCCAATCTGGGCTCCGACGTGGCACCCTCCAGGCCAGCACCGCAGCACGCGGCACGCTGCGATGGATCCCGGAGCTGGATTGTCCTCGACTCCGCAGCAATTCGGCGACTATCACCTGCTCGAGAAGATCGCGACCGGCGGAATGGCCGAGGTCTACCGCGCCCGGGCCTACGGGCTGGCCGGGTTCGAGAAGATCCTGGTGATCAAGAAGGTGCTGCCCTCGCTGGCCACCGACGACGAGTTCATCAAGCTGTTCATCGACGAGGCGAAGATCGCGGTCCAGCTGCTGCACGTCAACATCGTGCAGGTCTTCGAGCTCGATGAGGTCAACGGCCAGTACTACATGGCGCTGGAGTATGTGCACGGGCTCGATCTCGCCCGGCTGGTCTCCCGCGCCAAGAACCGGGGCCCGTTCCCCCTGCCGCTGGCCCTGTTCGTCAGCTGCGAGGTGCTCAAGGCCCTGGCGTTTGCCCACGATCGCACCGACGACATGGGCCAGCCCCTGCACATCGTGCACTGCGACATCTCGCCCCAGAACATCCTCGTGAGCTACGCCGGCGAGGTCAAGATCACCGACTTCGGGATCAGTCGGGCAGCATTTCAGGCCAAGTCCCTGCATGATGTCATCCGCGGCAAGTACGCTTATATGAGCCCTGAGCAGGTCGACGGCAAGGCCCTCGATGGTCGCTCCGACATCTTCAGCCTCGGTATCGTGCTGTTCGAGCTGCTGACGGGACGGCGCCTGTTCAAGGCCAAGAGCCGCGACGAGACCATCGCCCGGGTGAGGCGGGCCGAGGGCCCCTCCCCCCGCAGCTACCGCCCCGAGATCTCGTCCGATCTAGAGGCCATCCTGCTCAAGGCCCTGGCCGCGCGGGATGAGGATCGCTACGACACAGCCTCAGCCATGCTCGAGGATCTCGGCGTGCTCATGGTGCGGGAGGGGCACCGGGCCACCAACAACGATCTGTCCGCCTATGTGCGGGGGGTGGTCGAGAACGATCGCGCCCGGGCTGAGCGCCGTCAGGGCCAGCTCGAGCCCTCGAGCGTGGTCGTGGTGGCCTGCGAGGCCTTCCCTCCACCCCGTACCCTCTCCACCCCCCGCCACACGCTGGCGACGCTCAGCCAGGAGTGGTCGGGCATCGTGGCTGAGTCCGGGGGCGAGGTGTGGGAGCAGTCCGATGGCTCCATGCTGCTGTGCTGGGTCGATGGAGAGCTCCGCGACACCCTCGCCGTCGCGGTCCGCACCACCCTGGCGCTGAAGCAGGCGACCCAGCGCTCGGGCTACCGGCTGTCGGCCGGTGTCGCTCCAGGCGTCGCCCGGGTCGATCCAGAGAGCAAGCGCCCCGGTGAGGGCTGGGAGCTCGCCGGGCCCTTCTACCTCGCCCGGTGGATGATGAACCTCTCGGCCCACCGGGGCCGGCCGCTGCTGACCGAGGTCGGCGCCAAGCAGGTCGGCGACGACGCCCAGCTCGCGCTGCTGGGTCGGATCTCGATCCTGGGCAACCGGTACATCAACCTGTACGAGGTAGGCTAGAGAGATCCAGCGGGGCTGTCGGCCCCGGAGGGGGGCGTATGTCGCTGCGGGATCAGCTCCTGGCCAAGGGGCTCGCCTCGAAGAAGCAGGCGCGCAAGATCGAGCGGGAGCTCAAGGCGAAGCGCAGGGCCGAGCAAGGCAGCCGGCGCCGTCAGCGCGAGCTCGAGCGACAACGGATCGAGCGCGCCGAGGCTGAGCGGCAGGCCGCCGAGGAGGCCCGCCGGGCCGAGCGCGCCGAGCGCGCCGAGCGGCAGGCCATCGCCGAGCGCGCCCTGCGGATCCGCAACGTGCTGCTCGGCAACCGGCTGCGGCCGGGCCAGGGGCAGCGCTTCTGGCACCGCAGCCCCGATGGGACCCACCTGAGCGAGCTGCAGGTCAGCAGCGGCATGGCGTACAAGCTGCGCTGTGGCGAGGTCGCCATCGCCCAGCTCGATCACCGGGGCTGGTCCGAGGCGGTGCTGATCCCCACCGCAGCCGCTGAGAAGCTGCGCAAGCTCGCGCCCGAGCTGATCCTGTTCTCGGTCGAGGACACCTCCGGCCTGTCCGCACCGGAGCTGGCGTTCCACCAGCGCGACTGGCCCACCGAGCTGGGCCCCCACCGCGCGACCGAGGCCGATCTCGCCCGGCTACGCCAGCAGCTCGGGCGGGGCCCCAGACCCTAAGCTGAGCGCTGTGCTCGACCGGGCGGACCAGGCTGAGCGCTGTGCCCGAGCCCGGGACGGGCGCCGGGCGGACCAGGCCGAGCGCTGTGCCCGAGCCCGGGACGGGCGCCGGGCGGACCAGGCTGAGCGCTGTGCCCGAGCCCGGGACGGGCGCCGGGCAGACCAGGCTGAGCGCTGTGCCCGAGCCCGGGACGGGCGCCGGGCGGGCCCCGCCTAAAATCAGCGCCCGAGATCGGCGATCATCTCCACGTCCCCGGCCCGGATCCGGTGCTCGATCCCGTCGTCGGCGATCACCCGCAGGGCGCCGTCGTCGTCCAGCGACACCGCGCGCCCCTCGATCGAGCCGATCCGGACCCTCCGCCCCAGGGTGGCGCTGTGGCTGCGCCACCGCTGCAGCACTCCGCCGCTGCCCCCCACCAGGTCCTCGACCTGGGCCAGCACGCGCTGGATCAGGGCGCCCGCGAGCTGGCTCCGATCGAGGGCACGCGGGGTGAGCTCAGACAGCGCAGCGGCGGTGGGCAGCGGCGGGGGGCTGCCTACGTTCAGCCCGATCCCGAGCACAGCGAACGCCAGGGCCCCGCGCTCCCACTCGGCCTGTGCGAGGATCCCCGCCAGCTTGCGCCCGTCGGGGGCCAGCACGTCGTTGGGCCACTTGATCCCGGGCTCGCCCGGATCGATCCAGGGCGCGACGGTCTCGGCCACCGCCACCGCTGCGGCCAAGCACAGCAGCGGCACCCGGGGCGCCGCCAGCGGGCGCCGCACCAACACCGACAGCAGCAGATCCTGCCCCGGAGGGCTCTGCCAGCTCCGCCCCTGCCTCCCCCGGCCCGCCTCCTGGTGCTCGGCCAGCACCACCGAGCCATGAGGCGCCCCCGAGAGCGCCAGGGCCCGCAGGGCGTCGTTGGTGGAGCTGGTGCGCTGCAGCACGATCGGAGCGACAGACAGCGCCTCGCCGATACGCAGGGGATCGAGGGGCATGAGCAGGAGGGGGACACGAGTGCAGCGCCCTGCTATCCGATCGCTGCCCCCGGGTGCCACGACGTCCCCCGACGTCCCCCGAGGAACGCGATCTGCGATCGCCTCGCCTCCGCCCCCACAGCCCCGGCGCCCCAGCGGATCCGGGAGGAGATCCCCCCGGCGCTCGATCCCCACGATGGGGCCATCACACCCGATCCAGCGCACCCCGGCGCGACCTGTGGCTCCCTCCTGCAGGGTGGTATGCGTTGGGGTGCGGGTGGCCCGCGCTGCAGCCTTTTGGTGGCTAGAGCCCCAGCCGGGGTGTGGGCTTGACCTTCAGCGACAGATCCGCCCACACCGCCTGGTGGATCAGCCCCCCCGCTGAGACGAAGTCGAGCCCCAGGTCACGGATCGCCGCGATGCGCCCGGGCGTCATGTTGCCCGAGGCCTCCAGCAGCACGCTCGGCCTGCGCTCCCGGGCGCGGTACACCGCCTCGGCCAGGGTCTCGTCGTCCATGTTGTCGAGCAGGACGACGTCGGCGGGGGTGTTCAGCGCCTCATCGAGCTCCTCCAGGGTGCGGACCTCCACCTCGACCCGGACCAGGTGGTGGGCCACCGCCCTCGCCCGGCGGACGGCCTCGGTCAGCGAGCCCACCGCGGCGACGTGGTTGTCCTTGATCATCACGCCATCATACAGTGCAAACCTGTGGTTTTTGCCACCACCGCAGCGGACCGCGTACTTCTCCACCGCCCGCAGGCCGGGCGTGGTCTTGCGGGTGTCGACCACCGCCGGCCCCGTCTCAGTGGCTGCGTCGACGTAGCGGCGGGTGTTGGTGGCGATCCCACAGCACTTCATCAGCAGTTTCAGGGCCACCCGCTCGCCGACGATGATGCAGTGGAGATCTCCCTCGACGTCGGCGATCACGGTCTGCTCCGCCACCGCCCCGCCATCAGCGATCCGCTCGGTGTAGCGGACCTCGCCCCCGTAGCGTGCACAGACCTCAGCGAAGATCGCGGCGGCCAGGGGCTGCCCCGCCACCACCAGGGCCTCCTTGGCCAGCACCGCGCCCTGGCCGTGGACCCCCAGCGGGATGGTGGCGGAGGTGGTCAGATCGCCGTGGGCGACGTCTTCGTCCAGGGCCCGGGTGGCCAGTGCCTTGGCGTTGATCACAGCGCCTCCGCGAGGCGGTCTCTGCTGGCGCGCAGGGTATCGCGGCGGGCCTGGGCCGCGGCGAGCTTGGCGCGGACCTCCGCGACGACCTCCTCCGGCGCACGATCGACGAAGGACTTGTTGGACAGGCGGCGCTGCAGCTGATCCACGTCCTTGTCGGCCTTGGCCAGCACCTTGTCGAGGCGGGCGACCTCAGCCGAGACGTCGACCACCCCCTCCAGCGGGATCACCAGGGTCTTGCCCGAGACCACCCCTGTGGCTGAGGCCCGGGGCTGATCATCGCTGGCCACCAGCTCGATCCGGGCCATGTCCCACAGGGCCCGGGTGTGATCCGACAGGCGCCCATGCAGCTCGGGATCGGCCACCAGCACCGTCAGCCGGGTTTTCAGCGCGATCTCCATCTCACCCCGGATCCTCCGGATCTCGGTGACCGCGCCCTGCAGCTCTCCGATGGCGTCGAGCACGCCATCGTCCGAGGCGAAGTCTCCGGGCCTCGGGTAGGGCGCGGTGGCCACCAGGCCCTCGGTGTTGGGCAGCCTCGACCAGATCTCCTCAGAGAGGAACGGCATGATCGGGTGCAGCAAGCGCACGATCACCGCCATGGTCTCGAACAGGGTGTGGCGGACGCCGTTGAGCCGCGCCGGCGAGGCCTCCTCGTCGTAGATCGTGGTCTTCGACAGCTCGAGGTACCAGTCGCAGTACTCCCCCCACACGAAGGCATGGATCTCGGCTGCGGCCTCGTTGAAGCGGTAGCCATCCAGCGCAGCGCGGACCCGGGCCACCGCGGCCCCGGTGCGCGCCGAGATCCACTTCTCGTAGGGGCCCAGCTCGATCTCGCCCCCGGGATCGTAGCCCTCTGCGTTGAGGAAGCAGTACCGCAGCGCCTGCCAGATCTTGGTGGTGAAGCGGTGGTAGCCCTCGACGCGCTTGTCGTCCCACAGCACGTCGCGGCCCTGGGCCGCGAAGGCCACCAGGGTGAAGCGGAACGCGTCTGCGCCCCAGGCCTCGATCACCTTGAGGGGATCGACCACGTTGCCCTTGGTCTTGCTCATCTTCTGGCCTGCCTTGTCGCGGACCAGGGCGTGGATGTACACGTCGCGGAACGGCACCTGGCCCATCAGGTGGATCCCGGCGGACATCATCCGGGCGACCCAGAAGAAGATGATATCGAAGCCGGTGATCAGCACGCTGGTGGGGTAGTAGCGCTGCAGATCCGCGGTCTGCTCGGGCCAACCGAACACCGAGAACGGCCACAGGGCAGAGCTGAACCAGGTGTCCAGCACGTCCGGATCCTGGGTCAGCTCGGCTGAGCCACACCCCTCGCAGACCTCCGGGGTGTCCCGGGCGACCGTGACGTGATCGCAGGCGCCGCAGTACCACGCCGGGATCCGGTGGCCCCACCACAGCTGGCGGCTGATGCACCAGTCCCGGATATCCCGCAGCCACGCATAGTACGTGTTCTCCCACTGGGTCGGGACGAAGCGGGTGGCGCCGTGTTTGACCGCGGCCAGGGCTGGTCCGGCCAGGGGCCTC
>DRPG01000511.1 GCA_011376105.1 Deltaproteobacteria bacterium
GGCCGCCCCCGGGGCAGCCGCAGGGCCCGGGCTGGGCCGTTGGCGGCTGGAGGCCGTCGAGGTCCCCGCCGCGGGCCTCAGCGCCCCGGGCCTCAGCCCCGACGCCGCGATCACGGTGATCCCCAGCGGCCCGATCGCCGACGCCGTCGTGGCGGCCCTGTCCAGCGAGGGCCTGCGGGCCACCGCCGCCGATGCACCCGATGACAAGACCGACGTCGTCCTGTTCGTGGGGGGGCTGTCCCCCGCCGATCCCCTCGCGGCTCAGCGCCAGGCGTTCCTCGCCGCCCGCGCCGTCGCCGGGCGCTTTGCCTCCGACGCGGTGGCCGCGCCGCTGTTCGTGACGGTGCAGGACACCGGCGGAGACTTCGGCCTGTCCGGCTCCGAGCACGCCTGGGTGGGCGGCCTGCCCGGCCTGATCAAGACCCTGGCTCAGGAGTGGCCCCGGGTCAGCTGCAGGGCCATCGATCTGGCCCTCGAGGGCAGGGAGCTGTCCGACGCAGCCGCGGCCCTGGTCGCTGAGCTGCTCGCCGGAGGCCCCGAGCTCGAGATCGGGCTGACCCACGACGGGCGTCGCCTGGCGCTGGTCAGCGTCCCGGCCGAGGTCCAGCCCACCGAGGCGCAGCTCGGCCCCCGGAGCGTGGTGGTGGCCAGCGGCGGCGCGAAGGGCGTCACCGCCCACACCCTGGTGGCCCTGGCCCAGCGCTACGGGGGCCGCTACGCCCTGCTCGGGCGCACTCCTCTGGAGGACGAGCCCGCGGCGGCGGTGGGGCAGGCCGACGAGGCCAGCCTCAAGCGTGCCCTACTCCAGGACGCCCGGGCCCATGGCCAGACCCCCTCCCCCGCCGAGTTGGGCCGCGCCGTCCAGCGCGTGCTCGGGATGCGTGAGATCCGCGACACCCTGGCCCGGATCGAGGCCGCCGGTGGGCAGGCCCGCTACCACGCGGTGGACGTGACCGACACCGCCGCCCTGAGCGCGCTGCTCGACACGGTGCGCACCGACTGGGGCCCGATCACCGGCCTGATCCATGGCGCGGGTGTGCTCGCGGACAAGCTGGTGGCCGACAAGACCCCCGAGCAGTTCGATCGAGTGTTCGACACCAAGGTCCGGGGGCTGGAGGCCCTGTTGACCGCGACCGGCAGCGATCCCCTCGACACGATCGTGCTGTTCAGCTCCGTGGCGGGCCGGTGCGGCAACCGGGGCCAGGCCGACTATGCGATGGCCAACGAGGTCCTGGCGAAGGTCGCGGCGCTGGAGCAGCGCCGCCGGGGCGCGGGCTGTGTGGTCAAGGCCCTGCAGTGGGGCCCGTGGGAGGCGGGCATGGTCACCCCCCAGCTCAAGGCCCACTTTGCCGCCCAGGGCGTGCCCCTGATCGGCCTCGACGCGGGCGCCGCGATGCTGGTCGACGAGGTCGCCGATCGCAGCGGCCAGACTGAGCTGGTCCTCGGCGGAGAGCCCCGGATGGCACCGCTGATGTCGGAGCCAGGCCACGACGGGCTGACCCTGAGGCTCCGGACCCACCGTCGCTCACACCCCTACCTCGCCGATCACCAGGTCGCGGGCACCCCGGTGGTGCCGGTGGTCTTTGCCCTCGAGTGGTTCGCCCGGGCCGCCGCGGCCTACCGGCCCGATCTCTCCCTGCAGGGCTTCCGCGAGGTCAAGGTGTTGCGTGGGATCCAGCTGCATGGCTTCGACAACGGTGGAGACTGGTTCGATCTGTCTGTGCGGGAGGTGAGCAACGGCACCGGCTCGGTGCTCGCGCTCGAGCTGCGAGGCCTTGACAAGGTGCTGCACTACACCGCCCTCGCAGATCTCGTGCCCCAGCTGTCCCCGGCCCCCCCCGGCCCCCCCCGGCCCAGGCTCGATCCAGTGGAGGACGGCACGATCTACGACGGAGACGTGCTGTTCCACGGCTCCGACTTCCAGGTGATCCGCTCGCTGGAGGGCGCCTCGGACGAGGGGCTGGCCGCGACCCTCACCAGCACCGCGGGCACCACCTGGGGCGCCGAGCCCTGGCGCACCGATCCAGCGGCGCTCGACGGGGGGCTGCAGCTGGCCCTGCTGTACAGCGCCCGGGTCCTCGGGGGCGCCTCGCTGCCGATGGGCCTCGACGCCATGCGCACCTTCCGCCGGGGGCCGCCGACGGGTCCGCTGCGGGCGGTGCTGCGGGGCGAGCGGCGCGGTCGCGACAAGACCGTGACCGACATCGTGTTCACCGACGAGGGAGGCAACGTCGTCCACGAGCTGCGCGGGGTCCAGGCCATCCTGCTCCCTTCCTAGCTCCGTCGCCTCCTCCCCGATCCGCCCGCTGGGGCCCGGGCGGCTCCCCACCCTCCGGCCAGCCTGACGGCCCCGCCCGGTCCGAGACCGCCCGAGCCCCGGACGCGGTCGTCACCCCTGAGGTCCCCGTGTTCGAACCCATCGCCATCGTGGGGCGGAGCTGCATCCTCCCGGGAGCTGACTCGCCCGCCGCCCTGTGGGACGCCGTCGTCGCAGGTCGCGACCTGCTGTCCAGCGCACCGGCCGAGCGCTGGCGGGTGCCCGCTCGGCTGTCGCTGACCGACGATCCCGATCACAGCGAGGATCGCGCCTGGTCTGATCGAGGCGGCTACGTCACCGGCTCCCACCAGCGGTTCCTCGCCGAGCTGCAGGCCGATCCCTTCCCCCGGGACGCCGACGATCTACTCGCCCTCGATCCCCTGTTCCACTGGGTCCTCTCCGCCGGACGCCGGGCGCTGCGGGAGGCGGGCCACGAGGGCCACAGCGATCGGGTGGGGGCGGTCCTGGGCAACCTGTCGTTCCCCTCGAGCGCGATGTCGCGGTTTGCCGAGCACGTCTGGCTCGGGCGCCCCCCGGTGGATCCAAGGAACCGCTTCATGAGCGGCCTACCGGCCCTGCTGCTGGCCGAGCAGCTGGGCCTCGGGGGCGGCGCCTTCGCCCTGGACGCGGCCTGCGCCAGCAGCCTATACGCCATCAAGCTGGCCTGCGATCAGCTCCACGATGGCCTGCTGGATCTGGCCCTGGCCGGCGCGGTCTGCCGCTCCGACGATCTGTTCATCCACGTGGGGTTCTGTGCCCTGGGCGCGATGAGCCGCACCGGCCAGAGCCGGCCGTTCCACGCAGACGCCGACGGGCTGGTCCCCGCGGAGGGCGCCGCCTTCGTCGCGCTGAAGCGCTACAGCGACGCGGTGGCCTCGGGCGACACCATCCACGGGATCATCCGTGGGGTGGGGCTGTCCAACGACGGCCGGGGCCGGGGCCTGCTCGCCCCCGACAGCCCGGGCCAGGTCCGGGCGCTGCGCAGCGCCTGGCACACCTCGGGCCTCGATCCAGCGCGCCTGTCCCTGGTCGAATGCCACGCCACCGGCACCCCGGTGGGGGACGCCACCGAGCTCGAGACCCTGGTCGCGGCGCTGGGCCCCTGTGAGGGGCTGCCCCTGGGCTCCCTGAAGTCCAACCTGGGCCACCTGATCACCGCAGCAGGGGCCGCGGCGGTCCTCAAGGTGCTGGGCGCGTTCGAGGCCGGGCTCCGCCCCCCCACCCTGCACGCGGAGATCCCCAACCCTGCCCTGGCAGACACGCCCTACCGGCTGCTGACCCGGGCCGAGGACTGGATCAGCGACGGGCCCCGCGTCGCCGCGATCAACGCCTTTGGCTTCGGAGGCAACAACGCCCACCTGATCCTCGAGGAGCCCCACGGCGCCGTCGCCCCTGGACCCGCCCCGCGGATCCCAAGGGCCCCGATCGCGGTGATCGGGCTCGGGGTGCGGGCTCCGGGCGTCGCCTGTGCCTCTGAGCTCGCCGACGCGATCTGTGACGGCCGCAGCCGACTCGATCCATCGAGCAGCCCTCCCCGGGGCCTGGCTGCACCGATCGTGCTGTCCCTCAGCGAGCTGCGGTTCCCCCCCCGGGATCTCCAGCAGACCCTGCCCCAGCAGCTGCTGGTGCTGGATGCAGCGATGCAGGCCACCGCCGGCCGCACCCTGCCCCGCGATCAGACCGCGATCCTCATCGGCTCCCAGAGCGATCCAGAGGTGTGCCGCTATGGCGCGCGCTGGCGGCTGCCCGGCTGGCACCCCGGCGCCGATCCAGCCTGGATCGAGGCCGCTCAGGACAGCATCGTCGAGGTGCTCAAGAGCGCAGGTGTCGTCGGCAACATGCCAAACATCCCCGCAAACCGGATCGGCTCCCAGCTCGATCTCGGCGGCCCGGGGTTCACCCTCGCCGCCGAGGAGCGCTCGGGCCTGGTGGCGCTGCAGACCGCGCTGCGGATGCTGCGGGCGGGGGAGGTCGAGCAAGCCCTGGCCGGCGCGGTGGATCTGTCGGCGGAGCCGGTGCACGAGGCTGCCGCCACCGCGGTCCTGGGGCCCGCCCCCGCTGGGGACGCCGCGGTGGTGCTACTGCTGAAGCCGCAGGAGGCTGCTTCACGAGACGGAGACCAGATCCTCGCCCTGATCGACGACACAAGCGAGGGCCAGCTCGCCCTCGGCGAGGGGGGCCTGGATCCAAGCGAGCAGCTCGGGCGCGCCCACGCCGCTGCGTCCCTGCTGGCCGTGGCCGCGGCGGTGACCCTGTGCGCCACCGGGCGCACACCTCCGGGGCTCCAGTGGCAGGGCACCCCCTCCGTGACGATCACCAGCCGGGACATGACCGGCACCGCGACCCGGATCACCGTCCGGAGCGCAGGCGATCCGGTCCCCCTGCCCCCAGCGCCGCCGGCCCCGGCCCGTCCGATCCGCTTCCCCACCCACCCCGACGCGATCGCCTTGCCCGCTCAGACAGGACCGTCAGCCGCCATGCAACCCATGCCCCCCGCTCCCCTGCTTCCCCCCTCCAAGGACCAAGGTCCTGATCCAGCCTCGACGCAGCCCGGACTTGGACGAACGACAGGCTTCGAGGGCTTGAGCGCGCGGATGACGCCCCCTCCGACGCTGCCCCCGATCACCTCCGCAGCTCCTGCACGTCTGGCCCCCGCGGCCCTTGTGGCCCCTGTGGCCCCCGCGGCGGGCACGTCCGCGGCGTTCGCGGCGTCCGCAGCCCCTGTGGCGGGCACGTCCGCGGCGTCCGCGGCGTCCGCAGCCCCTGTGGCGTCCGCAGCCCCGTCGTGGCCGGCCTCCACGGTGGCGGTCACACCCGCAGATCCAGTGCCAGCCCCGGGGGGATCGAGCGGAGGCCAGCCCCTGCACCACCCGGATCCGTCCGGGATCCATGGCGCCCACCTCGCTGAGCTCGCAGCGCTCCACCGCCAGCTGTCCGCCTCCCACGCGGCGTTCCTGAGGCGCCAGGCCGAGGTGCACGCCCGGTTCCTCGGGCTGCGTCGGCGCAGTACCCAGGGCCTGCTACAGGCGATCGGGCGGCGGGGCAGCGCTGCGTCCCCGCTCGCCCCGAGGCTCGAGCCTCCCCCCCGTCCGGCCCCCACCCGGCCCTCACCGATCGAGCCCAGGCCGGATCTGCCACAGGCCCCTGCCAGCGCAGCGCCCCCGGCCCCCGCTCCCCAGACCCCGACGCCCACAGCGCCCACAGCGCCCACAGCGCCCGCGCCCCCGACGCCCACAGCGCCCACAGCGCCCACAGCGCCCACAGCGCCCACAGCGTCTACCTCCGCAGCACCGACGGGCTCGAGCCGGCCCCCGACCGCAGCACAGCTCCCCGGGCCCAAGCTCTCCCGGGCCGACCTCGAGCGCCTCGCGTCGGACAAGATCTCCGAGGTCCTGGGGCCGATGTTCGCGATCCAGGATCCCTTCCCCCGCCAGGTCCGGATGCCCGAGCCGCCCCTGCTGCTCGCCGATCGGGTCACCGGGATCGACGCTGAGCCTGGCTCGATGGGCACCGGCACGATCTGGACTGAGACCGACGTGGCCTGGGATGGGTGGTACCTGCACGACGGCGCGATGCCCGCGGGCGCGATGATCGAGGCGGGCCAGGCGGATCTACTGCTGATCAGCTGGCTCGGCGTCGACTTCCGCAACCGCGGGGAGCGGGTGTACCGGCTGCTGGGGTGCCAGCTGATCTACAGCGGGGGGCTGCCCCGCCCCGGCGAGACCCTGCACTACGAGATCCACATCGACGGCCACGCTAACATCGGCGAGACCTCGATCTTCTTCTTCCACTACGACTGCCGCGACGACGAGGGCCGGCCCCGGCTGGTGGTCCGCGAGGGCCAGGCGGGCTTCTTCACCGACGAGGAGCTCGCGGACTCCGGCGGGATCCTGTGGACGCCCCAGTCCGGCGAGCACGATCCTCAGGCGAGGCTCGATCCTCCGAAGATCCGCTGTACCCGGCGCAGCTTCACCGAGGATCAGGTGCTGGCGTTTGCCAACGGTGATGGCTACGCCGCCTTCGGTCCGGGCTTCGAGCGCCTGCAGACCCACGTGCGCACCCCGAGGATCGCGCCCCCTCCGATGTCGTTCTGGACCCGGATCACCGAGTTGGATCCCCAGGGGGGCCCTTGGGGGAGGGGCTACCTGCACGCTGAGCAGGACATCACCCAGGACGACTGGTTCTTCCAGGGGCACTTCAAGGACGACCCTTGCATGCCCGGCACGATGATGTTCGAGGCCTGCCTGCAGGCGCTGGGCTTCTACATGGCCGCCCTGGGCTACACCGTCGACAAGGACGGCTGGAGCTTCGAGCCGGTGCCCGATCTGGCCTACGATCTGCGCTGTCGGGGCCAGGTGATCCCCTCGTCGCGCCACCTGACCTACGAGATCTTCGTCGAGGAGGTCCACGACGGCCCCTGGCCCACGGTCTACGCCGACTTCCTCTGCACGATCGACGGCCTGAAGGCGTTCTGGGCCCGCAGGGTGGGCCTGCGGCTGCGCCCCGACTGGCCCCTGAGCTCCCGGCCCGAGGTGCTGGCGGACTACGTCGAGCCGGGCCCCGTCGCCACCGTGGACGGGTTTGAGTTCGGCTATGCCTCGCTGATCGCGTGTGCCTGGGGGCGCCCCTCCGACGCCTTCGGGCCGCTGTACCGCCCCTTCGACGAGGGGCGTCACTGTGCCCGCCTGCCTGGCCCGCCCTACCACTTCATGTCCCGGGTCACCCACATCGACGGGGCCATCGGCGGGATGGAGGTGGGCACCGCGATCGAGCTCGAGTATGACATCCCGCCTGATGCCTGGTACTTCGAGCAGAACGGTCACCCGACCATGCCGTTCTGTGTGCTGCTCGAGGCCGCCCTGCAGCCCTGCGGGTGGATCGCCTGCTACGTGGGCAGCGCGCTGACCACCGACGAAGATCTGTTCTTCCGAAACCTCGATGGCACCGCCACCTGGCACGTCGAGTGCTTGCCCGACAGCGGCACCCTCACCACCAAGGCGAAGATCAACTCGATCTCGATCTCCGGCGGCATGATCATCGAGTCCTTCGAGGTCCGGTGCTTCCTCGGGGACGTGCTGGTCTACGACATGAAGACTGTGTTCGGGTTCTTCCCGCCCGCGGCGCTGGCCAACCAGATCGGGATCGTGCCGAGCGACGAGGAGCGACGGGTGCTCGCCGAACCCTGTGACTTCCTGGTGGATCTCACAGAGCGCCCCGATCGGTACTGCTCTGGTGCGCTGCGGCTGCCCCGGCCGATGTTGCTGATGCTCGATCGCGTCACCGGCTACTGGCCCGAGGGGGGCCGGGCCGGCCTGGGCCGGCTGCGCTCCGAGAAGGACGTGGATCCCTCGGAGTGGTTCTTCAAGGCTCACTTCTTCACTGATCCAGTGCAGCCGGGCTCGCTGGGGCTAGA
>DRPG01000512.1 GCA_011376105.1 Deltaproteobacteria bacterium
GCGGTGGGCGCCGAGGCGCTCTGGTGGGTGCCGAGGCGCTCTGGTGGGCGCCGAGGCGCTCTGGTGGGTGCCGAGGCGCTCTGGTGGGCGTGACGGGGTGTCGGCCCGGGATCAGGCCGGGGGGCAGGGCGAGACGTTGGTGGGGACGGGATCGGCTATCAGATCCCGGGGGGTCTTGGGGGGATCGTGTCCGGATCCTTGCCCGTCGTGCGTTCCCCCTGTGAGGAGATCTCCGTGCTGCTCCTGTTCTCCACCTGCTACGCACAGTCTGTGCCCAACGGCAGCTTCACCAGCAACCTAGACGGTTGGAGCCACAGCGGCACGCTGTCCCATCGGATCGGGGACAGCTCCAATCCAGGCTACGCGAGGCTGGAGACCGAGGAAGATCCGGAGTGGATGGAGTCTTCGTCGTTCCTGGTCACCCGCCACCTCCTCGACTGGGAGGTGCGGGACGGTAGCTATGATTGGGAGATCCGGTCCCTGGGATCCGCGCAGCTGTCGGGCTCCCACAGCCCGGGCAGCAGCTGGGGCTCTCGCTCGGTGGACGTCTCCGGGCTGTGTGGTGCGCGCGTCACCTTCTACGCCTCCCTCGGCGGCGAAGATGCTCGGACGGACCTCGACACCTTCACCCTGACCGGCACGATCTGTGCTCAGTACCTGGACAGCGACATCGATGGTCTCTGTGAGCTGGGCATCGATCTAGACCACGACGGGGACTGCGCCGACGACGACGAGGCGGGTGATGTGGTGGTCGACTGTGACGACTCCGATCCCAACGTCTACCCCGGCGCCTACGAGATCCCCTGCGACAACATCGATCAGGACTGCGACGGCCTCGATGGCGAGGGTCCCGACGCTGATCTCGACGGCTACAGCGCCTGCCTCGACTGTGACGATACCGACGCTGCGATCTACCCCGGCGCGTCCGAGGTGCCTGACGACGGGATCGACTCCGACTGCAACGGCGCCGACACGATCATCTGCTACCTCGACGGCGACGAGGACGGTGTGGGGGGCGTCAGCGTTCTGCAGGACGCCGGGGTGTGCGACGCCGGTGCGGGGGAGGTCTCAGTCGGAGGCGACTGTGACGATACCAACGCTGCGATCTACCCCGGCGCGTCCGAGGTGCCCGACGACGGGATCGACTCCGACTGCAACAACGTCGACGCCACGGCCTGCTTCGTGGATCAAGATCGGGACGGCTTTGGTGACGAGCCGATCCTCGCCGGGGACGGGGTGTGCGATGGGTTCGCCGGCGAGCAGGATCATGGCGGTGACTGCGACGATGGCGACAGGACCGTGTACCCGGGCGCCGTCGAGCTGCCCGACGGGCTCGACAACGACTGCAACGGCCTGATCGACGACTTCGTCGACAGCGACGGGGACGGGCTGGGTGATGAGGCTGAGGAGCTGTTCGACACCGATCCAGACGATCCGGACAGCGACGGGGACGGGCTGTCCGACGGGGACGAGGTGGCGCTGGGCAGCGATCCGCTCTCGAGCGACAGCGACGGGGACGGGGTGTGCGATGGCGCAGAGGGGGTGTCCGACAGCGACGGGGACGGCGATCCCGATCTGCTGGATGATGACGACGACGGCGACGGTGTCCCCACCGCCACCGAGGCCCCGGGCGGGATGCCCGTCGACACCGATGGCGACGGGCTGCCAGACCACCTCGATCTAGACTCCGACGACGACGGCGTCGCCGATGCGGACGAGCCCGACACGGACTCCGACTGCGACGGCGTGGTCGATCGGCTCGACGGAGCCGCCGACGGCCCCTGTGCCTTCGTGCCCGGCCAGCGGGCCCCGGCGCCCGATCCAGAGTCCGAGGTTGGCTGTGCCTGTGCACAGGGGGGTGTGCCAGGGGGGGTGGTGCTGTGGCTGGGGCTGCTCGTCGCGCTCCGGCGGCGCTCGGAGCGCTGATCCCGCCCGGGGGGTCTACAGGACGCCCAGCTGGACCAGGGCGCCGACCGCCAGCAGGTACGCCAGCCACAGCGTGATGGGCACACCGATGAACACCACCGGCCCCAGCGCCGCCAGCCCCTGGATCACGTGCTCGGGCCCCAGGGTCGCCCGCAGCTGCGGAGGTGCCTGCAGGGCCCGCAGCAGGACGCTAGCGCTCGCCGCCACCGACAAGAACAGGGCCAGCCAGAACAGGAACCCGACCATCGGGAACAGCAGGGCCACGATCGCTGCAAGGACAGGGACCGTGTAGGACACCAGCAGCTGGGACCAGCTCGTGTTGAGGTACATGCGGGCGAGCTCGCGGTCGAAGGTGTCCTGAGTCATCTCGATCTCCGGGGTGTTTGTAGAGGATGACCCGGTGGCTGAACAGGTGCACAGGGCTGAAACCTATCGAAACATTCCCAGCCGTGGGACATCGTGCTCTCTGCCGGCTTTCTGAGTGGCTATGGCTCTTGGGCTCGATCCCCACGAGCGGACGCCCACACCCCCACGATCACCCTGTGGAGAGCTACCCGCCCGGAGTGCAGCGGCACAGGCGCTGGGGGTCGAGGTCGCCCCAGCGCCACAGGATCGTGAGCGTTCGGCCACCCCCGCCCCTCCCCGGTCGCTCGTGCAGACCGCGTAGGGCTCCCAGACAACCGAGCAGCAAAGGGGAGGGCCGTGGGGGCCCGCAGCCCCCCCGGGCGCCCCGCCTAGCCGAGCCCGCGCCCCCCCGGAAGCCTCTCCCAGACGGGCCCGCGCCACCCCGGGCGCCCCACTGAGCCGCGCCCGCAGCTCCCCGAACGCCCCGCCCAGCCGTACCCGAGGCGCCGTACGCCC
>DRPG01000513.1 GCA_011376105.1 Deltaproteobacteria bacterium
GGCGCTGAGCGTGGGCTCGGGCAAGATCTCGGGAAGCTGGCTCACGCTCCCTCCAGCGAAGCGGTGGGCAGCTCGGCGGCCACGGGAGCCCGCCAGATCTCGTGGTGGAGCCACCCGGTGACCAGCACCGTGGCTGCGGCCCCGAGGGAGTGCAGCAGGGTGACCTCGACCGGCAACCCCAGCAGGACGTTGGCGATCCCCAGGGTCGCCTGGACGGAGATCACGGCGAGCAGCACCAGGGCGAGGCGCCCCTGCGGCCCACGGCCCCGGGTCAGCCCGACGAGCGACAGGGCGACACAGAGCAGCAGCAGCCCGATCAACCTGTGGGTGACCTGCAGCCCGACCGGACCCTCGAAGGTTGGGAACCAGGCTGCGCCGTTACAGCTGGGGAAGGTGCCACAGGCGAGGCCCGCGTGGGAGGAGGCCACCAGCCCCCCCATCGCCAGCTGGGACACGACCCCGATCGCGAGCGCGACGGCCGCAGCACGGACCGGCAGCCCGACGGGGGCCCGCGTCCGGGGAGCGCTCGCCTCCCGGAGGGACAGGGCCAGCAACAGCAGCAGCAAGCAGAAGGTGTTGCCCGCGAGCAGGTGGCTGGTGACCGTCCACTCGGCGAGGAGCTCCAGCACGGTCAGCCCGCCGAGGACCACCTGCACCCCGAGCACGATCGCGGCCAGCAGCCACAGCGTGCCCACCTCCGCGGGCAGGGCCCGACGGATCCGGAACAAAGCGGCGCCGAGGCCGAGGAAGCCGAGGGAGATGAGCCCCGCCAGGACCCGGTGCCCAAACTCCAGCCCCACCTGGAGATCGATGGGGGGCACCACCTCACCAAAGCACAGCGGCCAGTCGGGACAGGCCAGGCCCGCACCGTGCACCCGCACGGAGGCACCGAAGACGAGCAGCCCCCAGGTGCAGATCGTGAGGGCGGTGGTGATGCGGTAGAGGACCAGCGGCATAGGTGACCCTGTTGGAGGTCCCTGTCTAGCCGCAGCACAACCCCGCCGCATGTGTCCACCGCGCAGCTCGTTGGCGATGCCCCTCGGTTCGGGGCCTTTCACCGATGCAGCACGGTGTTGCACGCCCTTTGGGGGCTCGGCGCACCGCTACGGCCCGGGCCGCCCCTGGAACTGCGAGAGCTCCGGGCGGACGCCCACACAGGTCGCTCCTGGAACTGCGAGAGCTCCGGGCGGACGCCCACACAGGTCGCTCCTGGAACTGCGAGAGCTCCGGGCGGACGCCCACACAGGTCGCTCCTCACCACGGCCCGGGCCGCTCCTCGCTACGGCTCGGGCCGCTCCTGGAACTGCGAGAGCTCCGGGCGGGGGCGCTCACACAGGTAGTGCGAGGTCTGGTGATCGTAGGCATCGCCCCCGTCCGACGGGGTGCCCCGGCACCAGCTGGTGCCGTCGAACACGAGCACTGAGCGGACCTCCCCCTTGTGCTCCTCCAGGGTCTCCTCAGCGTTGGGATCGCTCGGGATCAGGTTCGGGTAGAAGTCAGCCACAGTGGGCTCGATCCCACCACAGGGAGGGATCCCGTCGGGTGCGGCCCCCGAGGGCCAGGCCCAGGCCCCGGTGCTCAGATCCCCCGTCCAGCGGAGATCGACGAAGATCGAGAACCCGGGCTCGACCTCGCTTAGGCCCTCTAGCCAGGACTCGAGGACCTCGACCCGCTCGAAGTCCGCCTCTAGGGTCGCCAGCCCGTGGTGCCCTGCCTCCACCACCGCGTCGGTGGTCTCGTCGGTCGCCCAGCTGTCGCACAGCTGCTGGGCCGCGGTGAACCGCTGGGGGGCCGAGTCGCCGCAGGTGACCACGAACTCGCTGTCGCCAAAGACCAGCCCGCTGTAGCAGGGGGTCCCCCCGGGCTCGAGCTCCTCGGGGCAGACCAGCCCGACTTCGCCGGTGATGTCCGGGTCCTCGTCGTCACAGTCCAGCGCGTTGGACGCGGTCAGGCCATCCTGGGGGTTGGGCTCGCACAGGGCCGTGGCCTCTGAGCCTGGCTGGCCCCAGCCGTCCCCGTCGAGATCGAGGTAGTAGTTGAGGAGGTTGGCACACCCAATGTCGAGGAACTCGCCCTCGCGGATGTCCCAGTAGGATCCACACCCCGTGAGCGTCAGCGCGAGGGGAAGGGAAAGGGCTCGCACAGCATCCTCCGAGTCACCCCGAACCATACATCGAACTGGAGCATGTTGTCCTCCAGGCGACAGGCGGCTAACCGCTCACACGACCGCGGGGGTGGCATGGGGATCGAGTCAGAGTGGATCTGGATGGATGGAGCCTGGGTCCCCTTCGGGGAGGCTCAGGTCCACGTGTTGTCCCACACGCTACACTATGGCCTCGGGGCCTTCGAGGGTATCCGGGCCTACACCCAGCCCGACGGCCGCGCTGGGATCTGGCGCCTCGACGAGCACCTGCAGCGGCTGCTTCGCTCCCTGTCCATGGCGCACCTGTCGTGTCCCTGGGGCGTCGAAGAGCTCCACGAGGTCTGCCTGCAGACCCTAGAGCGCAACCACTTCACCGAGGCCTACCTCCGCCCCCTCGCCTTCCTCGGCACCGGCGCCATGGGGCTGGGTGCGCGGGGCAACCCTCTGCACATGGTGGTGGCGGCCTGGGCGTGGGGCGCGTACCTCGGGGAGGAGGGGCTCGCGAAGGGCGTGAAGCTCCGCACGAGCTCGTTCCAGCGCAACCACCCCAACGCAGCCCTGGCCCGGGCCAAGATCGTCGGCCACTACGTCAACAGCATCCTGGCCCGCTACGAGGCCAACGACGACGGGTTCGACGAGGCCCTGATGCTCGACGGCCGCGGCTTCGTCGCGGAGGGCACGGGCGAGAACGTGTTCGTGGTCCACGACGGCGTGGTGATCACCCCCGAGCCGGTCAACATCCTCCCGGGGCTCACCCGGAGCTCGGTCATCGAGATCCTGCAACACGAGGGGATCGAGATCCGGGAGCAGTCGATCACCCGAGACGCGTTTTACACCGCAGACGAGGCGTTCATGTGCGGCACCGCGGCCGAGGTCACCCCGATCGCCAGCCTCGATCGACGCACCATCGGCGACGGGCGTCCTGGAGAGGTGACCCGACGGGTCCAGGACCTCTACACCCGGGGCGTGCGGGGCCAGGTCGACTGGCTGGCGCAGCACATCTCTCAGCTCACGCGGTGACCTTGTCGGAGCGGGGATGGCTCCAGGGTGGCTCCGACAGCAGGGGCTGGACCCGGGCCCTCAGCTCTGGGGGGAGGGTGCGCTCGATGGCCCCACAGATCTGCTCGCGGTGGTACCGGGCGCTGAAGTGGGTGAGCACGATCGCCTCGACGGCCTCGAGCAGCTCGGCCCGCTCGGCGATGGCGCCCAGATCGACGTGACCGCTGCGCAGCGCGCGCTCGTGGGAGCCCGGCTCGTCGAGGAAGGTGCACTCGAGCACCAGCACCTTCGCCCGCCGCACCAGGGGCTCCCGATCGATCACCGCGGCGGTGGTGTCTCCACAGAACGCCACCTCGATCCCGCAGACCTCCTCGGTGATCACCTCCCCCGCGGCTCGCATCGCCCCGATCTGCTCCCCGGGCAGCCCGACCAGCTCGGCCCGGAGCTTCTGGCGGGTGCGCTCCAGCGCGTAGCCCACGGTGGGGATCCGGTGGAAGGATCGGAAGACGTGGACGCGGCGCCCCCGCCCCAGCTCGATCACGTCCCCGGGGGCCACCGGCACGATCTCTGCCGGCAGCTCGGAGCGATCCAGCCTGCGCCACAGCGCCAGCAGCGCCTGCACGTCCTCGAGGTACTCCCCGGGGACGAGGTAGCGCGCTGGGGGCATCCGCCAGAGATCCCTCAGCCCGAGGTGGGTGGCGATCCCTCCCATGTGATCGATGTGGGCGTGGGTGAAGCACACGGTGCGCTGCCGAGCTGCGGAGGGCGGGCACCTCCCCAGATCGAAGGCCAGCCTCCACGACGGCACCTGGATGCACGTCTCCAGGCCTCCGACAGACACAGCGTCGAGCTCGATCCCTGCAGCAGACAGCCTCACCGACACCTCTTGACCAAACGAGTGTTGACCCTTTCCTGGGAAGGAGACACCGATCCAAGAGAGTGGGTCTGTGTCGCGGACCCAAGTCCGGAGGACCGCCCATGCACAACCTGATGTTGCTCAGTGCCCTGGCTCAGGCGAAGCCGGTCGTCCCCCCGACGCCGGTAGCAGACCCCGAGGCGACCTATAATCCTCTTCGTTCGTTTGCTCCGCTGGTGGAGGCCGTTCAGCCTGCGGTGGTCACGATCGAGATCAGCTCGAAGGCGGATCTGACCGAGATCCCATCGCATATGCTCGAGATGCTCGAGATGCTCGGGCTCGCTCCAGAGGACGTACCCCACCCCTCGGGCGAGGGCAGCGGCTTCATCATCGATCCCTCGGGCCTGATGCTGACCAACCACCACGTGATCGCCAACGCAGACGAGATCACGATCGTGCTCCACGACGGCACGAAGACCTCCGCCACCCCGATCGGCAGCGACGCAGCGATGGACATCGCGCTGCTGCAGCTACCCACCGATCGCGACTGGCCCTCGCTGCAGCTCGGCGACAGCGACGATCTACAGGTCGGAGACTGGGTCCTGGCCATGGGCAACGCGCTGGGTCTGGGCACCACCGCGACCTCTGGGATCGTGTCGGGCAAGGGCCGGGTGTTGGGCCACGACGTCTTCGGTCGCGAGGACTTCATCCAGACCGACGCGGCGATCAACCAGGGCAACTCGGGGGGGCCTCTGTTCGATCTGGAGGGGCGGGTCGTGGGCATGAACACCGCGATCATCGCCGGCGCCAACACGGTGGGGTTCTCCATCCCCTCGGCGCTGGTCCAGAGCGTGCTCGAGGATCTGAAGACCCACGGTCGGGTGGCTCGGGGCTTCCTCGGGGTCCAGCCCCAGACCTTGGACGCCGATCTGAAGCGCGCCCTCGGGGTGGAGGCCACCACCGGGGCGGTGGTGGCCAACGTGTTCGAGGACACCCCCGCGTCCCAGTTCGGGCTGAAGACCGGAGATGTGGTGGTGGGGGTCGACGGCGCCCCCATCGAGACCGAGACCGATCTGATCTCCGCGATCTCGGGCAAGCGCCCGGGTGAGCGGGTCCAGCTCGAGATCGAGCGGGATCAGAAGCGTCAGCACCTCCGGATCGTGCTCACCGAGCGCCCCGTCGACGAGGTCCGCCCGGGCCCAGCCCCCCTGTCCGTGCCCCACAGCGGAGATACGGTCTCGGCGCTGGGGTTGACCCTCGCGCCGCTGTCGCCGGCGATCGCCGCAGACGTGGGCGTGCGCAAGGGCGTACTGGTCGAGCGGATCGCCCGGAGCTCGCCGGCTTATGGCCGCCTGCAGCCCGGCGACATCATCATCGAGGTGAACCGCCGCCCGGTGGACGAGCCCAAGGACATCGAGCGGATCCTGGCCCGCACCACAGGCTCGGCCTTCCTCCTGGTGCTGCGGGACGACGCTCAGCAGTTCGTCGCGATGCCCCTGCCCTGAGGCGAGCCTCCGCCCCGCAGCGGCCCTGCAGCGGCCCTGCAGCGGCCCCGCAGCGGCCCACACCCCGTAGCAACCTCTCGGGGGTCGGGTATGAGGGAGCCTCTGTGATGCGGGGTGACGGATGTTCCATGACTACTTGATCCTGGGTGGCGCAGGCCTGGTGGGCCTGCAGGTGTGTCGGAGGATCCTTGCGGATCTAGAGCCCAGGCGACTGGTGGTCGCGTCCCTGCTCCGGGCTGAGGCAGAGGCCGCGGTGCAGCGCCTGCGCACCGAGCTCGGCGACGACCGTGCGGAGCTGGTGCCGGCCTGGGGCAACCTGTTCGTGCCCACCGATCTGGCGAGCGCCCACCGCCGGGAGGTGCTGTCGGATCCGGCGACCCGACGGAGGATGCTCGAGTGGCTGTACGGCGACTTCGAGACCGCCTACCCCCTCAACCATCTGGTGGTGTTGATCAGCACCCACCGGCCCCAGGTGATCGTGGACTGTGTGAACACGGCCACGGGGCTGTCCTACCAGAACGTCTTTGAGGGTGCCTCGAAGGTGCTGTCGTGGATGGACTCCAGCGAGGGTGGCTTCGATCCGAAGGGTACGGAAGATCTGGAGCACTTCCTGTTGTCTCAGTCCGTCCCTCAGCTGATCCGACACGTCCGCTTCGTGCACCGCGCGACCAGCGAGCACGGGTGTCGGGTGTACCTGAAGGTCGGCACCACCGGCACGGGGGGCATGGGGCTGAACATCCCCTACACCCACTCCGAGGACAAGCCCAGCAAGGTGCTCCTCGCCAAGACCGAGGCAGCCTTTGGCCACACTGGGCTGCTGTTTCTGCTGGCGCGCACGCCCAACGCACCCATCGTCAAGGAGGTCAAGCCCGCGGCGATGATCGGCTACCGCGGCGTGCGCACCCTGCCCGTCACCGATCGCCACGGCAACGGTAGGCTGTTCGAGCCCACCTCGGTCGCTGTGGCGGGGGAGCTACGGCTCAAGGAGCCTGAGGCGGACTACACCCACACCGGCGACCTGCTGCTGTCCATCGTCGACACCGGCGAGAACGGCGTGTTCACCCGGGGTGAGTTCGCCGCGATCACCGCCCTTGGGCAGATGGAGTACATCACCCCCGAGGAGATCGCGAGGGTGGTCGTCCACGAGATCCGAGGGGCAAACACTGGCAAGGACGTGATCAGCGCGATCGACAGCGCGGTGCTCAACCCATCCTACAAGGCCGGCCTGGTGCGGGAGGCCGCCCTGCACGATCTCGCACAGGAGGAGGAGGCTTCGGGGCTGCCCTCCATCGCCCTGGGCCGGCTGGGGCCCCCCGAGCTGTCCAAGCTGCTGTTCGAGGCCCAGCTCCTCAAGGAGCGCTACCAGACCCTGGCGGCCACCCTCGACGGGCCCGACGGGCCCCGCACGCCCCGGTCCGTCGCGGCGGATCTGTCCGAGCAGCTCGAGATCAGCAAGGTCCGCACCCTGGCCCCCAGCATCGGGATCCCGATCCTGGCCTCCGACGGTAAGACCCTGCTCCGGGGCCCGAGGATCAACGTGCCCGAGCTGTCAGGTCGAGACACCTCGGTCCCCCTCGACGATCCAGCACAGGTGGACTCCTGGGCCCAAAAGGGGTGGATCGATCTGCGCCCGGCCAACGGCGCGGTCTGGCTGGCCCGGCTCCGATCGATGTCCACCGCCCGCGCCGAGCTCCGCGACGCAGGCTCCGCGGCAGCGAGCCACGAGACCTACCTCCCTGCGTCCTTTGAGATCGGAGAGGTCGTCGCCTGGATCTTCAACAACGAGATGGGGGGCTACCGGATCAAATGAGCAGCGGCACACCGGCCTACAAGCTCCTAGAGATCGCCGCCGCGGGGACCTTTGGCACGGTCTGTGTGGTCCGGGACCTCGATCGTGGCACCCTGGTCGCCCTAAAGGTGCTCAAGGAGGCCCACCTCCACCGGCCCCGGGTGATCGCCCGCACCCGGGACGAGGCAGCGATGCTCTCCCAGCTCCACCACCCGGGGATCGTGCAGGTCGGCCAGCTGCTGTACCTTGAGGATCGGCCGGTGCTGGTGATGGAGTGGGTGCGTGGCCTGTCCCTGGAGGCGATCCTGGAGCCACGGCGGCGGGGCCTGCCCCTGCCGATCGCGATCGAGATCGTCCGTCAGGTCACGCTGGCCCTCGGCGCCGCCTACCACGCCCTGCCCACCCGTGGCCACGAGCCGATGCGGATCATCCACCGCGACATCAAGCCGTCCAACCTGCTGCTGTCGGTGGATGGGGTGGTCAAGGTGGTCGACTTCGGGATCGCGCGGGGGGACTTCGAGGGCAAGGAGGCCAAGACCCTGTCGATGGTGCTCGGCGCCCGGGGCTACCTCGCGCCCGAGCGCCTCGACGGGCACGACGACAAGCCGAGCTGCGACATCTACAGCCTGGGGATCGTGCTGTACGAGCTGCTCACCGGCCAGCACGTCATGTTGTCGGTGCACCGCGACTACCACACCCAGGCCCTAGAGCGTCACCTGACCGCGCTGTCGCCGGAGGGGCTCTCGA
>DRPG01000514.1 GCA_011376105.1 Deltaproteobacteria bacterium
GGCCCGCTCGATCGACTCCCCTTCGATCTGCAGGATCTCGAGCCCGCCATCGGGCCTGCGCAGGGTGACCCGGCGGGGCTCGATCGAGACGATCTCCCGATCGAAGAGCTTGTCTCCCAGGGAGTAGCCCCGGACCAGCTCGTCTTCGGTGTGGCGGATCACCGCGGAGCTCAAGGAGAGGGGCTCGGTCACCGCGGTACCGATCAGCTCGACCTCCAGCTCAGAGATCATCTCCTGATCGGCATCATCCTCGGGCTCCGGCGCCCAGGTGGCGATGATCTCCACGTCGAACAGGTTCCGCCGCATGATCCCGTCGAGGTAGGCGTCTGAGCTGAGGATCCGGGTGCGCTGTGTGGGGGGGCGCCCCCCGGGGGTCCCCAGGGGATCGGGGGCGCTGGAGCGCTCCCCGAGCGAGGTCACCGCGTCGGGTCGTAGAGCCACGGCGCGGGCCAGGCCGGCGCTGATCCCCCAGGCGACGAGCGCTGAGAGCAGGGTCGCTGCTCCCCCCAAGGCCACGAACATGCGCTGGTTCACCCGGACTCCCTGGATCCATCCTGTCGTGCGGTGCCCCGGGTGGCAACGTCGGGCCACCGACGCACGAGCTGATCCGGCTCGTCTCCGTCCGATCGGCTCCATCAGGGCGGACCCCTCCGGGGCCCGGAGCGGCGGTGTCCCGGGGCGGAGTGCGCCCGGGACGAGCCCCCGGGGATCCAGAGTATGCTCTGCGCCATGGCTACCCCCGTCGATCCTGCCCTCGTCGGCTTTGCCGACGCCGCCGTCTCCCCCACCGGAGATCCGAGGCGCCTCGGATCGGTCCGCCTCGAGCCCGGGGGGCCCCTCGAGGTCCGCTCGGACGCGGTCCTGAGGCTGACCTACACCGTCGGTCACCACGGCCTCGACGATCGGGGGGCCTTCAAGGTCGTGATGCGTTTCCCCGCAGACGGGGGCGCCTGGCAGCTCGAGAACCCCTCCGAGCCCAACCACGTCCAGATCACGGCCAGCCGCCCCTGTGCCTTCCGGGCCCGGTTCGAGGCCTACGGCAACGCGCGGCCCTGGTTCAAGGCGCTGACGGTGCAGGTCGTCGAGGGCTGCCTGCGGGAGGGGGACACCGTCACGCTCACCCTGTCCATCCGGCTGCAGACGTTCTGCGAGGAGGCCTGGGAGCTCCGACTCTTGGTGGATCCCTGCGCCACCCAGCACTTTGTCGAGGTGCCCGATCGGCTCTTCGTCGAGATCGGGCCCGGCCCGGTCCATCGCTGGGTGGCGGTGCTCCCCACCCGCTGGCCGGTGGATCAACCCTTCCGGCTGGGGATCCGGGCCGAGGACGCCTATGGGAACCCCACGGATCGGGTGTCGGGGGAGCTGCACCTGCAGGTGGAGGGCGACGTCGGGATCGACGGGCTCCCACCGTCCATCGCGATCAAGCCCGGCGCCAGGGCCACGACCCTCGAGGGGCTGACCTGCTCGGGCGAGGGCGTGCTGCGGATCGTCGTCCTGGACGAGGACGGGCAGACGCTGTGCACCAGCAACCCGCTGCGGATCGTCGAGGGGCAGCTGCGCCACGTCTGGGGGGATCTGCACGGCCAGAGCGGAGAGACAGTCGGGATCAACTCGGCCGGCGCCTACCTGCGCTTCGCCCGGGAGCTGGCGTTCCTCGATGTCTGCTCCCACCAGGGCAACGACTTCCAGATCACCAACGAGTTCTGGGATCACCTCGGCGAGCTGATCGCCGCAGCAAACGAGCCCGGTCGCTTCGTGACCCTGCTCGGCTACGAGTGGAGCGGCAACACCGCGGTGGGGGGCGATCGCAACGTCTACTTCCGCGACGAGGGTGGTCCGCTGTATCGCTCTTCCCACGCCCTGCTGCTGGATCGCTCGGATCTGGACACCGACTGCACCACCGCGGAGGAGCTGTTCGAGGCCCTGGCCGGTGAGGACTGCGTGATCTACGCCCACGTCGGGGGGCGGTGGGCCGATCTCGCCTTTGCCCACGACGAGACGCTGGAGCGCGCGATCGAGATCCACTCGGCCTGGGGCACCTTCGAGTGGCTGCTGCACGACGCGTTCGCCCTAGGCCACCGGGTGGGGGTCGTGGCCAACTCCGACGGCCACAAGGGCCGCCCCGGGGCCAGCCACCCCGGCGCCGCCACCTTTGGTGCCTACGGTGGGCTGACCTGCTTCTCGGTGCCGGAGCTGACCCGTGACGCGATCTTCGACTGCATCCGGGCCCGACGCACCTACGGGACCACCGGGGCCCGGCTGGAGCTCGAGGTCACCGTGGTGCTGCCCGACGGCCGGCGGCTGCCGATGGGCTCCATCGCCGAGACCGATCGTCGCGGGATCGAGGTCGAGATCGAGGTCCGCGCCGCAGCCCCGATCGCGTGGGTGGAGCTCCGCAGGGGCCCCGAGGCCGTGCACCACCACCGGCCCTATGGAGAAGACACGCTGGGCCAGCGGATCGGGATACGCTGGCGGGGTGCGCGTTACCGGGGCCGGGGCCGACAGGTCCGCTGGGACGGCCACGCCACGATCACCGGCGCCCGCTTTGGGCGGGTCACCCGGATCAACGCCTTCAACCCAGATCACACCCTGGAGCACGCCCCCGATCGACTGAGCTGGCAGGCGGTGACCACCGGCAACTTCGGGGGCCTGGACGTCAGGCTACAGGAGCTCACCCCCGACGCCCGGCTGCAGCTCCACACCGAGCACGCTGAGCTGAGCGTGGCGGTGGATCAGCTGGGTTCCGAGCCGATCGAGGCCAGCGCCGGCGGGCTAGACATGGCCCTGTCACTGCAGCGCCTGCCCGACGACAACCCCCACCGCCACGTCCGGATCCGCGTCCCCGCCACGCTGCTGGAGCAGGGGGACACGCCCCTGTGGGCCTGCGTCACCCTGGAGGACGGTCACCAGGCGTGGTCCAGCCCGGTCTACCTGTATCGCGGAGACAAGCCATGAGGGAAGACGCACGCTGGCTCACGATGAACGACGGGATCCAGCTGGACGCGTCGGTGTGCCTGCCCGACGGGGCGGTCCCCCCCGGGGGCTGGCCAGCGGTGATCCTGGTGCATGGCCACGGTGAGGACGGCAGCAAGGCCAGCACCCTGCCCCGGGGGCGTCGGCTGGCGGGGGAGGGCTACGTCACGCTGTGCTACAGCGTCCGGGGCCAGGGCGGCAGCGAGGGGCAGTCGTTTCACCTCGGCGCCCAGGAGATCTTCGATCTCCAGGTGGTGGTGGACACCGCCCTGCGGGAGCTGCCGATCCACCCCGAGCGGCTCGCGGTCTGCGGCAGCTCCCAGGGGGGCTGGCACAGCTGGATGGCCGCGGCCCACTGCCCCCAGGTCGCCACCGTGGTGCCCGAGAACATCTTCGTGGACTACGCCGACTTTGCGGTCCCCGACGGCGCCCTGTCCACCTGGTTCTTCACCCGCACCATGCGGAGGCGGGTGGTGAGCGCGGGCCTGCAGGGGCTCGCCCGACGGTGGGCGATCGACGGAGCCTGGGATCGGCTCCGTGCCTGGCTCGCGCCCATGTCCCCGATCCGGTTCACCGATCGGATCCAAGCCCCGGTGCTGTGTGTGCACGGCTGGCACGACGTCGGGATGCCCGCCAACGATCTGATCAAGATGTTCGGGGCGCTGGACGTCCCGAGGCGGCTGGTGCTCGGGGGTGGGGGCCACGACGGCCAGGACGAGGACAGCGTCGCGGCCGCCCGCGTGGACCTGATAGACCGCTGGCTCAGCCACTGGCTGCGGGGGGACGACACCGGGATCCTCGACGAGCCCTCGATCACCTACGTCCGCCGCCCCGGCTGGACCCACCACGGCACCGATCGGATCGGGGGTGGGCAGGAGCACACCCTGTACCTGTCGGTCGACGACACCCTGAGCGAGGCTGCGCCGACCGCGCCCGCGGCCAACAAGAACATCGATCACACCCCCCGGGACCCGGCCTACACCCTATCCGTGGCCCTGCACCACGATCTGGTCGGCTCACGGGAGGCATGGCCCCGGCAGGAGGCTTGTTTCGACGGCCCGATCCTCACCCACGACCTCGATCTGCTCGGAGCGCCCCGGTTCCAGCTCTACACCCTGCCCAGCCGTCCCTTTGGCCAGATCCACGCCGAGCTGCACGACGTCGCTCCGGATGGCTCCAGCACGCTGATCACCCGGGGCCACCAGGGGTTCTGCACCGCCACCCCCGGCGCCCACCGGCGCTGTGAGATCACCGCCCGGGCGATCGCTCACCGCGTCGCTGCGGGCCACCGGCTGCGGGTCGTGGTCTGCGATCAACACCCCGACTATGTCGTCCCGGTGTACCGACCCTGGCGATCCCGGCTGTACTGCGAGGTCGGCCGCGCCTCGTCGGTGACGCTGCCGCTGGGGTAGCCCGGGGGCCGGGGGCCGGGGGCTACTCAGGGACCAGATCGGTCATCCAGTCGGGGAAGTCCACCGGGATGTCGAGCTCCCCCCGGCCCCCGACCGTGATCGACAGCTCCTCGAACACCAGCCCCCAGGTCGCGAGCTCGTCAGCCACACCGTTGCCGTCGTTGTCGGCCCGGCCCAGGCCGAGCCAGCTCTGGAAGCTGTCGGGCTGGAGATCGCCGACCTCCACCACCGCGTCGTAGTCGATCGACAGGCTGCGGAAGTTGTTGAGGGCGTCGACCAGATCTGGTGCGTCCAGCACCAGCGAGGCGGCCTCCCCCGGCTGCACCACGAAGGTGTATGGCTCGGCCGGATCGGCGTCTGCGCTCTTCAACAGCGCGGTCCGACCCATCACCCCGGAGCTGTCCCCCATGAACAGGGAGAACCGGATCGGCACCCCCCACAGCTCGTCGGTGCGGTTGCGGACCTTCATCGTCACCTGGATGTCGTCGAACTTGACCACGCTGCCGACGGTGCGGCTGATCTGCTCGCTCACCCCGACCCCCAGCGGGCCAGGGTTGTAGAACCGCAGCTGCCCGGAGAGCTGATCGCCCGCCCAGGCCTGGATCTGAGGGATCTCAGTGTTGATCGCGTCGTCGATCAGGCCATAGTCAGCCGCGCTCAGCAGCTCGTCGAGGCAGACGGAGACGCCGAGGATCGAGGCGCACACGTCGCCGGCAAAGCTGTCCACCGCGCCCTGGTAGGTCACCTGGGCCAGGGTCTCGTCGATCAGGATCCCCAGGGCGTCGGCGGAGAACGCCTTGGGGTACACCGGGAACCCGACCGGCAGCAGCGGGATCTTCTCGGAGGAGAACCTCGCGACCACCTTGCCGTCCTCTGTATCGATCCCCAGCTGATCGCAGCTCATGGGGAAGATGGCCATCAACAGGGCAAACAGGTACGCTCGATCCACAGGGACCTCCTCAGGCGAAGGATATATCGCCCCTGGGAGACCCTACGCTTGAGGAGCACCGTTCTTCGATATCCCCCCACCGCCCCCCGGCTGATCCCGCAAGCCATCGCACAAGCTGGCCTTTGTCTGATCCCAGCCTCGCTTCGGGCAGCAGCTCGTTGCCACCGTCCCGTTCTCCGCACATGGTAGGGATGCAGGAGGGGGCGGCGTGCACACAACAGATCAGTGGGTCCTGCTGTGGCTAGCTGCGATCGGGTGTGGATCCATCGAGGGGCTGTGCGACGAGCCAAGAGGGGGCCTTGGGCTGATCAACGTGTCCCTGTACTGTGCCCGACAGGACGAGCTGTCCCGATCCCCCCAGGATCGAGACGGAGACGGCTGGGAGGCCGGGACCGACTGCGACGACGACAACCGCTCAGCGTTCCCCGGGGCCGCCTGGGCCGAGGATCCAACCCTGTGCATGGAGGACGCCGACGGAGACGGGTGGGGGGCGAGCCTGCCGACCTCCGCCGAGGCGATCGCCGGGACCGACTGCGACGACGACGACCGCTCAGCGTTCCCCGGGGCCGCCTGGGCCGAGGATCCAACCCTGTGCATGAAGGACGCCGACGGAGACGGGTGGGGGTCACCGCAGCCCGCCCCGGGCGTGGCGGAGGGCACCGACTGCGACGACGGAGACCCGGGCATCTACCCCGGAGCCTGCGAGATCTGTGGCGACGGCATCGATCAGGACTGCAGCGGCTCCCCCGCGGAGTGCCACCCGAGGCTCGACGCCTCGTACCGCCTGGGGCAGCACGCGGTGGCCCTGGAGGGAGAGGCAGCCCTCGACAACGCGGGCATCTCGGTGAGCAGCGCGGGGGACTTCGACGGCGACGGACGATCGGATCTGCTGATCGGAGCCAGCCGGGCCCTCGACTCAAGGGGCAGCGCCTACCTGGTCCTCTCCAGCACGCTGGCCGAGCGCGGGTCCGATCACCTCTCCCTGGGGGAGGTGGCGATCCGCTACGACGGCGAGATCGAGAATGATCGGCTCGGGGTCTCGGTCTCGAGCGTCGACTTCGACAGCGATGGCGACTCGGATCTGTTGCTGGGCGCCAAGAACCACGACGGGATCGCAGCAAACGGAGGCGCGGTCTATGTCGTGCCCGGAGGCAACACCCCCGCGCTGGGGCCCCAGATCTTGAGCGAGGTGGTCACCATCTACGCTGGCACCGAAGAGAGCGCGGCGGTCGGCTTCTGGGTCACCGGCCTCGAGTCCTTTGGAGGAGCGGGCGACAACTACCTCGCGGTCGGAGGCCCGATGTACGGCGCACAGCAGCGCGGCTCGGTCTACCTGGTCCGTGGCAGGGCGCTACAGCTCGGGGGCGAGGAGCAGAGCATCTGGGAGGAGGCCCAGGCCTGGCTGCTGGGCGCCAACGGCGATCAGGCCGGCTCCGAGCTCCAGGGCGCCGGCGACGTCGACGGAGACGGCCTGCAGGAGATGATCGTCTCCGCCCTGAAGGCCGACAACCGCACCGGCCGGGCCTACATCGTCCAAGGAGATCCCGAGATCACCGATGGCTTCTTCGAGGAGAAGGGCTGGACCTTCGTGGGCTCCGAGCCCGGGGAGCTGGCGGGCTCGTCCGTGGCCGGAGGCGGCGACGTCGATGGAGACGGGCTCGACGACGTGCTGATCGGGGCCCGCGCCGATCTCCAGTCGGCCCCCTCCCCGGGCCGCGCGTTCCTGGTCACCGCAGCCCGGATGGCCCAGCTGGGCACCGCAGGGGCCCACCCCCTGGCCAACGAGATCACCCTGATCGGCGAGGTGGAGGGCGATCGCCTGGGTCAGGCCGTCTCCATCCCCGGCGATCTAGACTGCGACGGGTTCGACGACCTGCTGATCGGTGCCGATCGCCACAAGACCGACAAGCTGGGCTTCGCCGGAGGAGCCGCCTACGTCGTCTTCGGGCCCCTGGCCGGTGGCGTGCACGAGCTCGCCACCCGCAAGGATGTAGCGGTCTACGGCCACTCGGGCCTGAGCAACGATCGGCTGGGCAGCGCGGTCGCAGCAGCGGGGGACGTCGACGGCGACGGCGTCCCCGACATGATCGTGGGCTCCTACACCGCCAGGGTGGACGGAGACCGCGAGCGGGGGCGGGCCTGGCTGCTGTTCGGCTCCGGCCTGCGCTGAGGCCTACGCCCACACAGCCCGGCCCAGGCATCCACAGGCCCGCTCGGCAGGCCCCCCGTCAGGTGGACCCACCCCCCCGATCCCCGGACCAAGCCTGAGGACGAGCCCGCGGCGCCTCAGCCCGGGCCGACCGCCGCTGGTGATCAGCGCAGCGGAGCGCTGGGGGCCACCGGGGCCGCCGGAGCCGCCGGAGCCGCCGGAGCCACCGGAGCCGCCGGAGCCGCCGGGGCCGCCGGAGCCGCCGGAGCCACCGGAGCCACCGGAGCCACCGGGGCCACCGGAGCCGCCGGAGCGCGCCGTACCGGGGCCACCGGAGCGCGCCGTACCGGAGCCGCCGGAGCCGCCGGGGCCACCGGAGCCACCGGAGCTACCTGCTGCACCGGGGCCACCGGAGCCACTGGAGCCACCGGGGCCACCGGAGCTACCTGCTGCACCGGGGCCACCGGAGCCACTGGAGCCACTGGAGCCACTGGGGCCACCGGAGCTACCTGCTGCACCGGAGCCACCGGGGCCACCGGAGCCACCGGGGCCACTGGAGCCACCTGCTGCACCGGAGCCACCGGAGCCACTGGAGCCACCGGGGCCACCGGAGCCACCGGAGCTACCTGCTGCACCGGGGCCACCGGAGCCGCCGGGGCCACCGGGGCCACTGGAGCCACCGGAGCGAGCTGCTGCACCGGAGCCCGGGGGACCATGGAGGCAGCCTGGGGTGCGCTGGGAGCCACCGGAGCGCTGGGGGCCACCGGATAGCCATAGGCCGCCGGGAGCTGGGGTACGGCGGCCGGCTGGGGTAGCGGATCGCCAAGGAGGGTGCGCACCTGAGCCGCCTCCGCC